>JAICEW010000251.1 GCA_025923995.1 Vicinamibacteria bacterium | reverse complement strand
TCAACCGGCCGCGCGGCCGGTTGAGTCACAGACGGCTCAATCCCGTCCCGGGACGGATGGCTCGAGCGCGACTCAGAACAGCCGCAGCTGTTTGCCGCCGCCCGACTGGCCAGGCGGAGGAGGCGTTCCGACCTCGACCCAGCCGGTCCCGTCCGCGTCGGTGATGGCGACCTTCACCTCGGTCCGCCCCCGACGGGCGAGCGCGCCCTCGATGCACCCCTGGGCCAGCTCGGGATGGTTGTTCTTCTGCGACAGGTGCGCGAGCACGAGCGTGCGGCAGGTCTCGGCCAGCCCCTGCGCGACGAAGCGCGCGACGTCCTGGTTCGAGAGGTGGCCGCGCGGCCCGAGGATGCGCTCCTTGAGCGACCACGGATAGTCGCCGCGGCGCAGGAGATCCGGATCGTGGTTGGACTCGACGAGCACCGCGTCGCAGTCGCGGAACGCCTCGACGAACGTGCGGCTCACGTGGCCGAAGTCGGTCGCGTGCCCCAGCGACGTGCTCCCGTTCGCCACCACGAACGCGAACGGGCCGGCCGCGTCGTGCGGCACGGGCACGCCCCGGACCGTCAGCGAGCCCACCGCGCGCGGCTTGTCCGCCTCCAGCACGTCGTAGCCGGCGAAGTCCTCGGCGCCCAGGCCCATGGCGGCGTAGGTCCCGCGGCTGCCGCAGATGCGCACGCCCCACTTGCGCGAGAAGGAGACGGCGCCGCGCGCGTGGTCCTGGTGCTCGTGCGAGAGGAACAGCGCGTCCACGCTGGCCGGGTCCACGCCGACCGACTGCAGCCGCTCCGCCAGCTCGCGCGGGCCCAGGCCCGCGTCGAGTAGGATGCGCACGCCGCCGCCCTCGACGAGGGTGGCGTTGCCCGTGCTGCCCGAGCCGAGCACGCGGAAGCGCAGGCTCACGCGACGTTGATCTGGACGGCGGGCAGGAGCACGTTGCCGCGGTCGTCCACGAAGCGCACCGAGAGGACCACGGCCAGGTTCGGCCGTCCGTACGGGATCGGGTACTCGCGCACGACCGCCTGGAAGGCCAGCCGGCCGAACGGATCGATGCGGTCGGTGCCCGCCTGGCCCACGATCCACGCCCGATCCAGCACCACGCGCGTCTGGTCCTGGCCGGTCCCGAGATCGCGGACGATCACCTCGATGCTCTCGGCGCGGCCGCCGACGCCCGCGGTCTCGTTGAGCGTGATGATCGGGTCGAGCGAGATGAAGCAGTTGGCCGGCGGCGGCTGGCCCGGCAGGACTTCCTGGCAGGCCACTCGAACGGGCACCGGCGTCGGCGACACGGTGATCGAGACCACGGCCGACGAGGGCGCCGTCGGGCGCTCCTCTCCGCACCCGGCGAGACCGAGCACGAGCACCAGCGGTAGGAGGGCACGCCGCATCCACCCCATGATAGCCGGCCTGTAAAGCCCGACGGGGTCCGACCGAGGGAAAATCCTAGACGCGAAGCGCCGCGGCCTTGGGCCGGTAGCGGCCGAGGTTGCCCAGCAGGCTCATCGCCAGCTCGCCCTTGAACAGGCCGTTCGCGATGCGCTGGACGTCGTCCGCCTGCACCGACTCGATACCGGAGAGCAGCTCGTCGAGGCCGAACTGGCGGCCGAAGTAGATCTCCTGCCGCGCGAGATGGCTCATGCGGCTGCCCGTGTTCTCGAGCGACAGCATGAGGCTCCCCTTCAGGTGGTCCTTGGCCCGGCGCAGCTCCTCGTCGGGCAGGCGCTCGCCCTTCAGGCGGCGCAGCTCCTCGACGGTGAGGCGCACGACCTCGTCGACCGAGTCGAGGCTGGTGCCCGCGTAGACGCTGAGCACGCCCGCGTCCGAGTAGGCCGCGATGCCCGACGAGATCGAGTACGCGAGGCCGCGCCGCTCGCGCACGTTCTGGAACAGGCGCGAGGACATGCTGCCGCCCAGCACCGTGTTCAGGATGTACGCGCCATAGCGGTCGTCGTGGCCCTGGGGGTACGCGGGCGCGCCCAGGCAGACGTGGACCTGCTCGAGCTCCTTCTTCGAGCGCGTCACCACCACCGGCCGGGGGCGCGGCGGATGGCCGTTGCGCCGGTCGCCGCCCGCTTCCAGCGCGCCGAAGTGCCGGCGCACCAGCTCGGACGTCGGCTGGTGCTCGAGGTGCCCGGCCGCCGCCACCACGATGTTGGCGGGCCGGTAGACCTGCTTGAAGAAGCTCGCGAGCTGCTCGCGCTTGAGCGCGTTCACGCTGCGCTTGGTGCCCAGGATCGGCCGGCCCAGCGGGTGGTCGGGCCAGAAGGCCTGGGAGAAGCGCTCCATCACCAGGTCGTCCGGCGTGTCCTCCACCATGTTGATCTCCTCGAAGATGACCTTCTTCTCCTTGGCCATCTCCGCGGGGTCGAACAGCGGGTGCAGGACGATGTCCCCCAGGATGTCGATCGCGAGCGGGAGGTGCTCGTCCAGCACCTTCAGGTGGAAGGACGCGTACTCCTTCGCGGTGAACGCGTCCATGTGGCCGCCGATCGAGTCCACCTGCGCCGCGATCACCTCCGCGGTGCGGTGGCTGGTGCCCTTGAACACCATGTGCTCGATGAAGTGGCTGATGCCCGAGACCTCGTCGGCCTCGTGGCGGCTGCCGCGCTTGAGCCAGACCCCGACCGCCACGCTGCGCACGTGGGGCATCGACTCGGTGAGCAGGGTGAGACCGTTGGAGAGGACTTCCCTGACGATCACTTCCTTGGTGCCTCTTGAGCAGGAACAGCGCGAATCCGGAAGGCGCGCCGTGTGCGTATTGTACACGGAAGCCGGCAGCCGACAAACCGAGCCCGAACAGCATCTTACGGAGGAGAACCCCGCCCGTGCTACCATCCTGCCGTTTCCCGAGCGAGCGGTTGGTCCCGGAAGGTCGCGAGGCGCCTTGAAGATTCCGATCTTCGTGCTGGCCCTGGCCGCAGTGGCTCCGCAGGCCCCTGCTCCCCCGACGCCGCCGCCACCGGCCGAGCTGGCCGGCAAGGTGGAGCTGGTCGGGGCCGACGGCCAGAAGACGCCCGCCGCCGGCAGCGTCGTGTGGATCGGCGGCCTCCCCCACGCGCGGCCGGGCCCGACGCCCTCCATGTCCTCCTCGCAGAAGCGCTTCACGCCCCACGTGATCGCGGTGGCGCAGGGCGCGCTCGTGACGTTCCCCAACGTGGACAAGGTCTTCCACAACGTCTTCAGCCGGACCGCCGGCAGCGAGTTCGACCTGGGCCTCTACCGCAACGGCGCCTCGCGCTCGGTGCGCTTCAACAAGGCGGGGCTGGTGCGCGTCTACTGCAACATCCACCCCGACATGGCCGGGTACGTGCGGGTGCTGGACGACGCGGCCTTCACCACCACCGACGATACCGGCACCTTTCGCCTGACCGGGCTGCCTCCGGGGCGCCGCACGGTCGAGGTGTGGAACGAGCGGGGGGGCGAGAAGTCGTTCCCGGTCGACCTGGAGTCCGGACGGCGGCGCACGCTGGGCGTCGTCCTGGACGGATCGGGCTACCGGCGCATCCAGCACAAGAACAAGCTCGGGCGCGACTACCCTCCGGTCACGCGGGATGTCGACCGCTACTGAGCGGCCGAGCGGGGCGACGCCCCGCGGGACCACGACCGGCGCGGCCCGCATGGCCGCGCTCGAGGCGTCGGAGACGAAGCGGCGCGGCCTGAGCCTCGCCACCCGCCTGTTCCTGGCCGCCGCCGCGCTGCTCGTCGTCACCATCGGCTCGGGCATCACGTTCGCCAGCTGGCGCGCGTCGCGCATCGCGGAGGAGAAGATCCGCGCCGACCTGCAGGCGGTGCCGTCGATCTGGGACGGGTATCGCGAGTCGCAGGCCGGCGCCAAGCGCGGGCAGATGCGGTCGCTGGCCGAGGAGCCCGGGACCAAGGCCCTGCTCGCCGAGACCGGCGCCACCACCGAGACGTTCCGCGACACCGGCGCCGAGTTCGCCGAGAACCTGGGAGCCAACACCGTCTTCTTCTTCGACGCCCAGGGGCTGCTCATCGCGCGCAGCGACCGGGCCGCGGGCGAGGAGGCCGGGCGCGATTTCTCCGATGTGACGTGGGTGCGCGATCCGCTCGCCCACCTCACCGAGGCCTCCGCGCACATCCTGGAGCTGCGCAGCGGCCGCGTGCTCTCCCTGGTCGCGTCCTCGCCCGTCGTGCAGGGCACGGGGGACGAGATCCGCCTCAACGGCGTCATCGCCGCCTCGTTCGCGATCGACGCCGAGCGGGCCAGCGAGGTGGCGCGCATCACCAACGGCGAGGCGGCGTTCCTCGGCAACGTCGCCCCGCGCGACGAGCGCCCCGCGCTGCAGAACCTGGCCAGCACGCGGACGCTGGACGGCCCGGCGGTGGCCGCCGCGGTGTCCTCGACGCCGGGAGCCGTCGACGCGCTGTTCGTGAAGGGCGTGCCGGTCGGCCCGGTCGAGATGGACCTCAAGGGCGAGCGCTACCTGGGCACGCTCATGCCCATCCGGTCGGGCGGCGGCGATCCCATCGCCGCCCTGCTGGTGGCCCGGTCCAAGCAGGCCGAGCTGGCCGCGTTCCAGCGCATCCGCGAGAGCCTGCTGGCGATGGGCGCGCTCATCCTGCTGGTGTCGATCCCCATCTCGTTCGCGCTCGCGCGTGGCCTCGCGCGTCCCATCCGGCAGCTGGCGGACGCCGCGGACGCCGTCGGGCGCGGGCAGCTCGACGCGCCGCTGCCGGCGGCGGCGGGCGGCGAGGTGGGTGCGTTGGCGCACGCGTTCGGCACGATGGTCGGAGAGCTCAAGGCCAAGGCCGAGCTCGAGCAGCTGGTGGCCGACCTGCAGCGCCGCCCCGGCGACATCACCGGCGGCAAGCGCACGGGCGCCGTGGCCGCGGAGCCGGCCGCGAGCGGGCTCGAGGTCGGCCACACCTTCCCCAACCGGTACACGATCCTGTCCGCGCTGGGCCAGGGCGGCATGGGACAGGTCTTCCGCGTGTGCGACAAGGACCTCGACGACGAGGTCGCGCTCAAGACCCTGAAGGCCGACGCGCACGACGCGAACCTGACCGAGCGGCTCCGCCAGGAGATCAAGCTGGCGCGGCTGATCACGCACCCGAACGTGGTCCGCGTGCACGACTTCGGCGAGTCGGACGGTGTCCGCTTCCTGACCATGGAGTACGTGGCGGGCACCACCCTGCGCGAGATGCTGGACCTGGGGCGCCGCATCGAGATCACGCCCGCGCTCACGATCGCGAAGCAGGTCTGCCGCGGCCTGCAGGCGGTGCACAAGGCGGGCATCGTCCACGGGGACCTGAAGCCGCAGAACGTGATGGTCATGGGCAACGGCGTGGTGAAGCTCATGGACTTCGGCGTGGCTCGGCAACGGCACCAGGGGGAGCAGGTGGTGGGCACCTCGGCGGGCACGCCGCTCTACATGAGCCCGGAGCAGGCGCGCGGCGGCGAGGTGGACGAGCGCAGCGACATCTACTCGGCGGGCGTCGTGATGTACGAGCTGTTCACGGGGACCTGCCCGTTCAACGACCGGGACGTGTACGAGATCATGCGCATGCACCTGAACGAGACGCCGCCCAACCCGCGGCTGCGCCGGCCCGACCTGCCGGAAGCGCTCGCCCAGATCATCCTCACCTGCCTGGCCAAGTCGCGCCTGCAGCGGCCGGCGACGGCCGGGGACCTGGACCGCCTGCTGATGCGCGTGCACGTGTGACGCGGGACCCACGAGAAAGGACGATCGATGAACCCTCTGTTCCCAGCCGGTGCCGCGCTCCTGGCCGTCGTGCTCGCCGCGCCGCCGGCCCGCGCGCAGGAGGTCGTGGCCGGCGAGCAGGAGACGCCCGCGCCGGAGCCGGAGCAGGAGCCCTCGAACAAGCGGTTCCGCATCGGCGGCGAGATCAAGGCGCACTTCCGCGACTCGCAGCCCGAGGAGCTGCGGCTCAACTTCCCGTTCCCGCCCAGCTTCATCCCGCCCGGGCAGACGGCGGTGTTCGCGCGCACGGTGGCGGAGGGCAAGTCGTTCGAGGTGTCGACCGCCAACCTGGTCGCCGAGGGCGAGCTGGGCGGAGGCGTGTCCGCCAAGGTCGAGGTGCACTTCTACGACCTCTACAACCGCAACCCCACCAGCTCCGACGACCGGGTGTTCCTGCGCCAGGCCTGGGTGCGCTTCGGCGACAAGTACGAGTCACTGCAGGCCCAGCCGGGCACCACGCTCTACGTGCTGTTCGGCCTGGCCCCGCGCTTCTCCAAGCAGGTCACGCGGCGGCTGGAGAGCTACGGGCTGTGGGGCACCGCGGTGGGGCGCTTCGAGCAGCCCCAGCTGGAGGCCGGCGGCAGCTTCGGCCGCCACGTGTACTGGCGCGGCATGGTCGGCAACGGCAACCCCGTCTTCTTCCGCGACGTGAACGCGCTGGCCGGCGACAACGGCACGCCCGAGCGGGTGCCCGGCGACGTGCACCCGGTCTACGAGTCCGGCTTCCCCATCCTCTACGACGCCAAGCCCGCTGACCTCAACGTCTCGGACCGCTTCGAGGTGGGCGGCGGCCTGGGAGCGCGCTTCGGCGACTCCGAGTGGGGCCTCGACCTGCTGGGCTGGTACTTCCAGCGCGAGATGCAGGACGAGGCGCGCATCCGCGGCACGTTCTACGAAGGCGACCTCGACATCCTGCGCGGCGCCGGCGTGCCGCTGCCGTTCTCGGGCAACGACAAGCGCGAGGCCGGCGGCAACCTGGAGGCACGCATGTGGGGGCTGCGCCTGTTCGCGCAGTACGTCGACCAGGAGATCGCCGAGCTTCCCCGGCACGGCTTCGAGGTGGAGGCGGCGTACGTGATCTCCCTCAACGGCCTGTTCGCCTACAAGGACGCGTCGGTCGGCAACTGGATCCAGCCGGTCGTGCGCTACTCGGAGATCCGCAACGACTTCGACTCGCCGCGCGAGTTCCCGGGCCAGTCGGTCGGCTGGGACTGGGAGAAGTGGGACTTCGGGCTCCGCTTCGGGATCGTCACCGGCGTCGACCTGACCGCGGAGTACGCGCTCGTGAAGGGGATCGGGCGCGCGCGCACGTTCCGGCCCGACGAGTTCCTGATGACGCTGCGCGCGTCGTTCTAGAAATCCGCGCGCGTCGCCAGCGCGTCCGTGTCGGCCACGGTCGCGAACTCGTCGTGGAGGCTCGCGAGCGCGGCCCGGTGGACCTCGTCGGCTCCGAGCGCGCCTCCGCGGTAGTCACGGCGGTCGAACGTCGCGCAGGCGTCGGCCGCGACCCAGACGCGGTAGCCGAGGTTGCCGGCCATGCGCACGGTCGTGCTCACGCAGTGGTCGGTGGTGAGTCCGGCGACGACCAGCTGGTCGATCCCCCGCGCGCGCAGGTCGGCGTCGAGCGTCGTCCCGATGAACGCGCTGTTGACGTCCTTGGTGTAGACCGGCTCGCCGGCCGCCGGCTGCGCTTCGGGCTTGAAGTCCGCGCCGGGCTGGCCCGGACGCAGCGGCGACTGCGGCTCGCGCGAGTGATGGCGCACGTGGACGACCGGCCGGCCGGCGCCGCGCCAGGCCGCCAGCAGGCGCGCCAGGTTCGACTCGGCCGCGGCGTTGTTGCGCGTGCCCCAGCGCGGCTCGTCGAAGCCGCGCTGGACGTCGATCAGCAGCAGGCAGGGAGCGCTCACACCGGCTCCGGAGGGCTCGTCTCCGACGCGATCTTGCCCGCCAGCCACTGGAGGCAGGCCAGGTGCTGCTGGTCGTGGGCGCGCAGGTAGTGGACGAGCCCGCGCAGCGTGAGCGGCCCGTACTCCGCGAAGAAGCCCTCCCGTGCGAGCGCCTCGTCGTCCAGGCCGCGCAGCAGCGTGAGGGTCCGGGCCCGGGCGGAGCGGAACGTCGACAGCGCGGCCGTCACGTCCTCCTGCACGTAGCGGCGCTTCTTCGCCAGGTCGTCCCCGTCGATCGAGACCAGCGACGGGTTCGTTTCCTCGAGCATCCGCACGATGCGCACGTGGTAGCCGTCCCGCTCGATGTCGCGCACGTGGCACACGTGCTCGATGGGCGCGAAGGGCTCTCCCGGGGAGCCGCCCCAGGACTCGGGCCGGTAGCCCAGGTGGCTCGCGGGCACCTGGTCGACGGCCCGCTCCAGCTCGGCCGGCATCCGGGACAGCTCGTCCAGCAGGGCCGTCCACGCACTCATGTCGACACCTCCTCCCCGCTCGGGCCCTCGTCGGGCGCGGGCACGGTCATCCGCTCGCGGCGCGCGAGCCACGTGAGCCCCATGATGGTCTGTCCGGCGCCGATCGCCCAGCCCGCCAGCACGTCGCTCGGCCAGTGCACGCCCAGGTACAGCCGGCCGAACCCGACGAAGAAGCCCAGCCCGATGCCCAGGACCCACCACAGCACGCGCCACCGCGGCGCGAAGCGCGAGAGCGACCAGGCCAGCAGCGGGTAGAACGTCGCGCCCGCGACCGCGTGGCCGCTGGGGAACGAGCTGCTGCCCGTGAGCACGAGGCGGTCCCACAGCTCGGGCCGGCCGCGGTCGACTATCGCCTTCAGGGTCACCTGGACGACGTACGTCGAGAGGCCGAGCACCACCCACACCGCCGCCGGACGCGGCTCGTGGCGCCGCAGGTGCCAGCCCGCCACCGCGACCACCAGCGCCGCGCAGAAGGGCAGCGTTCCCATGAGGTGGGAGCGGAAGAAGAGCTCGTCCAGCCAGGGGGAGGAGTGCCGGTTGATCCACAGCAGGATGTCCTGGTCCAAGGCGGGCTCCTTAGGAAGCCGCGGTCGCGCGCCGGCGGGCCTCTTCCGCCAGCATCGCACGCGCGCGCTCGCCGTCCACCGGACGCGAGAAGAGATACCCCTGCCCGTAGCGGCACTCCAGCGCCACCAGCTGGGCCCGCTGCTCCTCGGTCTCCACCCCCTCGGCCACCACCGCCATCTGCAGGCTGTGCGCGAGCACGATGATGGTCCGCACGATCTGGGCGTTCCGGCCGCCGTCCCCCATCGCCCACATGAACGAGCGGTCGATCTTGAGCGTGTCGGCCGGGAAGCGCAGGAGGTAGCTCAGCGACGAGTAGCCGGTGCCGAAGTCGTCGATGCCGAGCGAGGCGCCCAGGTCCTTCAGCCGGTGCAGCACGCCGATGGCGGACTCGGCGTTCTCCATGATCACGCTCTCGGTGATCTCGAGCTTCAGGCGCTGGGCCGGCAGGCTGCCCTGCCGCAGCGCGTCCTGGATCTGCTCGACCAGGTCCGGCTGCGAGAACTGGCGGCTGGACAGGTTCACGTTCACGGTGACGTCCGCCTCCGAGCCGCGCAGCAGATCCCCCATCTCGCGGCAGGCCTCGCGCAGCGCCCAGCGCCCGATCGCGAAGATGAGCCCGGTCTCCTCCGCCAGGTGGATGAACTCCAGCGGCGAGACGAGGCCGTGCTGCGGGTGCTCCCAGCGCACCAGCGCCTCGAATCCCGCGATACGGCCGGTGGCGAGCTCGACGATCGGCTGGTAGTGGAGCAGGAACTCCTCCCGCTCGACCGCGCGGCGCAGGTCGCGCTCGAGCTCGAGCGTGCGCAGCGCGAGGCTGTGCATCGAGCGGTCGAAGACCTGGTGCCCGCCCGGCGCGTGCGTCTTGCGGTGGTGCATCGCGGTGTGCGCGTCGCGCAGCGCGTCCTCGGCGCGCTCGTACCCCTCCTCCGAGACGGCGATGCCCGTGGTCGCGGTCACGAACACGTCCTGCGTGCCCAGCGTGAAGGGTGAGGCCAGCGCGTCCTCCAGCGCGGCGGCGGTGCGCTCGATGTCGCTCGGGCCCTCCAGGTCCTCCATGAGCACCGCGAACTCGTCTCCGCCCAGCCGGGCCACGGTGTCCCCCGGCCGCGCGATCCGGCGCAGCAC
>JAICEW010000250.1 GCA_025923995.1 Vicinamibacteria bacterium | reverse complement strand
ATGCTCCGTACCGCGGGCAGCACGATCTCGGGGGCGAACGGCAGCGAGCCCAGCACGCCCGCGCAGGAGAGGGTCCCGTCGTCCGGCCCGTACGGCACTCCCCGCGCGGTGTAGCCGAACCAGCGGGCCGGCTCGCGAGCCACGTCGGGCACGTCGTCGGCCGGTCCGGCGCCGGCGGTCAAGCCCCAGCAGTCCTCCCCGTACCCGGCGAACTCGTTCGGGTTGCGCCGTGCATACTCGCGCTGCACGTACGTCGCGCGCCGGCTGTTCTCGAAGTAGTCCGAGCCCTTCTCGCGCATGAACCGGTCCCGGATGCCGCGCAGGTCGATCCAGGCGTGCGAGAACTGGTGGACGAAGAGCGGCCCCGCGTAGAGGACGTCGTGGCCGTAGAGGTTCTCCCACTGGTACGTCGCCGTCCACGCGCGGTAGCAGTCGTCGTCGAGGGGGTGCGTCGGCGAGCCCAGCGCGAGCACGTACAGCAGGATCGCCTCGCTGTAGCCCTCCCATCCGTAGTGCAGGAACCCGCACTCGGGCTTCCAGCCCTGCGTGATCGTGGGCGAGTCGCCCTGCGCCCAGCGCCAGTCGACCCGGCGGTAGATCCCGTCCGCCCGCTCGCGCAGCTCGGCCTCCTCGGGGCGGCTGGAGTCGAAGTACATGCGCGCGGTCAACGCACCGGCGATCAGCAGCGCGGTGTCGATCATCGACAGCTCGGAGCTCCAGACGCGGGCGCCGGTGGTCCGGTCGAGGAAGTGGTAGTAGAACCCCTTGTAGCCGGTCGCCCGCGGGCTGCCGCTCTGGTCGCTGGCCTCGAGGAAGCGAAGGGCAGCGAGGGTGCGCGTCACGGCGTCGGCCCGCGTCAACCATCCGCGCTCCACAGCCGAGGGGTAGGCCGCGAACGCGAACCCCACCACCGCGATGCTCACGGGCGAGCCCTCCCGCGAGGTATCGGCGACGAGGCCGTTGGCCGGGTTGGTGGCCTGCTCGAAGTACCCGAAGGCGGCGCGCTGCAGTCGATCCAGCAGCTGCTCGTCGGTGAGCGCGGACACCTCAGCCACGCGAACCTCGCGGATGTCGGGGCGCAGGTGCCCCGAATCAGTATAGAGGGCGGGCAGGGGCGGCTGACCGGGCCGGCGTGAAGACGCGATCAGCCCGGCGCGGCCGGGGCCAGGCGGCGCCGCACGAGATCGGTGGTGGCGCCATAGACCAGGTGCGCGCCGAGCGCCCAGGCGTGCACGTACCACGGGTTGCGCCAAGGCGGCTCCGTGAGCCCCAGAACCGGGTCGAGCACCTCGTCGGCGGCCAGCCAGACCGCCGTCCCGAACGCCAGGCCACGGCCTCGCTCGACCTGAGGCGTCCTCGCAGCGAGCGCTCCGTAGATCCCCCCGACCGCAGCGCCGAAGGCGTAGTGCATCAACGGGCCCGCCCACCGCCGCGCGCGACGTCCCAGCCGTCGGCGGAAGAGCAATCGGTAGGCGCGCGTGGCCGCGCGAACCGTGGCGTCGTCCCGGCCGCCCGGGACCTGGGACGTCCACTCGCTCGACCTCGTGCCTCGCAACAGGGAGTGCTGCGCATGACGCACGCGCCGTGAGCGGTGGAGGCCGTGCCTCAGCAGGGCCAGCGAAGCCGTCATCGCCGCCGAGCCGGCCGCCCCGCCTGCCGCTCCCGCCGCGGCCCCGCGGCACGTCCTCCTGGCAGGCTCGCGCATCGACGTCAGCCCTTCTTCGCCGTCCCGGGCTCGGCCATCTTCCGGTGCTGCTCGGCCAGGACCGGGGCCGGGGTGACGTTGGCCAGGGCCGACTGCACCTTGTTCTTGAACCCGCTCACCACGTCCGCGTCGCCGCGCATCATGGCGTCGAAGCCGGTCCTCGCCACGTCGGCGGGATCGTCCTTCTCCTGCGTTCCCACCTTCGTGTCCATCATGCCGGCCCGTTCGAAGAACTCCGTCTCCGTGGCCCCCGGCATGAGGCAGGTCACGGTCACGCCGGTGTCCTTGAGCTCGTTGCGCAGCGCGTGGGAGAAGGAGTCGATGAACGCCTTGGTCCCGTTGTACACGGCGCTGAACGAACCGGGCATGAAGCCCGCGATCGAGCCCGTGATCAGCACGCGGCCGTGGCCCCGACGGCGCATGTCGCGACCGATGCGCTGGATCAGCTCGATCGTGCCCGTGATGTTCGTCTCGATGACGTGCCGGGCCTCCTCGAAGTCCTGGTCCAGGAAGGCGCCCCCCAGGCCCCGGCCCGCGTTGGCCAGCAGGGCATCCACTGGCCGGCCGTCCACCGCCTCGTACAGGGCGGCGATGCCTTCCGAGGTGGCCAGGTCCGCCTCCACTTCGGTGACGTCCGTGCCGTAGGCGCGCAGCCTGGCCGCGGCCGTCCGGATCTCGGGCTCGTCGGCGGCAATGACGAGCGCGAAGCCGTGCTGGGCGCAGCACTCCGCCAGCTCGTAGCCGATGCCGGTGGACGCACCCGTCACCACTGCCAATGGACGATTCGTTGCCGCCATGGGGAACCTCCGATTCAGGGTCTGAGGACGTACTTGATCGCGTCGTCGGCCTTGCGCTCGAACGTCGCGTAGGCCTCGGGTACCTCGTCGATGCCGATGCGGTGGCTGATGACGAAGGACGGGTCCACCTCGCCGCGCTCGATCCGCGAGAGCAGCGGCGCGAGGTAGCGATGAACGTGGGTCTGTCCGCCCTTGAGGGTCAGGCCCTTCGAGAAGAAGGCGCCCACCGGTGCCTTGTCGATGAACCCGCCGTAGACGCCCGGCACCGACACGGTGCCCCCCTTGCGGCAGGCCTGGATGGCCTGACGGAGCGCGAGAGGCCGGTCGGTCGTGAGCCGGAGGGCCTGCTTCACGCGGTCGTAGGCCGCGATCAGCGAGTGGCCGTGGGCTTCCAGGCCGACCGCGTCGATGCACGCGTCCGGCCCCAGGCCGTAGGTGAGCTGATGGAGCCGCTCGACCACGGAGGGCTCCTCGGTCCCGAAGTCGATCGTCTCCGCGCCGATGCGGCGCGCGGCCTCCAGCCGCGGAGCCACCTCGTCGATCGCGATCACCCTCGACGCGCCGAGCAGGAACGCGCTGCGGATGGCCATGAGGCCGACCGGCCCACATCCCCAGACCGCGATGACGTCGCCGTCCTGGATGCCGCAGTTCTCCGCCGCCATGTAGCCGGTCGGGAAGATGTCGGAGAGGAAGAGCACCTGCTCGTCCGTGAGGCCGGCCGGGACCTTCACCGGTCCGACGTCCGCGAAGGGCACGCGCACGTACTGTGCCTGCCCGCCCGCGTAGCCGCCCATCATGTGGGAATAGCCGAACAGGCCCGAGCCCGAGTAGCCGTAGAGCTTCTCGGCCATCCAGGCGTTGGGGTTCGAGTTGTCGCACAGGGACACCAGCCCGCGCTTGCAGAAGAAGCAGGCCCCGCAGGCGATCGTGAACGGCACCACCACACGGTCGCCGATCTGGAGGTTCCTGACCCCCTCGCCCTTCTCGACCACCTCCCCCATGAACTCGTGCCCGAGGATGTCCCCCTCGGCCATTGTCGGAATGTACCCGTTGTAGAGATGAAGGTCGGATCCGCATATCGCGGAAAGAGTGACCTTCACGATCGCGTCGCGCGGATTGAGCAGGACGGGGTCGGGAACGTCCTCCACGCGCACGTCGCCCACGCCGAACCAGCAGGCCGCCTTCATCGTCCTCTCTCCCCCTGCCGAGCCGCTCCGCTGGGCTGCCCCGCGGTGGTCGGGATCTCTCCCGCCTCCAGCAAGCTCTTGAAGCGCCGCACGTCCTCGCGCACCTGCCGCTCCGTCACCGGGCTGAAGAGGCGCGCCACCGCCTGGCCGAGCGGCCCCGCCGGCGGGTAGTAGCCGATCTCGACACGCAGGCCGGTCCCGCGAGGGCCCAGGTCGAAGAAGGTGACGCTCCCCGAGTTCTCGAGCGGCTGGTCGTCGTTCCGCGAGCGCCAGGAGAGCACCTCGCCCGGCACGTCCCGCACGATCTCCGCGTCCCACTCGACCGGCGGCAGGCCGCTGAACTGGGCGGTCCAATGGGACGTGCCATCGACGGTGGTGACCGACGTGATGTGCTTCATGAACCGCGGGAGCCGCTCCAGGTCCCGCCACGCGCGGTAGGCCTCCGCCGGCGGGACCGAGACCTGCATCGCCTCCACCACGCGCACCGGCCGGCGGTACGACTCGAGCCGGCGCGCCAGCCTCGCGGACACCGGGCAGCGGCCTGTAACCCCCCTCGCGACGAGCGCGGATCCCACGGCCGCGGCCGTCCGGCCCGCCAGGGAATGGCGGCGCAGGCCCGCCATCACGAAGACCATGCCGAGGGCGACCGACCCGACGCGCTCGACGTCGCCGATGTTGGTGAGGGGCTGCGTATCGTTCCGTCGAAGGGCCGCCGTCGCCATCACTTTTCTCCTCGGGACCTGAGAGGAGCAACCCATGTGCCAGGCGTACGTGTCGATCGGCTATGTCACGACGACCAGTGGTCAGACCACCTGGCGCGCCCTAGATTCGACCCTGCCCCCCCCGGCCCGCGGTCCCTCCGCGGCGGGTACGGCTTCCTGCGTCGCACCAGGAAGGAGGGAGCATGAAGACCCGGCTCGTCCTCACGCCATGGGTGCTCGCGGTCTGCTTCTGCGCCGCACCCGCTCCCGCGCAGTACGTGATGGAAAGGCTGGGCCGCGGCGTCGTCGCGGTCCGCACCGGCTCGGCCCAGGTCTACGTGGGCTGGCGTCTCCACGGGAACGACCCCTCCGGGATCGGATTCAACGTCTATCGGACGATCGGCGGCACCACGACGAGGCTCAACGCGTCGCCGATCACCGCCACCACGAACTACGTGGACACCACGGCCAGCCTGGGCCAGGCGAACCAGTACTTCGTGCGGCCGGTGGTCGGCGGCGTGGAGCAGGCGGCGAGCACGTCCTTCACGCTGCCGGCGAACGCGCCCACCCGCCAGTACCTCGAGATCCCGCTGCAGCTCCCCTCCGGCGGGACGGTCATGGGCAGCAGCTACACCTACAGCACCGGCGACGTGAGCGTCGGCGACGTGGATGGCGACGGCGAGTACGAGTACGTCGTGAAGTGGGACCCCTCGAACCAGAAGGACAACTCGCAGACCGGCTTCACGGGGCCGGTGCTGCTCGACGCCTACCGGCTGAACGGCCAGCGTCTGTGGCGCATCGACCTCGGCCGCAACATCCGCGCGGGGGCGCACTACACGCAGTTCCAGGTGTTCGACTACGACGGCGACGGGCGCGCCGAGGTGGCCGTGAAGACCGGCGACGGCAGCGTGAGCGGAACCGGACAGGTCGTCGGCAACGCCAGCGCGGACCACCGGAACTCGGACGGCCACGTCATCACCGGGCCCGAGTACCTGACCGTCTTCGACGGCCTCACGGGCGCCATTCGCGCCACGGCGAGCTTCCAGCCGGCCCGCGGCAACGTCAGCGACTGGGGCGACAACTACGGGAACCGCAGCGAGCGCTACCTGGCGGGCACGGCCTACCTCGACGGCCAGCGTCCCACCATCATCATGGGGCGCGGCTACTACGCGCAGTCCAGGATCGCGGCCTGGGACTTCCGGAACGGCGCGTTGTCCCTGCGCTGGATGTTCGACAGCGATGCCGCCGGATCACAGTGGGAGGGCCGCGGCGCCCACTCGCTGTCGGTCACGGACGTCGACGGCAACGGCGGGCAGGAGGTCGTCTACGGCGGCATGACGATCAACTCGAACGGCAGCGGCCGCTACACGACGAGCTTCTACGCCCACGGGGACGCTTTGCACGTCGGCGACCTCGTGCCCAGCCGTCCCGGCCGGGAGATCTGGATGATCCACGAGCAGACGTCGGGCCACGCCGCGACCCTGCGCGACGCGAGCAGCGGGGCGATCATCATGAGCAAGGAGAACACCTGCAACTGCGAGGGGCCGGGCCGCGGCGTGGCGGGCGACGTCTACGCGGGCAGCGCGGGCGCCGAGTTCTGGGGCTCGGGAACGGGGCTCACGAACCTGTTCAGCTCCACCGGCGCCAGCCTGGGGCGCACGCCCGGCAGCGCGAACTTCCTCGTCTGGTGGGACGCCGACCCCGTGCGGGAGCTGCTCGACGGCAACCACATCGACAAGTACGGCACGAGCAGCGACGCGCGCCTGCTCACCGCCGACGGCGCCAGCTCGATCAACGGCACCAAGGCCACGCCGAACCTGTCCGCGGACGTCCTGGGCGACTGGCGCGAGGAGGTGCTCTTCCGCTCGGGCGACAGCCGCTTCCTCCGCGTCTACACGACGGTCGTCCCCGCCACGAACCGCTTCTACACCTTCATGCACGATCCCCAGTACCGGGTCGAGATCGCCCGCCAGAACACGGCCTACAACCAGCCGCCGCACACGAGCTTCTTCGTGGGCAGCGGCATGAGCGCGCCGCCCACGCCCAACATCACGTTCCCCGGCACGCAGCCGGGAACCCCGACGTACCAGGCCGAGACCGCGGTCGTCGGCGGCGGCGCGGCCCCGGAGAGCACGAACGGCGGCTTCACGGGCAGCGGCTACGTCAACTTCCCGCCGAGCGGCGGCTTCCTCGAGTTCCGCAACGTGGACGGCGCGACCGGTGGCACGCGCACGCTGCGCTTCCGGGTGGCGCTGGGCGTCGCGGCCTCGCGCACCGGCCGGCTGGTGGTCAACGGCGCGGGCCAGAACATCACGTTCAACCCGACGGGCTCGTGGACGAGCTGGGTCAACGTGGACGTGAGCGTCGGGCTCAACCCGGGCACCACGAACACTGTCCGGCTCGAGTCGAACGGCCAGGACCTCGCGAACGTCGACCAGCTCCAGCGGCCGTAGCCGTTGCGCGGGGGGCGTAGAATGTCCCGGATTCACGGGAGGCCCCATGCTCGCCGCCTTGGCGGTCTGGCTGCTGCTCCCGGCGCAAGACGGGACCGGGCGCGCTCAGGAGTGTGGCAACCCACCCAGCCGAACGTCTTCCGACTATTGGGACCATCTCGAGCGCTGCGGCTGCCAAGGCATCACTCCGCCCTCACGCGCTTCGAGCGACTACGCGCGATTCGTGGCCATCTGCGGTGCGCCGACGGGAGAGTCGACGGCGCTGGAGTCGAAGTGCGACGGCAACCCACCCAGCCGAGCGTCTCCTCGCTACTGGGACCGTCTCGCGCGCTGCGGCTGCGAAGGCACCACCCCGCCGTCACGCGCTTCGAGCGATTACGCGCGATTCACGGCCGCCTGCGGTCCGCCGCCGGGGGCTTCCACGGCGCTGGACTTGAAGTGCGAGGACCCACCCAGCCGTGCCTCCCTGCGCTACTGGGACCATCTCGAACGCTGCGGCTGTGAGGGCATCGCCCGGCCGTCACAGGCGTCGAACGACTACGCGCGATTCGAGGCGATCTGCGGTGCGGAGCGGGAGTCGACGTGTGGCGCCCCCCCGAGCCAGGCGTCCCTGGGCTACTGGGACTACCTCAAGCGCTGCGGATGCGAGGGCGTCTTCCCGCCCTCGACCGCATCGAACGACTACGCGCGATTCAAGACCATCTGCGGTGTGGCGTCGCCGATAGACTGACCCCCCTCCGTTCGTACCGAGCCGCTCGAGGGCACTAGACTGGCCGCATGACCCCGACCAAGCCTGGCCCCGACGCCGGTCCGACCGTCGCACTGGACCCTTCCCCCGACGCGATCCGCGCGATGGCGGCGGAAGTGATCGACTGGGTCGCCGGCTATCACGAGTCCATCCGGGAACGGGCCGTCTTCCCCCGCACCAGCGCGCAGGCGCTGCAGGAGCGCCTGGGCGAGCCGCTGCCGCAGGACGGCCGCGACTTCGCGTCGCTGCTCGACACGTTCCGCGACGTCGTGGTCGCGAACGCGCGGCACAACGCGCACCCGCGCTCGCTCGGCTACGTCTCGTCGCCCGGGACGGCCGTGGCCGCGCTGGCGGACCTGCTCGCCTCCGTCCTCAACGCGAACCTGACGGCCTGGCGCTCCGGCCCCGGACCGGCCCAGCTCGAGCGGGTCACCATCGACTGGGTGCGCCAGGCGGTGGGATGTCCCGAGGGCACGGACGGCGTGTTCGTCAGCGGCGGCTCGATGGCGAACCTGGCGGGCCTGGCGGCCGCGCGCGCACGGCGCTGCGGCCCGGCCGTGAACGCCGAGGGACTGAGCGCGCAGCACCGGCCGCTTCGCGTGTACGTGTCCGAGGAGGGCCATCACTCGGTCGACAAGGCGGCCGCGCTGCTCGGCATCGGCCACGCGAACGTGCGGCGGGTCGCGGTCGACGCGCGCTTCCGCATGGACGTGGCCGACCTCGAGCGGCGCATCGCCGCGGACCGCGACGCCGGCGCCGAGCCCTTCTGCGTCGTGGCCAGCGCGGGCACCGTCGTCACGGGAGCCGTGGACCCGCTGGCCGACGTGGCCGCGGTCGCGCGCCGCGAGGGGCTCGCGATGCACGTCGATGCCTGCTACGGCGGGTTCGCGCGCCTGGCGCCTTCGGCCCGGCGGCTCTTCGACGGGATCGAAGACGCGGACTCCGTCGCCCTCGACCCGCACAAGTGGCTCTACCTTCCGGTCGACTGCGGCTGCATCCTCTATCGCGACCCGGGAGCGGCAAGGGCCGCATTCGCGCTCGGCGCCGACTACACGCGGGTCCTGGAGACGGCGCCCGGGGAGGCGTTCGCGTTCTGGGACTACAGCCCCGAGCTGTCGCGCCGGTTCCGCGCCCTCAAGGTCTGGATGGCGCTCGCGCACGTGGGCGCGCGCGCGTACGGCGAGGCCATCGAGTCCAACCTGGACTGCGCGGTCCACCTCGGCGGACTGGTCGAGGAGAGCGAAGACCTCGAGCTGCTGGCGCCGGTCGGCCTCTCGATCGTCTGCTTCCGCTACCTGCCCGCGGGCTTCCGCGGGCGAGGCGCGCGCACCGCGGAGGAGGAGGCGCAGCTCGACTCGATCAACGAGCGCGTGCTGGTCGCGCTGCAGCGCGACGGCGGCTCCTACCTCTCGAACGCGACGGTGCACGGCCGCTTCGGCCTGCGCGCGTGCATCCTCAACTACCGCACGATGCGAGACGACATGCGGAGGCTGCTGGACGACGTCCGGCGCGCGGCCGTCGAGGGCGGAGCCTAGAGGCCGACGCCCAGCCCCCAGCTGAAGAGGGCCGAGGACCCGCCGTCCCCACCGACCTTGAAGAGCACGCCGAGCGTCAGGTTGACGCGGACCACCGACAGGTCGAGCTCTGGCCCGAGCAAGGTCATCCCCGCGGGCTGACCGACCGGATCGCCCCAGGTGTGCGCGAGAGCGAGGCGCAGCCCGGCGCCCACGGTGCCCTTGAAGTCCTCCTCCTTCACCTTGGCCAGGGCGCCCAGGCCCAGACTGAGCTTCCCGCCGCCCGAGCCCACGTCGGCCCGGAGGAGGAATCCCTGCGCGCAGTGCGGCATCGGGACCGCGCACACGGCTTCCACGCGAGTGCCGTCGTCCTTGATGTCGGCCCCCAGGCCGTGAAGGAGCTGGAAGCTGGCGATGCCTCCGAGCGGTCCGGAGAAGCCGATGCCCGCGCGGACCAGCGTCTGACGGTCCAGCGTGATGTCGGTCCTGGCCGGAGCCGTGAGCTCGTGGGCCACCGTCTCCTCGGCCGCGGGCGGCACGACGGGGGGAGGCTCCTGGGCGAGCGCGAACGCCGCCAAGCCGTGGCACGTCAGGAGGATGGAGCAGGCGATTGGCTTCATGCAGTCCCCCGTGTGCGGAGGATCGGTCCATCCGTTGACGCACGAGCACGACCGATGGTTCCAGTCGCTCGTTCGTCTCGTGTTTCAGGAACTCTCCCCACCGCCTCGGCGTAT
>JAICEW010000249.1 GCA_025923995.1 Vicinamibacteria bacterium | reverse complement strand
CGCGACACCTGCGTGTCCATCGCTTTCCACGACCGCAGGATCGGTACCACGCGCGACGCGGCGACCGCCTGCTGGACCGCCGGCGCGGACGCGCACAGGACGAGGCCGATCGCCAGCAGCGTCTTGCGGGCGGACCGCTCGAGCGCGTCGCGGATGGCGTCGGCGACGAGGACGAGCAGCGCCGGGGCCAGCAGGTAGGTCGAGCTCACGTAGTGCGTCGAGAGGGCCCATTCCGTCGGCGCGCGCGACTTGCTGATCGCGATCAGCAGGGCGGCCCCCACGCCGGCCAGGCCGAGGCTGGCCCACCGGACCAGGACGTCCCGCCTCGCCGCCGGGCCGCGGGCGAGCCGCACCGCGACCACGAGGATCAGGCCCGCGAGCGCGACGCTCCCGCACGCGATGGCGGCCGTCACGGAAGGGCTCTGGTCGATCGTGAAGGGACGGCCCAGCAGCGCGACGGCGAACGGCGGCACCCGGCGCCAGGCCACGACCATCTGGACGTTCCGTCCGCCGATGGCTCCCAGCGCGAGCCCGACCGAGGACACCAGGCACCAGAGCCCGACCCTGCCCCGGCTCCGGCGCGGCCCCGTGAAGAGCACCGCGACCAGGCCGGCCGGGACGAGCGCGAGCGTCGCGCCGTGCGACACGAACGCCGCCACCGCCGCGGCCAGGGCGAGCGCGAACCGTCCCCTGCCGCCGCGCGGGTCCGTGAGCAGGAAGAGCGACAGCACCACTGCGAAGGTCCCCAGCAGCTGCCCCATGCCGAATCCGTTGAGGAGGTTCGCGTTCTGGAGCGTCGAGAACGTGAACGCGGCGAACGGCAGCGCCAGGACCATCAGGCGGGGGCTCGCGTCCCACAACATGCGCAGCAGCACGGCCAGCGTGCACGCGGCCCAGAAGAAGCCGAGCGCCACCTCGGCCTTGAGGTTCCATCGCGTCAGCCGCCCCATCGCGTAGAACAGCGCGCGCGGCAGCCAGTTGTAGTGCCCGTTGTAGTGGGCCAGCAGCAGGGGCGCCACGGGCCGGCCCGAGTCGTGCGCCTCGAAGACGGGCGTCATGTACCACTGGTCCCAGTGCGGCATGTCGCTGGAGAGCGGCAGGAGCACCGCCGTCGTCCCGGCAGCCACCAGCACCGCGCCCAGCAGCGAGAGCGCACCGGCCCAGCCGGTCCTCGCGAGCAGGCTCTTCACGCGCGCGCGAGGGTAGCATCCCGCGCGCGGGCGGAGGTCCTGGAGTCCCGGCCCGCAGCCACGCTAGGATGCGCGGAGGAGCGGATGTGCGGCCACCGCCGGAGACGAACGTGAGCGTCACCTTCGACCGCGACGTGTGCGTGATCGGGGGCGGCGGCCACGTCGGCCTGCCGCTCGCCCTCATCTGCGCGGACTCCGGCCTGCGCACCGTCGTCTACGACATCGACGAGTCGAAGGTGCGGGGGATCCGGTCGGGCCGCATGCCGTTCCGCGAGGAGGGCGCCACCGAGGTCCTGGCTCGCGCGCTGCAGTCGGGCCGGCTGGAGGTCGAGAGCACCCCGGCGCTGATGGCGAGCTGCCGCGTGCTGGTGCTCGTCATCGGCACGCCCGTCGACGAGCACCTGAACCCGAGCTTCACCGGGCTGCAGCGGGCGCTCGACGCCTGCCGGGAGCAGCTGCGCGACGGACAGGTGCTCGTCATCCGCAGCACCGTCTATCCGGGCACGTCCGAGCGGCTCCAGCGGCACCTGGACCGGCTCGGCGTGAAGGTGGCCGTCGCCTGCTGTCCCGAGCGCGTGGCGCAGGGATTCAGCCTGCGCGAGTTCCGCACGCTCCCCCAGATCGTGAGCGCGTTCTCGCCCGAGGCGCTGCGGCAGGTGAAGGAGCTGTTCGGGCGCTTCACGCCGGAGTTCGTGGAGATGACGCCGCTGGAAGCCGAGCTGTGCAAGCTCATGACGAACGCCTGGCGCTACGTGCAGTTCGCGGCCGTGAACCAGTTCTACACGCTGGCCTCCGACCACGACGTGGACTTCGGGCGCATCCTGCACGGCTGCCGGCACCACTACCCGCGGATGGCGATGATGCCGGGCCCGGGCCTGACCGCGGGGCCCTGCCTCATGAAGGACACGATGCAGCTGGCCGCCTTCAGCCACAACCAGTTCATGCTGGGCCACGCGGCGATGCTCGTGAACGAAGGCCTGCCGGCCCACCTCGTCTCCCTGGCCCAGCGCCAGGTGGACCTCTCCACGCGCACCGTGGGCATCCTCGGCATGGCCTTCAAGGCCGAGAGCGACGATCCGCGGGACGCGCTCAGCTACAAGCTCAAGCACCTGCTGAGCCTCGAGGCGAAGGACGTGCTGTGCACGGATCCCTACGTGGCGGATTCGCGCCTGGCGCCGCTCGAGCGCGTCCTGGCCGAAGCCGAGGTGCTGTTCGTGGGCGTGCCCCACGCCGCCTACCGCACGCTCGCGATCCCGCCCGGACGCACCGTCGTCGACGTCTGGAGCTGCCTGCCCGCGCGGGAGGACGCCGGCCGTTGAAGGTACTGGTGACCGGTGCGGCGGGGTTCATCGCCGGCTACCTCGTCCAGGAGCTGCTCGACGGCGGGCACGACGTGGTCGGCCTCGACAACGGATCGAAGTACGGGCCGGTCGAGAAGAGCTACCAGCGGCACCCTCGCTACCGCTTCGTGGAGGGCGACGCCAAGGACGTTTCCCTCCTGCGCGAGCTGATCGCGGACTGCGACCACTTCGTCGCGGGCGCGGCCATGATCGGCGGGATCGCCTACTTCCACCAGCTCGCCTACGACCTGCTGGCCGAGAACGAGCGCATCACGGCGGCCGCGTTCGACGCCGCGGTCGAGGCGCACCGGGACCGGCGGCTGCGCAAGATCACGGTCCTCTCCAGCAGCATGGTGTTCGAGAACGCAACCGAGTTCCCGACGCCCGAGTCGCACCTGGGCCGGTGCCCGCCGCCCACCAGCACGTACGGGTTCCAGAAGCTCGCCTGCGAGTACTTCGCCCGCGGGGCCTGGCAGCAGCACGCGCTCCCCTACACGGTCTGCCGGCCCTTCAACTGCGTCGGCGTCGGCGAGCGGCGGGCCCTGGCCGACCGGGAGGTGCTCTCGGGCAACGTGCGCCTCGCGATGAGCCACGTGGTGCCGGACCTGGTGCAGAAGGTGCTGAAGGGCCAGGACCCTCTCCACATCTTCGGCTCGGGCGAGCAGGTCCGCTGCTACACGTACGGAGGCGACCTCGCGCGCGGGATCGCGACGGCCGTCTTCCACCAGCGGGCCACGAACCAGGACTTCAACCTCTCGACGCCGGTCGCCACCACGGTGCTGGAGCTGGCGCGGCTCATCTGGTCCAAGGTCAACGGGCCCTCGCGCCCGTTCGCCTTCGTCTCCGACGAGCCGTTCGCGCACGACGTGGGCCGCCGCCTTCCGGACACCACGAAGGCGCGCGAGGTCCTCGGCTTCGAGGCGAGGACGCCGCTCGACCGCGTGCTGGACGAGGTCATCCCCTGGGTCCGCGAGGAGATGAAGTGGGGGCGGATCTAGCCCGCCGTCCGCGCTACTCGGTGGTCGTGCCCGTCTTCAACGAGGGGGCGAACATCGGCGCGTACTGCCGCCGCGCGCGAGCCGAGCTGCCTCCCGGGTTCGAGCTGCTCATCGCCTACGACTTCGACGAGGACGACACGCTGCCCGCGCTGGCGGCGCTGGCCGCGGGCGATCGTCCCGAGCGCGTGCGGCTGGTCCGCAACCGGCTGGGCCGCGGCGTCCGCTTCGCGATCGACGCCGGGATGCGCGAGGCCGAAGGCGAAGTGGTGCTCGTCTCCATGGCGGACCTCTCCGACGACTTCTCCGCCGCCGAGCAGATGGTGGCCCGCGCCGAGCGCGGCGCGGCGGTCGTCTGCGCCAGCCGCTACGTGCGGGGCGGCGCGCAGCACGGAGGGCCGCGCCTCAAGGGCCTGCTCAGCCGCGTCGCCGGCCTCTCCCTCCACGCCCTGGCGGGGCTGCCGACGCACGATCCCACGAACAGCTTCAAGGCCTACCGCCGCGACTTCCTCCGCCGCACGCCGATCGAGAGCGGGGCGGGCTTCGTGCTCGCGCTGGAGCTGACGGTGAAGGCGCACTTCGCGGGCGAGCGCGTCGAGGAGGTGCCCGCGCAGTGGTGGGACCGCACCGCGGGCCGCAGCCGCTTCCGCCTCCTGGCCTGGCTGCCGCTCTACCTGCGCTGGTACCTCTGGGCGATCGGGCAGCGCCTGCGCGGCCGGCCCTGACCTACGCCGGCTTGCGGCCGACCAGCAGGAACTGCTTGCCGAAGATCCGCCACAGCGGCGGGAGCGACAGGTAGACGCGCAGCAGCGCCGGGTGGGTCGGCACGCGCGTCTTGGTCGTGAACGGCAGGAAGCGCGCGATCACCTCGTCCACCGCGAACCCGGCCAGCCGGAAGGCCTCGGCGCACGAGAGGTGCGACAGCGGCGTGTGGTGGTCGTAGAAGTCCCAGTACTCGCGGTAGGCGTAGCGCACATTGGGCTGGATCACCACGTAGCGCCCGCCGGGCTTCAGGACGCGCCGCACCTCGCGAAGCACCACGTCGATCGCCGCCTTGTCCGGCAGGTGCTCGAGGAAGTTGCTGCTGAACGCGAGGTCCACCTGGCCGTCGCCCAGGAACGACAGGTCGTGGGCGGGCGCCCGGTGGAACTCGACGGCGTCCGGGAGCAGGCGCCTCGCGGACGGGTTGAGGTCGACCGCGATCCGGCGCGCGGCGCGGATGTGGCGGCTGAACTCGCCCAGGCCGCAGGCGATATCGAGCACCGTGTCGTCCGCGCGCACGTACCGCTGCAGGAAGCGCTCGCACAGGACGCGCCAGAGACGGTCCTTGCCCAGCCGCTCTGCTTCGCTGAACCGCTGATCGTAGAGAGCCTCGACGTCCGTCACGCACGGAGAGTACCGCGTCCCGGCCTCCCTGGTCCCGCTTGAGCGCGGCGGATGCGCTCCTATAATGGGCGCTCCACGAAAGGCCTATCCATGCATCGACGCCATCTGACGCGCTTGTCGCTCTGTCTGGTCCTGGCCCTGGCGCTGGGCTGCGGTGAGGAAGCGCAGGACGAGCCGGCGCAGCCGGCGCCGGCGGCCCCCGAAGACGTGCAGCCCATGCCGCCGTCGGGATTCACGGTGCAGTGGGGTACGCCCGGCGTCCCCTGTCAGATGAAGGCGGGTGCCACGGTGCCGGTGAGCATCGTCGCGACCAACGCGGGAGACCAGATCTGGCGCGACCTGGCCAACTCCGACAAGGGACGCGGCGCGGTGCGGCTCGGCTACCGCTGGTGGGGCCCCGGTCCCTCCAAGCTGCCCGTCATCGACCATCCCGTGGGGCGAGGCGAGCTCAAGGGCCCGGTGCTCCCCGGGGGCGCCGCGACGCTCACCGTCGAGGTGGTCGCCCCGACGGCGCCCGGCTCGTACCTCCTGCAGCTGGACCTGGTGGAGGAGCTGATCACCTGGTTCGATGACAAGGGGGCCGCGAAGGTCATGGTGCCCGTGACCGTCAGCTGAAGGTCCCGGGCCAGCGCCGCGCGTGAGTCCTGATTCCCCAGGCTCACAGGGCGCGGAGCCACGCCAAAGACCTCACCGTCCGGCCGCCGGAAGCGCCTTCACTCCCCAGAGCCGGGCCTCCTCGTCGGGCGGCTCCAGCTCGAAGGTGAGAACCGGCTCCGCGGGGAAACGAAGGGTGTGGGTGCCGGCGGAGAGCGGCTGCCGTTCGGTTCCGCTTCCCCGGCCGACGTGCAGGACGCCGCCGTGAGGCGCCGTGAGCGTCAGCTCCAGCCAGTCGGCAGCCCACTCGAGCTCCTGGCTCAGGTAGCCGGAAGGCACCGCGGGACCCGCAATGCTCAACGTTCGTCCCGTGTCGACCCGGATCGTGCCTTCGAGAGCGACCCTGGTGTCCGGGTGCGACAGCCGCAGGTCGGCGAGGGCGCCATCGGTGCGCCGGAGCAGCATGAACCGCTGGTTCGACCACAGCACGTCGTGTTGGCCCGGAACCCCCCATGGCTCGCCGGGCGTCCAGGCCACCCCGCTGTCGCTGGCCACGAAGGCGTAGCGGAGCAGGCGCCGGCTGCGGGCCTCGGGTCGAAAGAGGGGCAGCCCCAGCTTGAGGCGGTCGAACACGTTCCCGTGCTCCAGCAGGTAGACGGTCCAGGCGCGGCCCGGCCACCGCGGGTCGGCCATCACGAGGCCTTCGTCGCGCGGCAGGAGGTTCCCCAGGCCGTCGAGGTCGCGCATCGCGCGGTCGACGACGAGGTGCTTGAACGCGAGCGCGGGGGCCTGCTGGCGCACGTGGAACGCCGACAGCAGGAACACCAGGCCCGCCAGGCCCGCCGCCGCGACGCGCAGGACGAGGCCGGAAAGACGACCGGTCGAGCCGGCGCGCCAGCACCACACGCAGGCGTGCGCGAAGGGGATCAGCAGCAGCGGCGCGAACAGCGAGACGACCTTGAAGTAGCCGTAGGGGTATCCGATGGCGGGGTCCCCCATCCCGAACCGCTGGTGCAGGGCGCCGGCCGCCGCCATCAGCGGGAGCCCGGCCAGGACGAGCCGCACCGAGCGCGCGGACACGACGATCCCCCACGCGATGGCCAGCGCGACCGCGGCCAGCAGCCCCGTCGCCACGGGGCGGGGCACTTCGCGCAGCCGCAGCGCGTGGGCCGCGTTCGCATGCCCGACCAGGCCGAACGCCTCACCGGGGTGCGGGTAGACCAGGATGTTGCCCTGGAGCGCGACGTCTCCCACCGCGCCGCTGGTGACGGTCCGGATGTGCTCCAGGCCGACCAGCCCCTGCTTCCAGCCCACGGGGAAGAGGACGAGCGAGACCAGCGCGATGGCCAGGACGCGGCCCGCGACGCGCGCGAAAGCGCTGGCCGCGCCGCGCGGCCAGCGACCCTTGAGCATCCCCAGCCACTGGTTGAGCGCGAGCAGCGCCACCACCGGCACCAGGTAGACGACGTAGAGCGTGTAGAAGGTCGAGAGCGCACCGACCAGCAAGCCGGCCAGGACCAGACGGCGACGGGGACCGTTTCGCAGCGCGACGAGCACGGCCAAGGCGGTGAAGGGGAACAACGCGAGCGCGCTGTTGTGCGACAGGAAGCTGTTGAGCGCCACGTAGTGCGCCAGGGGCTGCACGCCGACCAGCGCCGCCGCGAGCCACGCCGCGGGCAGCGGTACGCGCAGGCCGTGACGGGCCAGCGCGAAGACCCCCAGCGGCGCCAGCGCATGGAACACGCTCATGACGATCGAGAAGAGCCGATAGGCGCGCTGGCCGGCGAGGCTGCCGGCCGCGGCGAGGACGAACTGGTCCCCCTGCCGCAGTCCGTTGAGGATGTTGTCGCGCGCGATCTGCGCCAGGTAGTCCTCGGATGACGCGCGGTCCGGCTGCACGAGCATCCCGTGCCCACGCATCCAGTCCGCGCGCACCACGTACGTGATCACGTCGATCTCGCCCCCCATCGCGGTCAGGTCCCCCATCACGACCAGGGGAGAGGCGGTCGACGCCAGGGCCACCACGAAGACGAGCCACACGGGCAGGTGGGCGCGGGGGAACCGGGGACGAAGGCCGCGGCGCCACGCCCCGACGTTAAGCGCGGCGCACGCCAGCAGGATGGGAACGAGCGTCACGTCGGTGCCGACGGACGCGAACGCGAGGGTGTGCCCGGCCACCGACAGCGTGGCGAGCCCGAGCACGGGCATGAACATCGTCGCCACCCCGCGCAGCCGCGGCGGGAGGACCAACGGTACGACGCCGAAGCCCACGAAGAAGAGCAGGCCGACCGTCAGGGCGAGCGCGCCGACCACGCGGAGGAAGCCGACCCAGCGCGCGCGCGACGCGAGCGGCGCGGCCGGTGGACGCACGATCGCCGGCACCACCAGGGTCTGCGCCCCCTGCAAGCGGAACCAGGTCACCATCTCCTGGACGAGGTCGAACTCGAGCTCGAAGCGGCCCGGCCGGCCGGGCGCCGTGATCGTGAGCCCCAGGACGGCCTCGGCGCCCGGCGCGACCGACGCGGCGAGGTCGGCCCGGACCCGCCAGCAGTCCTCGGTGGGCTCGCCGGTCTCTTCCTTCCAGCAGTAGCTCAGGCGGACCGCGTTCCGACCGTCCCCAGAGACGTGTGCGGCCAGCGCATCGGGCCACGCGTGAGGGCTGAGGTTCTTGACCGTCACCGAGGCCCGGCGTTCCTCGCCGGGGACCCAGGTGCGCCCGAGGCCCGTCTCCTTCCACGAGACCGCGAAGCTGCCCGGCGGGAGCACGAGCGCCTCCTGGGGGCCCTTTGCCTCCGCCGCGGGAGCCAGGGAAACGGACACGAAAAATGCGGTCAGGACGTGGCGCACGAGGGGCAAGTATAGCCAAATAGAACTGTCGGCGATCCATTCCCTTGTGCTAGAGTGCCGGAAGTTCCCAATATCTAGGGGTTTCCACAGGGATGAGGCTGGACAAGGTCGAGATTCGTGGAGACACCACCCTCGCGATCGACTACGTCGGTCGCGATCGATTCCGCGGATCTTGCTTGGCCAAATTCACTTGTGCCAAGCATCACCAGGCTCGGCGCTCCTAAGTTCTGCGGAGGTCACATAGATGCGCTCACTTGCCGTGGCGATCACTTTCGCGACGACGTTTGGTCTGGCGCGCCTCGCAGCAGCCAACTGTGTCGGCACTCCCTTAGAGGGTCTAGACGGCACGGGTGGGCTAGACAACACCGCGCCCATCCAAGCGGCCATCGATAACGCCTACGCAGCCGGGGGTGGAGCTGTCGTCCTCAAGCCTGGACGCTATCGGATGACAGGCACTCTCACACTCAAGCGTGGCGTCACCCTCTGCGGCACGACTCACGGCCCGTTCGACTTCGGTCCGGACCCCTCGACAACAACATTGGCCGCGACGTTCCTAGTCACCAATACGACCGCGCCGTTCATCACGATCAACGGTGTCGGCGCCGCGGTGACAGACCTCCTCTTCCACTATCCGAACCAGGTCCCTCCGACGGCCTCGGCACCGGTTTCCTACCCATTCACGATAAGGGTGGAGGCGCCGGGAACCGCCGTCGAGAGAAGCACCGTCACCAACGCATTTCAGTTCCTGGACATCGAAGTGGGGAGGACGATCGCCCGCGACCTCAATATCGGCGCATTCTACTGCGGGATCTTGGTCGACCACGCCGCCGACCACGTCTTGCTCGCGAACATCGTGCACTCTGTGTTCTGGGACATCGGAGCCTTCGCCAGCTATCCGCAGAATATCGACACCTGGGTCCTCAATAACGGTTACGCGTTCATGATCCTCCGCGCCGACGCGATCAAGATGGAAAACATACAGGTCTATTCGCGTTATGCAGGGTTCTACTTAGGGGAGTCGAGCGATGCGACGCAATCATCCATCATGGGCTACGGGACGGCGACGAATGTCGATATCGACACCTGTCGATACGGCATCATTGCGCAGGCGTCACACCTGCCAGGATACAAGTTCGCGAATCTCGACATCGGCTGCGCCGGTGTTTGGGGCATCTCGCAGATCCCGCACGGGCCGAACTGTCAACCCTCGAATTGCCTGCCTCCAGTAATCCTCGTCAACGGCGGTTCAGTGCGAGGGACTTGGATCGGTGGGGTGTTCCAGACGTTCACAGGCCCTGGCAAGCTGGTCGTGCGTCACGTGCTTGGGTACAACGAGTGAGCAGGCCGTCCCGCAAAGGATCTCCCCTGGACCCATTCCCTTGTGCTAGAGTGCCGGAAGTTCCCAATATCTAGGGGTTTCCACAGGGATGAGGCTGGACAAGGTCGAGATCGTCGGGTTCAAGTCCTTCTGCGACAAACAGGAGCTGG
>JAICEW010000248.1 GCA_025923995.1 Vicinamibacteria bacterium | reverse complement strand
GCCCGCGTGATGGGCGCGTTCGGACGCAGCGTGTTGTCCGGGAACGGCGAGAGCACGCCCTCCTGGATGAGCAGGGCGACCGCGTCCCGCTCGCCCGCGGCCAGCTCGCCCGCGTCCTCCACCTTGAGCAGGTAGCTCGCGTCCTCCGGCGCCAGCAGGCGCTGGGCGCGCTCGTCCCAGCACAGCGCGCCCACCAGGTGGCGGAAGAACGTCCCGCGGCGGGTGAGGGGATGGACGTCGACGCGGCAGCCCTTGCGGTGGACCGCGGCCACGGCGCGCTGCGTCCACGTGCGCAGCTCCTCCTCGGTCGCGGGCCCCTGCAGCGCCGCCTGCGTGTACGAGCGCGAGTCGAGCACCTCGAGCGCAATGAGCAGCGCCGCGTCGCGGTTCAGGCCCTCCGCCGCCGCGAACGCGCGCGGGGTCTCCAGGCTGCGGATGGACGCCCAGGCCGACTTCTCCGGCAGGCAGGCGACGCCGTGCAGGTAGGGCGTGTCCTCCCCCTCGAAGATGTTCGAGCCGTCCTCGGTGTGGCCGCCGCAGGTCGAGGTGTAGAGCGCGTTGATCATCCCGCTGCGGTACGTCGCCACCACACCGCGTGTCTCCACGACCGCGCGGTCGGACAGCGGGTTCTCCGTGCCGCGCCCGCGGTAGACCTGGCAGGCCGGCGTGGCGCAGATGTCGTAGCCCTTCGACTGGAACTGGCCGCGGTTGCGCAGCGCGTACGTGCGCGCGGCGACGGCCTGGGCCTTGAGCGCCTCGATCTGTGGGAAGGCCTGCGGCGACAGCTCGTTGGGCACGACGCCGCGCAGGTAGTCCTCGAGGTTCACGGCGTTCACGACCGTGACCGTCCCGTCGGGAGCGGCCAGCACCTCCAGCAGCCCGCGGTACGGCGTGCCGTCCACGGACAGCGACTCCTCGGCCTTGGCGGGGAAGACCCAGGCCGAGCGGTACTCGCGGTCCGTTTCCAGCAGCCGCACGCGGCCGGGTCCCGAAGGAGCCTCTTCCACCACCCAGGTGCCGGGGATGCCGCCCGCGTGGAGCCGCCCCACCAGGTTCATCGCCAGCGGGCGCGTGGCGAACGCGCCCACGCGCACCTGGTGCGTGCGCGTGTCGGGGTTCCAGCGCACCTGCGCCGGCTGACCCGCGACCCCCTCGGCCTTCGCCCCCATCTGCTTCGCCGCCTCGGGGTCGGCGAGGCTCGCCACCTGCACGCGGAAGCGGCCCATGTCGGGGCCCGCGATCGACGCCAGGGACGCGAAGGTCGCGCGCGCGACGCGCTCCTCTTGCGGGCCAGCCCCGCTGGAGCGGATCACCACGCCGGAGTCGGCGGCGATCGAGGCGCGCGAGGCGTCCACGGCGACCCCGACGCGCAGGACGGGAGGCGCGATCCCCGCGTCGACTCCCGGCGCCGTGCGGGGGGCCGGAACCACCTGCGGCTCGACCTTGGGCGCCGTGCGGCAGCTCCCCGCCAGGCCCATGGCGATGCTGAGGGCCGCGGCGGTGGCCGGACCGGCGAGACGCCTCGCAGGCGACGTCATGAGCCCTGCGGCGGCGTCTCGTTGTAGAGGAAGGTGACCTGGAGCGTGACCCGGGGGGGCCGATAGTCGCCGGGCAGCGGAAGGTAGCGGCTGCCGCGCAGGGCGTTCTCGGCCGCCCGGTCCAGCGCGCCCACGCCCGACGATTTGAGCATCCGGAGCGCGCTCATCGTCCCGTCGCGCTCCACCGTGAACTCGAAGTCCACGTGCCCGCTGCGGAAGCCGTAGAGCACCGCCTGGGGGACGATCCAGTTGCGGTAGACCTCGGTGCGCCAGTGGTTGACCCACGCCGTGAAGTCCGCGCCCTGGTCATCGAAGACCAGCGGGCCCATCTGGCGGACGGCGCCGCCTTCCCCGGTCGGCGTCAGGTCGCCCAGGCGGCGCGTCTCGAGCCGGCGGAGCGAGCCCGCGATCGAGCGCTCCTCGCTGACGAGGGGCTTGGCGCTCGCGCCGCGTTCCACCTTCTGCCGCCGCACGCCCTGCACCGCGTCCGAGGCCGACTGCTCGGCGGACCCGGCCGCTTCCGGCGGTGCGGGCTGGGCAGGCCCGCCGGGCCTTCCCTCCTTCGGCGGCCCCGGCGTCCCCGCCTTCGGTGCCACGAACTCCCGCTCCGTCCCCGTCGCGGTCCCGATGCTGATCTTGTCCTTCATCCGGGTCGGAACCGTCGTGGGCGGCGGCGGCACCGACTCCTCGGGACGCGGCAGGTACAGGTCGCGCTGCATCGCCGGGGGCGAAGGCCGGACGGGCGGAGGCGGCGTGGGCTGCAGCCGGTCGAGTGGGGTCCGGGGAACGAGCGTGGCCGGCGGGGGCGGCTGGGGCCGGGCGACGGGCGGAAAGTAGACCAGCCGGGGCGGCGGAGTCGGAGAGGCCTGCGGCTTAGGAAGGGTGACTTCGCTCCGGGTTTGGTTGGACAGTACGCTGACGATCATCAAGTGTGCGATGAGGGAAAACAGTACCGCCTGACGCCGGCCAAGCTGCCCCAAAGGCGATCACCCACTTCCCCGTAGCCGCGAGCTTAGCACAGCCGAGGAAGTCCCACCGAGGCCCAATACGTTGGATAGTCCGAAGGGCGGACCCTACGGGCAGGGGTACTGGCCGCCCAAGTCGGTCCGAGCTAAAGCAAGGACTGGGCCATCCGCTCGAGGATCGACCCGGCCAGCGCCAGGGCCCGGCGTCCGTCTCCGCCCGAGACGACCGGCTCCGACCGATTCCGGACGGCCTCCAGGAACGCCTCGAGCTGCGTCACGAGTGGCTCTACGGCCCCCGGGGTCGAACGTTCCACCGTGATGTCCGGACCGTGATCCCCATCGCACAGCCGGTAGACCTGTGCCTCCCGAGCCACAAGGTCGGCCGAAATGTACGTTCGGGGTGCGAAGACCCGGAACTTGCGGACCTTCTCCACCGACACCCGGCTGGCGGTCAGGTTGGCGATCAGCCCCGACTCGAACCGCAGCCGCGCGTTGGCGATGTCCACCCGCGTGGACAGGACGGGAACGCCAACGGCCTCGACCTGCACCGCTTCCGATCCGTCCAGGCTGAGGACCAGGTCGAGGTCGTGGATCATCAAGTCCAGGACCACGTCGATGTCCAGGCTGCGCGGCGAGAACGGCGCCAGCCGGTGGACCTCGACGAACCGCGGCTGCCGTGCGTGTGCGCGCAGCAGGTCGACGGCCGGGTTGAACCGCTCGACGTGGCCCACCTGCAGCACGCGGCCCTTCTCCGCCGCGAGCCGCACGAGATCGTCGGCCTGGTCCAGCGTGGTCGTGATCGGCTTCTCGACCAGCACGTCCTTGCCCGCGCCCAGCAGCGCGGCCGCGACGCGGTGGTGGTCGACGGTCGGGACCGCGACCGACACCGCCTCGGCCTTCTCCACCACGTCCTGCAGGCGCTCGAGGACGGGACAACCGTGGCGCTGCGCCACCTCCCGAGCTCTCGAGGGATCGATGTCGTAGATGCCGGCCAGCTCGGCGGACGGCAAGGACGCGTAGACGCGCGCGTGATGCTGGCCCAGCGCGCCGACGCCCACCACCGCGACGCGCGTCTTCATGGCGCCGGCGCTTCGCGCCCGAAGCCCCAGACCGCGAGCCCGGCCGCGTCCGCGGCGGCGAGGAAGCCCTCGCGCTCGATGAGCAGGGTCTGCCCTGCCTCCACCGCCAGCACGGCGGCACCCGCCTCGCGCATGGCGTCGATGGTGCCGGCACCCACGACGGGCACGTCGAACCGGGGATCCTGGCGCGGCTTGGCCACCTTGACCACGGTCGCGCCGCGGCCCGCGATGCGGCCCGCCCGTCGGATCGTCTCGTCCGTGCCCTCCATCGCCTCCAGCGCGACCGCCGCGCGGTCCTTGACGACCGCGGTCTGGCCCAGATCGTGGCCGGCCAGCAGCCGCGCGATGCGCATCCCGTACTCGACGTCCTTCAGCTCGTCCCGGGTCGGCTTGCGGCGCGTCATCGCGCCCGCCGCCGCCATCTGGTCGGCCAGCAGCTCGGTCGAGGGCAGCAGCTTGATCCCTTCGCGCTCGAGCGCGTCGGCGACCGCTCCGATCAGGCTGTCGGTGTTCTTGAAGGCCAGCCGTGCCAGGAGGGCCATCAGCTTCAGGTCGGGCACCACGTCCGAGAAGATCTGGCGGTGCTTCACCTGGCCGGCCATCACCGCCTCGTGGACGCCGCCCTGGCGCAGCGCGTCGATGCAGCGGCCGAGCTGGCCCAGGCCCACCCAGGTCACGCTGTCCACGTCGCGCTCGATCTCCGGCGACGCCTCCTCGCGGATCGCCACCGCCACCACACGCCGTCCGCTCCGCCGCGCCGCCTGCGCGACCAGGAACGGGAAGCGGCCGTTCCCCGCGATGAGCCCCAGCGGGCCGGCGCTAGGCGTCATCTTCGCGGCCTGCGGGTCTCAATGCTCCTCGCGTTCGCGTCCGCTCTCAGGCCTCGTCCCCGATCGTCCGGCGGCGGCGCTTCAGGATCACGCCGCGCGGCGAGCTGCGGATGAAGTCGATCAGCACGCGCACCTCCGGCGTGGGCGCCTCCGACTCCAGGCGCTCCAGCGCCTGGCTGGCGTTGAGGCGGCTCAGCAGCAGCACGCGGTAGGCGCGCTTGATCGAGGCGATGGCCGCGGGGCTGAAGCCGCGCCGCGTGAGCCCGATCGTGTTCACCCCGTAGATGTGCGCGCGGTTGCCGACCGTCTTCGAGTACGGGAGCACGTCCTTGGTGGCCACGGTGAAGCCGCCGGTGTACGCGTGCGTGCCCACGCGGCAGAACTGGTGGACGCCGGAATAGGCGCTGACCGTGGCGTGGTCGTGCACCTCCACGTGGCCGGCGAGGGTGGCGCCGTTGCCGAAGATGGTCCCGCTGCCCACCAGGCAGTCGTGCGCGATGTGCGCGCAGGCCATGATGAGGTTGTCGGAGCCGATGCGCGTCAGGCCGCCGCCCCCCGCGGTGCCGCGGTGGATGGTCACGAACTCGCGCACCTGGTTGCGGTCGCCGATCTCCACGCGCGTGTGCTCGCCCTTGAACTTGAGGTCCTGGGGGGCCAGGCCGACCGAGCAGAAGGGGTAGAGCTGGTTGTCGCTGCCGATCGTCGTGTCCCCGTCGATCACGACGTGCGAGTGCAGGACCGTGCGGGCGCCGACGCGCACCTGCGGTCCCACCACGCAGTAGGGCCCGACGCGGACGCCCGGGCCCAGCACCGCGCCGGCGGCGACGCGCGCGCTGGGATCGACGTCGGGCGGAGGCACGTCGGTGAGCTGGAGGAGGAGCGTCGCCTCGGCCACGCGCTGGTCCGCGGTCCTCACCTCGCCGCGCACCCGGCACAGGCCGCGGCGCCGCCGCTGCACGGTCACTTCCAGCCGCAGCTGGTCGCCGGGCACGACCGGCCGGCGGAACTTCGCGCCGTCGATGCCGACGACGTGCACCTCGAGCCGGCCCGGGTCGGGAGCGTCGTGCAGGAGCCAGATGCCCGCGGCCTGGGCCAGGCACTCCATGATGAGCACGCCGGGCATGACCGGCTCGTCCGGGAAGTGCCCTTCGAAGAACTCCTCGGAGCCGGTGACGTTCTTGACCGCGACCAGCCGTCCGGCCGGGTCGTGCTCCAGCACGCGGTCGACCAGGACGAACGGATACTGGCTGGGGATCTGGCGGATGAGCCGGGCGATGTCGACGGCGCTCACTCGGGCACCCCGCCCGGCGGATGGAGGAACGGCGTCACCTGCGTGCGCGCGTGCCCGGACGCCGCTCCTCCCACCATGTCGCCCCCGGCTCGCCGGCCGAGCTACGGCTTGGGCGTCGGCGCCGGCGTCGGTGCGGCCGGAGCCGCGGGGGGCGTGGCGGCGGACGCCGCCGGCGTGGCGGCCGGCTTGGCCGGCGCCGCGGACGCGCCCTTGGCCGACGGGTTCTTGCGCTCGGAGTCGTCGGCCTTGACGATCACGTCGCGCGAGATGTCGTAGTCCTTGTTGACGGTCAGGGCCACCTGGTTGCTCAGGATGATGTCGATGCCCTTCTCCTTGGCCACCGCGTCGATGTGCGGCTTGATCTTCACCTGGAACTCGTTGTTCAGGTTCTCGGCCTGCGCCTGCGCGCGCTCGCGCATGCGGGCCAGGTCCTGCTGCCCGTCCTCCAGGTACGCCTGCCTCTCGCGCGACTTCTTCACGATGTCCTGGCGCTTGCGGTCGGCCGCTTCCGCGGAGAGGAGCGACGCCTGCTTGTCCAGCTCGTCCTGCAGCGCCTTGATGGCCGCGTCCAGCTTCTGCAGCTCGGCCTGCTTCTTGGTGCCCTCCGCCTTGATCTCGTTCTCCAGCGCCTCGATCTGCGTGGCGTAGCCCTTGCCCATCAGGCTCTCGGCCGAGACCCGGTTCATGTCGATCACGGCGATGCGCGGCGACCGCGCCTCGACCTTGCCGGCCGCGGCGGGGGGCGTCGCCTCCTGCGCCAGCGCGGGCAGGGCGCCCAGCACCAGCGCAGCGACGGCGGGAAGCAGTTGCGACGACGTCTTGGCCATTTCCTCTCCTCTTGTTTTGTGGCGCCGCGTCGGGCGCCGCCGCGGACTTTCGCTTCCTCACGCGTCAGAAGGTCGTGCCGACGGCGAACTTGAACGTCTGCTTGTCGTGGAAGAACTCGCGGGTCGGGTTGTAGGCGTAGATCAGGCGGAAGGGCACGTTGAGCACAGGCATGATGAACCTCAGCTCCGCGCCGGTCGAGGTCAGGAACTCCTTGGGCTCGATGGGGTCGCCCTCGAGGAACGCCTGGCCCGCGTCGAAGAAGAACAGGAAGCGCAGCGGCCCGCCGATGTCGATGTAGTACTCGGCGTTGAACAGGCCGTACTTGTTCCCGCCCAGCGCCCGGTTCTCCGGCCCCAGCGGGCCCACCGAGCGGATGTTGAACCCGCGGATCTGCGTCTCGCCGCCCAGGAAGAAGCGCTGGTAGTACGGCAGCAGCACCGTGTCCCCGTACGGCTTGATGTACGCGACCTGCGCGCGCATCCCCAGCGCGGTCCGCCGCAGGTGCGGGATGTACACCACCGCCTCGGCGTCCGGGCGGAAGTAGCTCACGGTCCCGCCCAGGATGCCGCCCGCGACCTGGAACGTCCCCGACAGCTTCTTGCCCGACCGCGGCGTCCACGGGTTGTCGACGGTGTTCAGCACCACCGAGGGCGTGATCCGGCTCTCGCGCCGGCGGCCGGTCGCGCCCCCGAAGAACGGGTCGAAGATGGGGTCGGTCGGAGGCGGCTCGCCGGTCGGCGGGTCCGTCGGATCCGTCGGATCCGTCGGAGAGGGCCCGACGGACACGCCCGAGATGTCGATCACCTCGTACGAGTAGTTGGCGAACAGCCGCGTGAAGCGGCCCAGCGGCACGCCGGCCACGAGCGAGCCGCCCCGGCTGGCCTGCTTGTACCCGATGACGTTGTCGATCGTCTCGTACGTGATGCTGCGGTTGAACAGGTCGATGCCGGCCGTGATGGGCCGGTCGAACATGTAGGGCTCGGTGATGGCGATCTGGTAGTTCTTGGTGCGGCGGCCGCTCTGGGCGGAGATCTGGAAGGTCTCGCCCGCGCCCAGGAAGTTCGCCGTCGAGAAGGACGCGTTGATGAACGTGCCCTCCAGGCCCGACACGCCGCCGCCGAACGTGAACTGGTTGCGGTTCTGCTCCTCGACCTTGAAGGTGACGTCCAGCTTGTTGTCGCCGGCCGCGCTGGGCGCGATGTGCGGCGGCTGCTCCATGGGCTTGAAGTAGCCCAGCTGGTTGATGCGGCGGATCGAGAGCTTGAGGGCCTCGGTGTTGAAGACGTCGCCCTCGTTCATGTAGACCTCGCGACGGATGACCTTGTCGCGGGTCGTGTCGTTGCCGGTGAACCGGATGCGCGAGATGAAGTACTGCTTGTCCTCGTCCATGCGCACGGTCACGTCCACCGTCTTCTTCTCGGGGTCGGGCTTGCGGTCGGTCAGCACGGTCCACTGGAAGTAGCCCAGGCTGCCGTACGCGTCGCGCAGCTTGTCGTACGCCTTCTTGAACTGCTTCTCCTGGTAGACGTCCCCCGACTGCATCTTGAACAGGGAGCGGGCGTACTCCTCCTTGACGATGGTCATCCCGTCGAACTTGAGGTCGCCCAGGCGGTACTCGTCGCCCTCGGTCACGGGGATCGTGAGCGTCGCGTACTTCACCGGCTTCTTCGTGGAGCCGCCGGGCTTGTCGGCGTAGGTGATCTGCGGCTCGCCGATGGTCGCGGTCACGTAGCCGCGGTTCAGGTAGAACTCCTGCAGGCGGGCGCGGGCGCCCTTGTCGGGCTCGGCCCACTTGTCCTCGGTGTAGGTGCTCTTGCCGCCCAGCCAGCTCAGGTTCCAGAAGCCCGAGGGCTTCAGCACCTTCATGGCCCCGCGCAGCTTCCCGTCCGTGAACTTCTCGTTGCCGGTGAACTCGATCTGCTTGATCTTGGCCTTGGCGCCGTCGTCGATGACGAAGGAGACCTGCAGGCCGGCCCCGCCCACCGCCTTCGCGTCGTGCTTCACGGTCCCGAAGGGCCGGCCCTTCTCGGCCAGCATGTCCCGGATGATCTGCTCGATGCGGCGCGCCTTGGCCGGGTCGTAGAAGCTGTCCAGGCGCAGCGCGGCGTCCTTCTCCTTGAGCTTGTCCTCGATGTTGGAGGTGGTGAGCGCCTTGCTGCCGCGGTAGTCGACGATCTGGATCCGCTTGCGCTCCTTCACCGTGAACACGATGACCTTGCCCTGGTCGCCGTCCAGCACGTCGACGCGCATGTCGTCGAGGAAGCCCGTGTCCCACAGCCGCCGGAAATCGTCCTTCAGGCGGCGCTCGTCGTACCGCTCCCCCGGCTTCAGCGAGACGTAGAAGAGCAGGGTCTCCTTCTGCAGGAACTGCGCTCCCTGGACGTCCACCTTCTCGACCAGCGGCATGTCCTCGACGCGAGGCTCCTGCGCGTGCGAGACGTTCGCGACGGAACACAGCCACAGCGCACACAGGGCGCACAGGGAGAATCTCGTCCAGGGGGAGAGCCGAGTCCTCCGCGCTCCCCGTGACCCCTGCGGCTCCGTCGTTCGTTTCGTCCGGATCTTCATGCCGACAGCGCTCCGCCCCGATCGTCCTGCCAGTACCACAGGGCGCCGTCCTGCACGCCCACCTCCAGCGGCCGCTGCGCCCGGATCTGGCCGCGGATGAACGCCTCCGACAGCGCGTCCTCGATGTGCCGCTGGATCGCGCGCCGCAGCGGGCGCGCCCCGTACGAGCGGTCCTTGAGCGTCTTCTGCAGGAGCCAGTGCACGCCCTCGTCGCGGATGGCGATGACGATGCCCTTCTCCTTGAGGTTGTCGTTGAGCTGCGCGACCAGCAGACGCGTGATCTTCACCAGGTCGTCGTCGGTCAGCGCGTCGAACACGATGATCTCGTCCAGGCGGTTGATGAACTCGGGGTTGAAGGTGCGCTTCACCTCGCCCATCACCATCTCGCTGACGCTCTTGCCCTCGTCCTTGGGGTCGCCGGAGGAGAAGCCCATGCGGCCCTTCTTCTCGATGAAGCGGGCCCCGATGTTCGAGGTCATGATCAGGATCGAGTTCTTGAAGTCGATGGTGTTGCCCAGGCCGTCGGTCAGGTGCCCGTCCTCGAACACCTGCAGCAGCACGTTGAACACGTCCGGGTGCGCCTTCTCGATCTCGTCCAGCAGCACGACCAAGTAGGGGTTGCGCTTCACCCGCTCGGTGAGCTGCCCGCCCTCCTCGTGCCCCACGTAGCCGGGCGGCGACCCGATCAGCTTGCTCACCGAGTGCTTCTCCATGTACTCGGACATGTCGAAGCGGATGAGCGCGTGGTCGCTGC
>JAICEW010000247.1 GCA_025923995.1 Vicinamibacteria bacterium | reverse complement strand
GGACAACATCAAGGCCTACACCTTCCGGGAGAAGGTGCGGAACAAGTTCACCGGGCAGGAGGACGACCCCGACGAGCGGCTCATGCGCTCCATCGAGGAGAAGATCGACATCTCGGAGAGCCGCAAGGACGACTTCCGGCGCGAGATCATGAACTACATCGCCGCGCTGGCGCTGGAGGGCAAGCAGTTCGACTACAAGACGAACGAGCGGCTGCAGAAGGCGCTGGAGCTGAAGCTGTTCGAGGACCAGAAGGACTCGATCAAGCTCACGTCGCTCGTCTCGGCCGTGGTGGACCGCGACACGCAGGAGAAGATCGACATCGTGAAGGGCCGGCTCATCAAGAACTACGGCTACTGCGACGTGTGCGCGGTGGACGTGCTCAACTACGTCGCGTCGATCTTCGCGCGCGGGGACAGCAAGCAGCGCTAGGCTCGAGGCACCGCTGTCCTGCGGCGGGCCCGGCGCGCGCTCCGCACGCCCCCGCCGCGGCGCGCAGGCCGCGCGGCCGGCGCCTCGCCCGCCGGCGGGTCGCCGGGCACCGCCTGTCCGACCAGCCCGTTCTGCACCGCGTAGAAGATCAGCTCCGCGGTGCTGCGGATGCTCATCTTCTCGAGGATCCGTGACCGGTAGGTCCGCACCGTCTTGGGGCTCAGGCCGAGCTCGTTCGCGATCGCATTGACCGCGACCCCGGCGCCCAGTCTCCGGAACACCTCGTATTCGCGGTTCGACAGCGCCTCGTGGGGGGCGAGCGCCCTCCCTTCGCTGAGGCTCACGGCCAGCTCCTCCGCGAGGGCGGGCGTGACGTACTTCCGGCCGCCGTGGACCTGGCGAATGGCATCCGCCAGCGCGGTCGGCGAGTGGTTCTTGGTGAGGTACCCGTCCGCGCCCGCCTGCAGCACACGGCGCGCGTAGTACCGCTCGGGGTGGACGCTGAGCACGAGGATGCGCGGGCTCCGGCCTGCCGAGCGCAGCTCCCGGATCAGGTCGACCACCGCCATGCCCGGCATCGAGACGTCGAGGAGCAGCACGTCGACGGCCGTCTTCCGACAGGCCTCGAGCGTGCTCCCGGCGTCGTCCGCTTCACCGACCAGGGTCATGTCCCGGTTCTGGGAGACGAGGTACTTGAGGCCCTCGCGGACGACGGGGTGGTCGTCGGCGATGACGAGGCGCACGGTCACGCGCGCGCTCCGTCGGCTCCCATCGGCACGCGCAGACGGACCGCCGTCCCCCGCGGCACGCGCGCCACGATGTCCACCTCGGCGCCGATCGCGCGGGCGCGTTCACGCATGCCGAGCACGCCGAGCGAGCCGGGCCCGCCTGTCGTCCCTTCGGCGATGCCGACACCGTCGTCGGCCACCTCCAGGAAGAGGGCACCCCCCGACAACCCGCAGCGTATGTCGACCGACTCGGCATGCGCGTGCCTGGCCACGTTGGTGAGCGACTCCTGCAGGATGCGGAACACGGTCGTGTCGCGGTCGCGGTCGGGAGGCAGCGGCGGGAGCCGGAGGTCGAGGCGGCAGCGGGCGCCGTTCCACTGCTCGAACTCCTGCGCCTGCCACTCGATCGCCGCCTCCAGGCCGAAGTCGTCGAGGATGGCGGGCCGCAGCTGCGAGGAGAGATGCTGCACCGTGGTCAGCATCTCCTCGACGAGCGACACCATCCCGGCCGTCCGCCTGGTCTGCAGCCGGCGCGGGAGGCGCTCCGTGAGCCACATGAGGTCCATGTTCAGGCGAGTGAGGTCCTGGCCGAGCTCGTCGTGCAGCTCGCGGGCGATGGCCGAGCGCTCCTGCTCGCGGACGTCGATCAGGCCCGCCGCCAGCTGCTGGAGGCGCTCGTGCGACTCGCGCAGCATCGCCTGGCTCCTCCGCAGCTCGGTGCTGTCGCGATGGATGGCGATGTAGCCGGGGCCGAGCCCTTCCGCGCTCCTGACCACCGAAGCCACCACGTCCGTCCAGATCACCGAGCCGTCCTTCCGCCGCCGCTGGACCTGCCCCTGCCACTTGCCCTGCCCGGAGAGCTGGGCCAGCTCGTCGTTCCAGTCGGCGAGCGCCCGTTCGTCGTCGAGGAGGATCAGCCGCTCGATCGGGAGGCCCATCGCCTCCTCGGCGGTGTACCCGAAGAGCGCCTGAGCGCCGTTGTTCCAGTAGGTGACCGCGTGCGTCGCGTCGATGCCCACGATGGACTCGCGGACGCTGTCCAGCAGGAGCGACTGGAAGCGGAGCCGATCCTGGTCGTCGCGCCTGCGGGTCCGGTCCTCGACCACGCTCAGGAGCAGCTCGTCGTCCTGGTACTGCAGGCCCCTGAACTTCACGAGGTCGTTGGCACGGTCGATCACGTAGATGTAGCCGTCGGCGTCCTCGTATCCGATGTCTCCCGTGTGGAGCCACCGTTCCTCGTCGATCACCCGGCGCGTGACCTCCGGGTTGTTCAGGTAGCCCTTCATGACCTGGGGACCGCGGACCCAGATCTCGCCCAGCTCGCCGGTCGGCACCTTGCGCTTGCTGGCCACGTCGACCACCTGGCACTCGGTGTTGGGCACCGCCAGGCCGGCGGAGTTGACCCGGACGGCGTCCCGGGGCGTCCAGTGGGTCGTCGGCCCCGTCTCCGTCAGGCCGTAGGCCTGCTTGATCACGCAGCCCATCCGCTCGGCGCAGGCGCGGGCGATCTCCTCGGGCAACGGAGCGGCCGCCGACATGATGTAGCGAAGGCTCCTGAGGTCGTACCGCTCGACCAGGGGATGCCGCGCGAGGGTGCGGACGATGGGAGGGACCAGGAAGGCGGTCGTCACGGAGTGATCCTGGACCGCGCGCAGGAACTCCTCGACGTTGAAGCGCGGGAGCACGACGAGGGTGGCGCCGGCATGCAGCGTCAGGTTGAGGACGACGTTGAAGCCGTAGATGTGGTAGAAGGGCACCACCCCCATCACGACCTCGTCCGCGGCCATCCGCTCGACCGCCTGCATCTGGACGAGGCCGGCCACGAGGTTCCGGTGCGTCAGCATCACGCCCTTCGGCAGCCCGGTGGTGGCGCCCGAGTACAGCAGGGCGGCCACGTCCTCCCGTGGATCGACCGCCACCCGCGCCAGCTCGAGACCGCCTTCCGACAGCGAGGCGAAAGGCTCGACGCCGCCTGCCTCGCCGAAGACGAACACCTCGCGCAGCCCCGCGCCTCGCGAGGCGATGGCCGCCGTCGCCGCGAACTGCGGCGCGGCGACGAGCGCTCGAGCGGCCGAGTCCCGGAGCTGGTGCACGACCTCGATCGCGTTGAAGAGGGGATTGATGGTGGTGACGATGCCGCCCGCGAGCCCGGCGCCGTAGGCGGCGACGGCGTACTCCAGGACGTTCGGGCTCCAGATGGCGAGCACGTCGCCCCTGCCGAACCCTCGCGCGGCGAGGCCGGCCCCCGTGCGCGCCGCCGCGGCCGCCAGCTGTGCGTACGTGAGGCGGCGGCCGGTCACTCCGTCGATCAGGGCGGGCTTGTCGCCGCGCTCCGCGGCGTCACGGAGCAGGAACTCCGGCAACGACAGCGGCGGTACCGGCAGGGACGGGGACGGGTGGCGCTCGACCATTCGAAGGGACCTTTCGGCGTCTCCGCTGCGCGTGCGCTCGCAAGTCTAGTGGCGCGTCCGAAGGGCGTCTATAGGCAGAATGCCTACACCGGCGCGGCCGGGGGCGGACTCCAAGTCTTCTCACGCTGTGACTTGTCCCGGCGACGACCGCTCGTCTAGCGTCTCCAGCCGTGTCGACAGGTCCCGCAGCAGCCGGCCCGGACTTCGCGCCGCCGGCCGTCCTGGTCGAGCGGCGAGGGGACGGCTCCGTGCTCCTGCGCTCGCCGCAGCCGCTCCGAGAGCATGCGACGAACGTCGGCTGCCTCCTGCTCGAGTGGGCCGCGCGGACGCCGGCGCGGGTCTTCCTGGCCGAGCGCGCCCCGCGCGACGGCTGGCGAACGGTCTCGTACGCCGAGGCGGCACGCGCGGCGTCCTCCGTCGCGCAGGCCCTCATCGACCGCGGCCTCGATCAGTCCCGCATGGTCATGGTCCTGTCCGGCAACGGCATCGACCACGCGCTGCTGATGCTCGGCGCCTTCCTGGCCGGAGTGCCCATCTGTCCGGTATCGCCTGCCTACTCCCTCCTCAGCACCGACTACGCGCGGCTCAAGCACATCTACCGGCTGATCGCGCCGGGGCTCCTCTTCGTCGATTCCTTCGACGCCTTCCGGCCGGCTCTCGAGGCGCTCGGCCTCGCGGGCACGGAGCTGGTGTGCTCGTCGGGCCTGACGCCAGGCGTCGCCGGCACGCCGTTCGCGGACCTCATCGCCACCGTCCCCACGGCCCAGGTCCGACGCCGCGCGGAGTCGGCGTCGCCCGACGACGTCGCCAAGATCCTGTTCACCTCCGGTTCCACGGCCGTACCCAAGGGGGTCGTCAACACGCACGGTATGCTCTCGGCCAACCAGCAGATGCTGAGGCAGTGCTGGGGATTCCTGGAGCATCAGCCGCCCGTCCTGCTGGACTGGCTGCCCTGGAACCACACGTTCGGGGGGAACCACAACTTCAACATGGTCCTGCGCAACGGCGGGTCGCTCTTCGTGGACGACGGCCGGCCCACCGCGGGCCTGATCGAGCGCACGGTCGCCAACCTCCGCGAGGTCTCGCCCAACGTGTACTTCAGCGTGCCGGCCGGCTATGCCATGCTCCTGCCCTACCTCGAGAAGGACGGAGACCTGGCACGGTCCTTCCTGCGCGAGCTCCGGCTCTTCTTCTACGCCGCCGCCGCGCTGTCGCAGGACATCTGGGACCGGCTGGCCCGGCTGTCGATCGCCCATCTGGGCCGGTGCCTTCCCCTGACGTCGGGGTGGGGCTCCACCGAGACGGCCCCGCTGGCCACGACGGCGCACTTCCCCGTGGACCGCGCGGGCGTCATCGGCCTGCCGGTGCCTGGCGTCGAGGTCAAGCTGGCTCCGGTGGCCGCCAAGCTGGAGCTGAGGGTCCGCGGTGCCAACGTGACGCCCGGCTACTACAACGAGCCCGAGCTCACTCGCGAGGCCTTCGACGCCGAGGGCTTCTATCGCACCGGCGATGCGGGAAGGCTGCTCGACCCGGAGGCGCCGGAGAAGGGGCTCGTCTTCGAGGGCCGGCTCGCGGAGGACTTCAAGCTCGGGACCGGCACCTGGGTGCACGTGGGCATGCTGAGGAGCACGGTCCTGGCCGCCTGCGCGCCCGCCCTCCAGGACCTCGTCGTCTGCGGGCACGGCCGCGACGAGATCGGCATCCTCGCGTGGCCGAACGCGAGCGCCTGTCGTGACCTGATCGGAGAAGAGGCCGCCGCCGATCCCGCCTCGCTCGCCCGCGCCCCGGACGTGCTCGACACCGTGCGGCGGGGCATCGCAGCCCACAACAGCGCCCATCCTGGCGCCTCCACGCGCATCGCGCGCGTCCACCTGATGACGGAGCCGGCCTCGATCGACGCCAACGAGGTGACCGACAAGGGCTACATCAACCAGCGCGCCGTGCTGGAGCGGCGGGGGGACCTCGTGCTCAGGCTCTTCGCCGATCCGCCGGGACCCGAGGTGCTCGTGTGCTGAAGGCCGCCCCGTCCGAGGAGGCGAGCGGGCAGCCCGCATCGCGACCGGAGCAGGACCACGCCCGCGCCCGGCGGGTGGCCCTGGCCAGCGCTGTCGGCACCACGATCGAGTGGTACGACTTCTTCATCTACGGGACCGCGGCGGCTCTCGTCTTCGGCCCGCAGTTCTTCGCGAGCGCCTCGCCGCTGGCCGGCACGCTGGCCGCCTTCGCGACCTTCGCCGTGGGCTTCGTGGCGCGACCGCTGGGCGGTGTCGTCATGGGCCACTTCGGGGACCGGATCGGCCGCAAGTCGATGCTCGTCTGGTCGCTGATGGTGATGGGAGCGTCCACCTTCGCCATCGGCCTCCTCCCCACCTACGCGCAGATCGGCGCCTGGGCGCCCCTCCTGCTGGTGCTCCTGCGGTTCGCTCAGGGCTTCGCGCTGGGCGGCGAATGGGCGGGGGCCGTCCTGATGTCGGTCGAGCACGCGCCCCAGGCGCGCCGGGGCCTGTTCGGCAGCTTCGTCGCCCTCGGCCTGCCCCTCGGCATCATCCTCTCCAACCTCGTCTTCCTCCTCGTGACCTCGGCCGCCACGGACGCCCAGTTCGCGCGCTGGGCCTGGCGGATCCCATTCCTGGCCAGCGCGGCCATGGTGGCCGTGGGCGTCTTCGTCCGGCTGCGCGTCGAGGAGAGCCCCATGTTCGCCGAGCTCCAGCGCGCGGGCACCGAGCGCCGGCGGCCGCTCCTGGACGTGATGCGACGGGATGGGCGCACGGTGCTCCTGGCGACCGGCAGCTACGTGGGCATCGGCGGGCTCGGCTACCTGGTCATCGTCTACTTCGTGTCGTACGCGAACCGCGTGCTCGGCCTGCCCCTGCCCACCGTGCTCGGGCTGGTGCTCGGAGCGGCGGTCGTGCTCGCGGCCTCGATCGTGGGCTTCGGGACGTGGTCCGACCGGCTCGGCCGGCGGCGTGTGATGGGATGGGGGTGCGCCGCCCTGGTCGCGTGGTCGTTCGTCTTCTTTCCCCTGGTGGACACGGGCTCGATACCCGCCATCGCCCTGAGCATCGTGGTGATGATGACCCTGCAGGGCGCCTACCTCGGCCCGCAGCCGGCCGTCTTCGCGGAGCTGTTCGACACCGGCGTGCGGTACAGCGGTGCGTCGCTGAGCCTCCAGCTGGGCACGATCCTGGGGGGCGGGGTGGCGCCGTTCGTGGCGACAGCACTCCAAGGCGTCACGGGGGCTTCCTGGCCGGTGACGGTCTACGCGGTCGGGCTCGCGGCGACCTCGCTCCTGTGCGTGCTCGGGCTGCACGAGACCTATCGCCGCGATCTCTCGGCACGCCGCGAAGCCGACGACCCCGCCCCTCTATAGGCGGAATGCCTACAGGGACTCGGCCCGGATTGCACCTCTTCTCTTCTCACCCTGTGACTTGTGCCGCCGATTCCGGCTCGGATAGCGTGCGCACCCTGGATTCCCCATCGCAGCATCCTCCGGCCAGCGGGCGGCGATCGAGGTCGCGCCGCTCGGCCGGGAGAGGAGAGAGCATGCGTCGACTCGGTTGGTTCTCGTCCGCGGTGGCGCGGCGCTGTGGCGGCCTGGCGCTCGCGGCCACATGCCTGTCCGCACCGGCCCAGGCGCAGGAGCCCGGCGAACCGAAGGCGGCTCCGCAAGGCGAGCCGGCGGCCCAGGAGGAGCAGGAAGCCGTCAAGGCGGTCGAGGAGATCGTCGTCACCGCCCGACGCCGCGAGGAGAGCCTGCAGGACACGCCCATCGCCATCTCGGCCTTCGGCGCCGAACTGCTCGAGGAGCGCCAGATCCGGCAGACCGCGGAGCTCGAGCGCATCACGCCCAGCCTGCAGTTCAAGCCGGCCGGGCAGCTCTCGGGCAACAGCGCGGCGGGCGTCGCCTTCATCCGCGGCGTCGGCCAGCTGGACCCGACCGCCGCGGTCGATCCGGGCGTCGGCATCTACATCGACGAGGTCTACGTCGGACGCGCCGTGGGCGGCCAGATCGACTTCGGCGACGTCGCCGGCGTCGAGGTGCTGCGCGGGCCGCAGGGCACGCTGTTCGGCCGCAACACGATCGGAGGCGCGATCCTCGTGCGGACGCGCGCGCCCGAGATCGGCCGGTTCGGCGGCAAGGCGCACTTCCGCGTCGGGGAGGACGCCCTGTACGACGGCTTCGCGGCGCTCAACGTGCCGCTGGGGGGGACCGCGGCCGCGCGGTTCTCGGGCGGGTTCCGCAAGCGCGACGGCTACGTCACACGGCCGTTCGACGGCCGCGACCTGGGCAACGACGACGGCCGCTACCTCAACGGGGGCCTGAGCTGGGCGCCGTCCACGAAGTCACTCGTCATCGTCCGCGCCGACTACACCAAACGCAGCGAGAACGGCGCGCCCTTCGTCTTTGCCGCGATCAACGAGACCGCGCCGGTGCCGGCGATCGTCAGCGTGGCCGCTGGCTGTCCCGGCGCCACCATCCCGTTCCTGCCCCCCGGCAACCCCCGCCTGGGGCCGCCCAACGTGCCCCTGATCGACGACCCGCGCTGCGCGAACGACTTCCAGGCGCAGGGCGACTTCACCAGCGGCGGCACGGCGGCGGTCCAGAGCACGTCGGAGGTGTGGGGGGTGGGCGGCACGGCCAGCGTGCAGCTGACCGACCAGGTGACCCTCAAGTCGATCACCGCCTACCGCTCGACCGACTCCCTGGGCGTGCGCGATGCCGACAACACCGCTTTCGTCATCCTGACCTCCGACCTCACCACCGGCTCGAAGCAGTTCAGCGAGGAGCTGCAGGTCCAGCTCGCCTTCGACAAGGGCAACGCGATCCTCGGCGGCTACTACTTCGACGAGGCGACCGACGAACGCCTGACCGTGTTCCTTCCGTTCCCGCCGTCTCCGCCCGTCATCGCGTCGCTGCTGGCGGGCGGGCCGGGCACGCGTGACCTGCAGGTCTCGGACCTGCAGACCGACTCCCTCGCGGCTTTCGGCCAGGTGACGGTGAGGCCGGCACAGGGGCTCGAGCTGGCCGGGGGCCTGCGCTACACGGAAGACCGCAAGACCTATCAGGGGACGGTCCTCAACCTGTTCCCCGCTACGCAGCCCGATCCGAACCCCCTGCCCACCCGGGCCATCCCCGAGGGCGGGCCGCTGTTCATCTACAACCGCCCGTTCGAGGACACCTTCTCGGCGGTGACGGGGTCGGCGAGCGTCCAGTACCGCTGGAAGCCCGCGCTCAGCACGTACGCCTCCTACGCGCGCAGCTTCAAGTCGGGCGGCTACAACACGCGGTACAACGCGCCGCCGCCGGGCAACGTGCCCGTGCCCTTCGACGAGGAGAGCGTCGACAGCTACGAGGTGGGGGCCAAGATCGATATCGGCCGGGATTTCCGCATGAACGTCGCCGCCTTCCGCGCCGACTACAGCGACATCCAGATGATCTTCCGCCAGGGCGTGGTGCCGCTGCTCTTCAACGCGGGCGAGGCGACGATCCAGGGGCTCGAAGCCGAGCTGCGGTACCACCCGGCTTCCGGCCTGGTCATCGAGGGCGGGCTCAGCACGCTCGACGACGAGATCAAGAGCATCACGCCGATCCCGGGGACCGTGGCCACGGTGGCGCCGGGGGACGAGCTGCCGCTGACCCCGGCCTTCCAGGGAAACCTCGCCCTCTCCTTCCCCATCGCCCTCAGCGACCGTTTCCGGCTGACGCCGCGCGTCGATGGCAGCTACACCTCCAGCCTGACCTTCATCACGCCAGGCAGCGATCCGCTCATCGAGCAGGAGGGCTTCTTCGCGGGCAACGCCACGCTGACGGTCGCCGACAAGTCCAAGGGGTGGCACGTGACGGCCGGGGTGCAGAACCTGTCCGACGAGCGCTACCTGGTCCAGGGGAACGCCTCGCTCGGCACGCTCGGCTACGCCGAGAGGATCTTCGCCCGCCCGCGCAACTGGTTCCTGCAGCTCTCGGTGGATTTCTAGCGCCAGCTTCGGGGCAGTGGACCGCCAGGAGATCCTCCTCAGGGCAGCGGCGGCTTCTGGCCCTCCGGGATGGGTGACCGGTAGGGCCGCCCCTCGGTCTTCTTCTTGAGGAACGCCTGCGCGCTCGAGAGCAGCGCGGGATCGGTCAGCAGGTCGACGCCGGTCGCGGCCATCACCTTGGCCGCCACCACGGACGCCTTCGAGGCGCCGGGCAGGCCGTGCGATGCCGCGGCGGACCAGGAGTGCCACGGCAGGCCGATGCCCGCCGTCGCCAGGTTGAGGCAGGCCGTGGGCGCCAGGTAGCTGACCTCCGCCGCGTCCGTCGAGCCGCCCTCGACGGGCTCCGGCTCGGCCGCCAGGGGCTCGATGACCGTGGAGATCCCCTTCTCCGGCCG
>JAICEW010000246.1 GCA_025923995.1 Vicinamibacteria bacterium | reverse complement strand
GGCAGGCTCGAGTGAGCCTGCGCAACACGCAGGGCGCCGTCGTGAGCTCCACGACCGTGCCGCCGCACTTCCGCGTCTTCCTGCCCTGACGGGCGCCGCCCGAGCGGCGCCCGACCGCGTGCGGCCCTAGTTGTTCCTGAACGCCGTGATCACGTAGTCGAACTTGTGCGTCCCCACGGTCTCGCCGGCGCAGTCGATGCTCGTGATGCCCCGCGCGGTGAGCTGGCGACCGTTGAACAGGCCGGTGTAGGTGGTCGCCTTCGCGGGGCAGCCCTGGGGGCGTGGCCCGTCCGTGGTCATGGTCATGCTGCCGTCCGGGCCCACGGTCCCGGTGAAGTCGAACGTGTCGGGCGGACAGGGCTGGTTCACCACCACGAAGCCGGTCAGCGGCGCGGTGGTCCCGCTCTGCGGGCCCTGCGAGACCGTGATCGTGCCCGGGCAGGTGTAGGACGAGCGCCAGCCGTCGCTCGTCCGCTCGAACGCGACCAGCCAGAGCTGGCTGTTCGCGTAGGTCCCGGACCAGCTCTGGTTGACGGCCGGAGGAGGCGGGGTCGACGGCGTCACCGGGGTGTCGTCGTCGCCGCACGCCGTGAGGGCCAGCACGCTCAGCAGCGCGAGGCCACGCATGGTCTTGCTCATGTCGATCTCCTTGTGGCGCCATCCGCTCGAGGCGCCGTTCGTCCTTCGACAAAGGCAAGCCGGGTGCCGGCCGCGCGCGCCGGCGCCGACGTTGATGGCGCTGGACTTCGCGCCATCGCGCGTGGACTCGTGTTCGGAAGGTGGGACGGACCTGTTCGGGCGCCGAACGGCCGGGCCGAACGCCTACGCCTTCTTGTGCAGCCCGTACTCCTCGAGGCGCTTGTAGAAGGTCTCGGGCGAGATCTGGAGGATCTCGATCGCGCGACGGCGGTTGCCCTGCGCCTGCTCGAGCGCGCGCAGGATGTGGCGCTTCTCCGCCGCGTCCACCACCTCGCGCAGGGGAGGCAGCGCCGCTTTCGGGTCGCCCGCCGCGACCGGCGCGGCGCCGCGGGCCTCGGCGGAGCGGGTCAGGTAGTCCGGAAGGTCCTCCGGCCGCACGACGTCGCGGTCGACGAGGCAGACCGCCCGCTCGACCACCTGCTGGAGCTCGCGCACGTTGAACGGCCAGTCGTGGGCGCGCAGCACGTCCAGCGTCTCGGGCGCGAACGTCTTGCGTGGCCCGGTGTGCCTGGCGAGGAAGTGGCTCACCAGCAGCGGGCTGTCCTCCGGCCGCTCGCGCAGGGCCGGGATGGCGATCACGTGGCCCAGCCGCGCCAGCAGGTCGCCGCGGAAGCGCCCGTCCTGCACGTCCTTCTCGAGCGGCCGGTTGGTGGCCGCGACCACCAGCGCGTCGACCCGGCGAGCCTCGTTGTCGCCGACTCGGAACAGCTCGCCCGAGTCCAGGAAGCGCAGGAGCTTGGTCTGCAGCGCCGGCTCCACGTCGCCCACCTCGTCGAGGAAGAGCACGCCGCCGTGCGCGACCTCCAGGCGGCCCTTGCGGTCGCGGCTGGCCTCGGTGAAGGCGCCGCGGACGTGCCCGAACAGCTCGGACTCCACCAGCGTCGGGGACAGGGCCGGGATCGTCACCGGCACGTACGCGCGGCGGCCGCTGTGCTCCGCGTACGCCCGCGCGAACAGCTCCTTGCCGGTGCCCGTCTCGCCGCGCAGCAGCACGCGCGCGCCGGCCTTCGCCAGCCGCCGCAGCGTGTCGTACGCGTGGAGCAGCGCGGCCGAAGCGCCCACGATGTGGTGGCGCAGCAGCTCGCTCTGCAGCGCCTCCAGCCGCTCGTCGCTGCGGCGCAGCGCGTCCGTGGTGCGCGCGTCCTCCTCGGCGCGGTCCAGCACGAGGCTCGCGTAGAGCGACACTGCGGTCAGGAACTCGAGGTCCTCGGGCGAGAACGGCCTCTCTCCGCGGTTGGCGACGTACGCGACGCCCCGTGGCGGCTTCCCGAGCGGCACGCACATCACCGAGCGGATGCGGAAGCGCTGGAGGCTCTGCGCCTCGCGCAGCCGCGGGTCCTGATGCACGTCGGCGGCCAGCACGGCCAGCCCCTCGTCGCGCACCTGGCGGACGACTGTCCCGCTCACGGGCCACTCGGCCTCCGGCTTGGAGAGGTCCAACCCGTGCGCGAGGATCGGCCGGAAGGACCCGCCGTCGGCGGCCAGCAGGCACGACTCGTCGGGCCGCAGGTGGTCGCGGATCGACTCGTGGACCGTGCGCAGGACCTGCTCCGGCTCGCGCTGCTGCATGAGCAGCCGTCCCAGCTCGAACAGCGCCAGGTAGCGGCCCGGCGGCAGCGAGCCGGGACCCGAGGACAGCGCGCGCTCGGGATCGAGACGGGCTTCCGTGCGGGCCGATCGCCCCGCCGGGTCGCGTTCGCTCACGCCGCGACTATGCGGTCGCCCTCACGCGGGTGTCAACGAGGCGCGTTGCGGCCTTGCGGGGAACCCGCCATAGGATACGCGGGGCGATGGAACCGGCATTCGAGCTGGAGATCGACGTCGGGCGGCAGGGCGAGATCGACCAGGAGCTGGTGGTCGAGTCGCTGGCCGAGGTCGATACGCTGCCCGAGAAGGCGCTGGCCGACTTCCGCCGCGCCGCGCGCGGCGAGCCGGGCGATCCGGACTACGCGTACATCCTGGGCAACGCGCTGGCGCACCGCGGGAACCACGCGGAGGCGGTGTCCGCGTTCCGCGAGGCCATCGCGCTCGACCGCGCGCAGGCGCTGTACCACGCGTCGCTGGGCGTCGCCCTGTGGCGCCTCACGCGCCTCGACGAGGCGATCGACGCGTTCGAGGACGCCCTGCGCCTGGCCCCGACCGACGCGCAGGCGCTGAACGGGCTGGGGCTGGCGCTCCTCGCCGCCGGCCGCGCGCCCGAGGCGGCCACCGTCCTGCTGCGCGCCTGCAGCGCGGACCGCGGCGCGCCCGAGCCGCGCTCGAACCGGGCCGTCGCGCTGTGGCGCATCGGGCGCGGCCAGGACGCGGTGGTCTCGTGGCAGGCCGCCGCCGAGGAGTGGCCCGACTCGCCGCTGGTGTGGCGCAACCTGGGCCGGGCGCTGCTGGCCCTCGAGCGCCCCGGCGAGGCGCTCGAGTGCTTCCAGGCCGTGGTCCGCCTGCGCGCCGACGACGCGGACGCGCGCCTCGACGTGGCGGACGTGCTGTACCAGCTCGGCCGCCCGGCCGAGGCCGACGAGGCGTACGACGAGGCCGCGCGGATCGACCCGCGCTCGATCGCGTGCCGGCCCGAGAGCCTGGACGTGAAGCGGCAGCTCACGCTGGGCCGCCTGCGCGAGGACCTGAAGGCGCAGCCGGCCGCCGGCGAGCGCGCGTCCCGCGCCGCCTGGGCCGGCGTCGCGACCGTCGTCGGGGCCGCCGAGCAGGGCCTGCGGGGCACACCGGGCCCGCGCGTGCCGTGGCGGCCCATCTTCTGGCTCGTGCCCCTGGCCCTCGGGTGGATCGCGTACGTCTTCGGGCCCGCGTACACGCGCCACTACCTGCTCCAGGACGACCTGAGGACCATCGCCCGCACCCCGGTGGACGACGACACGCTCGTGCACGAGCGCCTGCGGGTGGCGGTCGAGGAGCGCGGCCTGGCCGGCCACATCGCGCCGGAGTGCTTCCAGGTCACGACGCAGCCGCGCTGGCGCACGATCACCTGCGCGTACGATGTGCCGATCCCGCTCTTTCCCGGCTCGCACAACCGGATGCGCCTGCACCTGCGCGCGCGCGAGCCGTTCCTGGCCGAGCCCAGGCCGGTGTTCTATTAGTTGCCGCGTCCTCGGCCACGCGCTTCGTGACACGCCCACGCGGGAGTGAATCCCGCTCGGGCGCAAGGAGGCGTGGCCTGCGGGTCTCACTTGACCACGCCGCACGCGTGCTAGCCTGACGAACGTGACGGCGATCGACCTGCGTTCGGACACGGTGACGCGTCCGACCCCCGAGATGCGCCGGGCCATGGCCGAGGCCGAGGTGGGGGACGACGTCTACGGCGAGGACCCGACGGTGAACCGCCTGCAGGAGACGGCGGCGGCCCTGCTGGGGTTCGAGGCCGCGCTGTGGGTGCCCAGCGGCGTCATGGGCAACGAGATCGCGATCCGCCTGCTCACGCGGCCGGGCGACGAGGTGCTGGCCGAGGAGCGCAGCCACGTCGTGCAGTACGAGCTGGCCGGCATGGCCGCCCTCTCCGGGGTGATGCCGCGCGCGGTCGCGGCCGAGGACGGCGTGCTCACGCCCGCGGTGGTCGAGCAGGCACGCAAGCCCTATGCGTACTACCGCTCGGACGCCACGCTCGCGGTCCTGGAGAACACGCACAACCTGGCGGGCGGCACCGTGTACACCGTCGAGCAGACCCGCGCGGCGGTCGCGGCCTGCCGGGCGGCCGGGATGAGCGTCCACCTGGACGGCGCGCGGCTGTGGAATGCCGCGGTCGCGCTGGGCGTGCCCCCGCGTGCGCTGGCCGAGGGGTTCGACACGGTGATGGTCACGCTCTCGAAGGGCTTGTGCGCCCCGGCCGGCTCGTTGCTGCTCGCGACGCGCGAGCGCGTCGAGCAGGCGCGGCGCGTGCGCAAGCAGCTGGGCGGCGGCATGCGGCAGGTCGGCGTCCTGGCGGCCGCGGGCCTGGTCGCGATCGGTACGATGATCCCGCGGCTGGCCGAGGACCACGAGCACGCGCGCCTGCTGGGCGACGCGCTGGCCGCCGTTCCCGGCGTCCGCGTCCCCCCTGTCCGCACCAACATCGCGGTCGGCGTGCTGCCCGGGCCCGACGCGCCGGCGGTCGTCTCGACGCTGCGCGAGCGCGGCGTGCTCGCGACCGCCATGGACGCACGCACGCTGCGCCTGACCACGCACCGCGACGTCTCCCGCGTGGACTGCGAGCGCGCGGCGTCCGCGCTGCTCGAGACGCTCCGCAGTTGAAGCGCGACCTCCGCGCGCTGGCCGGCCGCGAGCACGACGTCCTGGTCATCGGCGGCGGGATCTACGGCGCGGCCACGGCGTGGGACGCCGCGCAGCGCGGGCTCGCGGTGGGGCTGGTGGAGGCGGCCGACTTCGGGTCGGGCGCCTCCTGGAACAGCCTCAAGACGATCCACGGCGGGCTGCGCCACCTGCGGCGCGGGGACGTGGCGGGGCTGCGCGAGTCGACGCGCGAGCGGGCCGCGCTGCTGCGCATCGCGCCGGCCCTGGTGCGGCCCCTGCCGTTCCTGGTGCCCACGTACGGCCACGGGCGTCGCGGCCGGGAGGTGCTGGCCGCCGGCCTGATCGCGAACGCGCTGCTGACGCTCGACCGCAACCGCGGCGTCCCGGAGGCGTCGCGCCTGCCGCGCAGCCGCCTGCTCTCGCGCGACGAAGTGCTCGCGCGCGTGCCCGGGCTCGACCCCAGCGGGCTCACGGGCGGCGCGCTGTGGCACGACGCGCAGGTCGCGAGCAGCGAGCGGCTGCTCGTCGGCTTCCTCGAGGCGGCCGCATCCGCCGGTGCGGCCCTTGCGAACCACGCCCCGGTCACCGCGCTGTCGCGGGAGGACGCCCGGGTCCACGGCGCGGTCGTGCGCGACCTGGAGACGGGCACGGAGGCGGTCGTGCGCGCGCGCATGGTCGTGAACGCGGCGGGCCCGGACGCGGGCGCGATCCTGCGCCTGGCCGGGATCGAGCGGCCGCACATCCCGCTCCTGCACGCGGCGAACCTGGTGCTGCGCCGGCCCGTGATCTCGGGACAGGCCGTGGGGGCTCAGGGCGAGGGCCGCTTCCTCTTCCTGGCCCCCTGGGCGGATCGGGCGATCGTGGGCACCGAATACAGCCCCGACGGGCCCGTGGACGCCGATGCGTTCTTCGAGGTCGCGCGGCGCGCGTTCCCCTGGGCCGGCCTCGACCGCGCGGACGTCGCGGTCGTGCACCGGGGCCGCGTGCCGGGGACGGGAGCCAGCGCCCTGTGGACGCGCGGGCGGCTGATCGATCACGAGGGGCAGGACGGCCTGGGCGGACTGATCACGCTCGTGAGCGTGAAGTACACCACCGCGCGGGCGGTCGCGGAGGACGCCGTCGACCTCGCCTGCCGGCGTCTCGGGCGCGCGCTGCCGGGCTCACGGACGGCGTGGACGCCGCTGCCCGCCGCCCGTCCGCTCGAGGGCCCGCTCGTCGACCGGGCTCGCCGCGCGGTCGACGAGGAAGCGGCCCGCCACCTCACCGACGCCGTCCTGCGCCGTCTCGACCTGGGCACGGGCGGCGCGCCGTCCGGCGGCGACGTCAGCATCGTCCTGGAGGCCATGGCCTCACGGCTGGGCTGGGACCAGGAGCGGCAACGTGATGAGCGGCGGGCACTTCAGGCGGCCTGCGCCCCTCCGTTCGCCGGCCTCGGATCGTAGAAACGCCGACGGCACGCTAGAATCCGTCGGACGTCGCGAACCGATGAAGCCAGCATCCGACGACACCGCCGCGCCCGCCTACGACCGCACCACGCAGGCGCTCATCTCCGTCCTCGACGACCTCTCCGTCCAGAAGGAGGAGGAGCCGCTCCTCCGCTCCACGCTCGAGCACGTCGTGCTCGCGTTGGAGGCGACCGGCGGCCTGACGGTCCTCGGCACCGACGAAGGGCAGCTCGTCAATGCCGCCCACCTGCGGCTGGACGCGGCGCCGTCCACGCTTCACACGCTGGTCGTCCAGGCCCTGCACGCCGACCGGCCGCTCGTCCGCGAGCACCAGGGTGCCGGCTGGGTGGCGGCCACGGCGCTCGTCGCGCAGCAGCGCCGGCTGGGCGCGCTCGCGGTGTACGACCAGCGCGCGGCCAGCATCCCGCCCTCGGTCGACCTGCTGGAGGCGCTGGGCCGCCAGATCGGCACCGGCCTCGAGAACGTGCGCCTCTACGGCGAGCTGCGCGCGTCGGCCGCGCGCCTGGAGTCGCTGCACCGCATCACCGCCGCGCTGACGGCCGACATGGACCTGGGCCGCGCGGTGCACGCGCTGGCGCTGGAGATCGGGGCCGTGCAGTCCTTCGACCGCCTGGCCTGCGGCTTCGTGAACGAGGCCGGCGACTACCTCGAGATCATCGGGCATCCGGAAGGCACGTCCTGGGGCTTCGGGCCCGTGCTGCCCGTCGTCGGCAGCGGGGCGGGCGCGGTGCTGCTCAACAACCAGCCCGTCGTCCAGCCGGACCTGCTCAGCCACCACCGCTTCATCGAGGACATGAAGCTGCTGGAGGAGGGCGTGCGCTCGTGCATGCTGCTGCCGCTCTCCGCGCGCGGCCGCGTGATCGGTGTGCTGGCGCTGGGCTCGCGCCGGCCGTCCGCGTTCGACACCGCCGCGCTCGAGCGCCTGCAGCCGCTCGCGTACGCCGCCGCGCTCGCGCTCGAGAACGTCCGCCTGCTGCACAAGACGCGCGAGCTGTCGCTGACGGACGAGGTGACGCCGCTGTTCAACTTCCGCTTCTTCCACCAGATCCTGGACCGGGAGCTGAAGTTCGTGGACCGCTACAAGTCGGTCCTCTCGCTCATCTTCCTCGACCTCGACCGCTTCAAGCCCATCAACGACCAGCACGGGCACCTGCGCGGCAGCCGCGTGCTGCGCGAGGTGGGGTTCCTGCTGCGGGCGGCGGTGCGCGAGACCGACTTCCCGGCGCGCTACGGCGGCGACGAGTTCACGGTCATCCTTCCCCAGACCGACGCCGGCGCCGCGCGCGCCCTGGCCGAGAAGCTGAGGAGGATCATCGAGGGCCACACGTTCCTGCAGGAAGAGGGGATCAACGCCCGGCTGGGCGCGTCGGTCGGCATCGCCATCTACCCGCTGGACGCGGGGTCCAAGGAGGCGCTCATCCGCATGGCCGACGAACGGATGTACGCGGACAAGGAAGCGCGCTCCGCCGGACGCTAAGATGGGGGGATGAACCTCCTCCTGCTCAGCAACTCGACCAACCACGGCCAGGGCTACCTCGACCACGCGATGGCCGACGTCCTTTCCCTGCTGGGCTCCGTGCGGCAGCTCGCCTTCGTCCCCTTCGCCCTCTTCGACCGTGAAGGCTACGCCGCCAAGGTCGCCGCCCGGTTCGCGCAGGAGGGCGTCACCATCAGCGCCGTGACGCCCGACCTCGCGGGCCGCGAGCTCCTGGAGGAGGCCGAGGCGGTGTTCGTCGGCGGCGGGAACACCTTCCGCCTGCTCGACACGCTGCAGAAGACCGCGCTGCTGCACGTGCTGCGCGACCGCGCGTCGTCGGGGATGCCCTACCTGGGGGCCAGCGCGGGCACCAACATCGCCGCCCCGACCATCCGCACCACCAACGACATGCCGATCGTGCAGCCCGCGTCCTTCGACGCGCTGGGGCTGGTCCGCTTCCAGATCAACCCGCACTTCATCGACGCCGATCCCGCCTCGCGCCACATGGGCGAGACGCGCGAGGACCGGCTGCGCGAGTACCTCGAGGAGAACGAGGCGACGGTGCTCGGCCTGCGCGAAGGGGCGTGGGTGCGCGTGGAGGGCGAACGCACGACGCTCGGCGGGGCCAACGGCGCGCGGGTGTTCCGGCGCGGCGCGGACCCGCTCGAGCTCGCGCCCGGCGCGGACCTGTCCGACCTGGCGGGCTGACGTCAGGGTCAGGCCGTGCCTTGCGGCACGACCCGACTCTTTGCGTCAGTGTCCCGCTTCCTCCGTCCTCTTGATGTCCTCCGCCAGCACGGTGCCGTCGGGCCGCTGCACGCCTTCGATCTCCACCTCGTCGCCCACCTGGAAGTCCGAGAGCGAGTGCGTCTGTCCCTGGCCGTGCAGGTGCGTGTTCGAGTCCGTCACCACCGTGCGTCCGGCCACCCGCAGCGTGGGAGGCGTCAGCGACTCGATGGTGCCCTCGAACTCGACGCGCACGCCGGGAGACGGCGATGGCGTCGGAGTCGGCGAGGGAGTGGGTGACGGCGTCGGGGTGGGGGAGGGGGTCGGCGTCGGGGACGGGGTGGGCGTCGGGCTGGGAGTCGGAGTGGGGCTCGGCGAGGGCGTGGGGCTCGGCGTCGGCGAAGGCGAAGGCGTGATGGCGCTCGCCTCGATCTCGCGGGCGTGGACGACGCCGCCTGCTTCGAGCGTGCCCTCCACCTTGACCGACTCGCCGACCTGCAGCTGCCTCAGCGTGATCTTCGTGTCCCCCCGCTCGATCTCGGTCGCGGCGTCCGTCGCCACCTGGAGCCCCGAGACCGTGAGGCGCGGCGGGTGGATCGCTTCGACGTTCCCGGTGAACTCGATCTCGCCGCCGCGCAGGGCGGCCTGAGTCCCGGCCACCTCGATGCGGAGGACGGTGTCTCCGCCGACGGGGACCGTGAGGCTCGCGTCCACGCCCTGGCCCTGGAAGCGGAACGTGGCGTCGCCGCGGCTCACGCCACGCAAGGCGAAGTGGCCAGCGGAGTCGGTCGTGCCCGACAGGCGGGTGCCGGCAACGCTGACGCGGAGGCCGGCGGCCGCGCCGGCCGACGATGCCACGGTTCCCTGGACGTTCGCGGTCGGGGTCCCGTCGGTCGGAGCGACCGGTGAACCTCCGCCTCGGCCGCAGGCGACGGCGCCGATCCAGGCGGCCGTCACCAGGCAAGTCAACGCGCGCGCAATCCTGTTCATGATGCTCCTTCGCGGGTCGCGCGCACCGATCCTGCTCGATGGGCCGCGGGCTCCGCTCAAGTCACGTTCGTCGACGCGAACGCCTCTCCAGGCTTGCTCGCTGGGCCTTGCAGGCAGATATGCATCGTCGCGAGCAGGATTCGTGCCGATCGGCTCGCGACGATTCCGTTTTGACCCGAATGTCCGTTCAGGTGGCTGCAGCGCAAGGCTCTCGCGCGGATCCGCCGCGCGCTCGGCGCGGTCCACGCGCCGTCCTCGATCGAGATGTCGCGTCTCGCGCGGAGATGGGCCGTCCGTGGCCGAGACGAGGAGTCAGCGGCGCGCGCGCGTCGCGGTCGCGATCAGCATGTAACCGCTCGAGGGCACGAGCCGGTCCAGCTGCGAGACGGCCCACACG
>JAICEW010000245.1 GCA_025923995.1 Vicinamibacteria bacterium | reverse complement strand
GCCGATGGTCTCGTCGTTGTTGGCGGAGATGGTGCCGACCTGCGCGATCATCTTGCCCTTGACCGGCTTGCTCAGCTTCTTGAGCTCCTCGGTCACGGCGGCCACGGCCTTGTCGATGCCGCGCTTGAGGTCCATCGGGTTGGCGCCCGCGGTGACGTTCTTGGCGCCCTCGCGGTAGATGGCCTGCGCGAGAACGGTCGCGGTGGTGGTGCCGTCGCCGGCCACGTCGGAGGTCTTCGATGCGACCTCACGCACCATCTGCGCGCCCATGTTCTCGAGCGGCTCCTTGAGCTCGATCTCCTTCGCCACCGTCACGCCGTCCTTGGTGATGATGGGGGAGCCGAACTTCTTGTCCAGGACGACGTTGCGCCCCTTGGGGCCCAGCGTGACCTTCACGGCGTCGGCCAGACGGTTCACGCCGCGGAGGATCGACTGGCGCGACTCGTCGCCGTACGTGATCTGCTTCGCCATATTCGGATGCGTCTCCTTTGAGAGGTTTCGGTTTCGAGGGGAGTGCGGGCCGACGTCAGCCGACGATCGCGAGAACCTCGTCCTCGCGGAGGATGAGGACCTCCTCGCCGTCGATCTTGATGTCCGTGCCCGAGTACTTCCCGAAGAGGATCTTGTCGCCCACCTTGACGTCCAGCGGGACCTTGGTGCCGTTCTCGAGGATCTTGCCGTTGCCCACGGCCAGGACCTTGCCCTCCTGGGGCTTTTCCTTGGCGGTGTCGGGGATGATGATCCCACCGCGGACGGTCTCCGTCTCCTCGATGCGCTTGATGATCAAGCGGTCATGCAGCGGACGAACGTTCATGCGATCTCGTCTCCTTTGAAGGGTTTGTGGCCTGTCGGCCGGGGAGGAACGCCCCGGACGCGCCCGGAACGAGGGCCTTAGCACTCACCTCGTCCGAGTGCCAATATAGGTTTCGGGAGCCGCTCTTGTCAAGCCCGAGCCGGCAGGCGGCTCAAGACTTTGCGGGCGCTACAGCTTGTACTCGGAGATCTTCTTGCCCAGCGTGTTGCGGTGGATGCGGAGGTCCTTGGCGGCGCGCGAAAGGTTGCCTTTGTGCCGCTGGAGCACGTTGGCGATGAAGCGCTTCTCGAACTCGCGGCGTGCCTCCGAGAACCGGATTCCCTTGTCCACCATCTCGGAGACCAGCGATTCCAATTGCTGCTTCACGGGCTGTCACTCCCCTCTCGGCCGGCTCGCGCGGCCGATCACCGCTTCACGTCCCTGGGGCCCGACGAGGAATGGGCAGTCTGCGCTCCGCGAACGCGCGCCTCATGTGACGCGCATCACCGATCCTTCTGCGTGGGAACGGAGTGGTCCGGCGACGACACGCCGGCCGAGGCTCCGTCCGTGAGCCGCGCCAGCGACTCCTCGTACTTCTCGCGAGTCCGCTCCACCACCTCCGGCGGAAGGGAAGGCGCTGGCGGCTGCTTGTTCCAGTCGAGGGTCTCCAGGTAGTCGCGCACGTACTGCTTGTCGAAGCTGGGCTGGCCCTGGCCGGGCCGGTACTGGTCGCGCGGCCAGAAGCGCGACGAGTCGGGCGTGAGCGCCTCGTCGATCCACACCAGCCGGCCGTCGTGGATGCCGAACTCGAACTTGGTGTCGGCCAGGATGATCCCGCGCTGCTCCGCGTGCGCCGCCGCCTGCCGGTAGAGCGCGAGGCTGAGGTCGCGCACCTCGACGGCGCGCGCTTCGCCGAGCACGTCCACCACCTGCTCGAACGACATGCTCTCGTCGTGCCCCGTCTCCGCCTTCGTCGTGGGCGTGAAGATCGGCTCGGGCAACCGGTCCGACTCGCGCAGCCCCGCCGGCAGCGCGATGCCGCAGACCGACCCGCTCTTCTTGTAGTCCTTCCAGCCCGAGCCCGTGATGTAGCCGCGGACGACGCACTCGACCGGCAGCGGCTCGGTCTTGAGCACCATCATCGACCGTCCCTCGAGCTGGCCGGCCTGCGACTGCAGCGCCTCCGGGTACGAGGCGACCTCGCTCGAGCGCACGTGGTTCGGCACCATCGTCCGCAGGAGGGAGAACCAGAAGAGCGAGAGCTGCGTGAGCACGCGCCCCTTGCCCGGGATGGGCGTGGGCAGCACCACGTCGAATGCGCTCAAGCGGTCGGTGGCGACGATCAGGAGGTGGTCGCCCAGGTCGTAGACGTCGCGCACCTTGCCGCGCCGCCACAGCGGCGCGCCCTTGAGGTCCGTCTCGAAGATCGCCTGGTTGTCGGGTCGCATGGGACTCGCGTGAAGGGACGAAGAAATGCCCGCCCGGGAAGACTGCCGTCCCGTCGGAGGCCGCCGAGTCTACCGGAAGCCCGAATCGCCGCGCAAGAGAAATCCTGGAGAGTCTTCGACGTGTTCACCGCAGGGACGCGGAGGGCAGGAGAGAGGCAAGTATCGACGATCGTTCTCTACGTTCTCTGCGACTCCGCGGTGAAGACGTTACCGATCCGACGCCGCCGCCGGAGACGGCGACGCGGTGGCGGACGCGACCGGCAGGCCGGACGAGAGCACGTTCACGTCGCCGCGGTCCGCAGCGAGCTTCACCGGCACGCCGCCCTTGCCGACGCGCCCGTACGTGCGCGAGTCCTCCGCGCGATCCTGCGTCCATCCCGGCACGTCGAACTGGATCTCGCCGTGCTGGCTGGCGGCCTCCACGTCGAGGCTGCTGCCCGCGGGCACGCGCAGCGTGATGGCTCCGTGCCGCGTGCGCACCGAAAGGGGCTGCGTGATCGGTCCGGAGGGCGTGAGCTCGACGGAGCCGCGGTCGGCCTCCACGTCGACCGAGCCGGCGAAGTCGGTGATGGTCACGTCGTCGCCCACGACCTTGACGCGCGCCGCGCCCGCCAGGTCCTGCGCGTCGAAGCCCCCGTGGTCGACCGTCGCCTCCACCTCCTTGCCGATGCGCAGCAGCCGCACGTTGTCGAAGCTCGACTCGGCGAAGACCGCGCCCTGGACGTCCTCGGCGACGACGCCGCCGTGGCGCGCGGTGAGGCGCGCCCCGCCGTCCACCTGCTTGACCTCGATGTCGTCGTAGCTGGCGTCGATCACCGCCTTGCCCGCGACCTGCCGGGCCTCGACGCCGCCGTGATCGGCGTGCGCCTCCAGGTCGCCGGCCACGCCGTCCGCGCGGATGTCGCCGTGCGTCGTGGTCGCGCGCGCCGGCCCCACCCGCACGAGGGAGACGCTGCCGTGCTCCGACTGCACCTCGACCGCGCCCTTCACGTCCTCGACCGTCACGTCGCCGTGCCGCGAGGTGACCGTCAGCGGGCCCTGCGCCTGCCGGATGTCCGCGCTGCCGTGCTGCACGTCCACCTTGAGCGCGCCGGCGATGCGCTCGGCCGAGACGGGGTCGAAGGAGCCGCGCAGGTCCGCCTCCGCCACGTCGGCCACGTCGATGGCGCCGTGGTCGTTGCGCACCGTGAGCCGCGCGTCCGCCGGCACGGTCAGCTCCAGGTGCGTCTCGAAGCCGATCTGCCTCTGCCCGCGACGCTCGTTCTCGAGGCTCTCGCGGTTGGTGGCGACGCGCAGTCGCCCGGCGTCGCTGGTGAGGACGAGCCGGATGCGCTCCGCGAACTCGCGCGCTTCGCCCTCCGTGGGGCGGAACACGACCTTGCGGATGCGTGCCGTCGCCTGTCCGGCCGGCCCGGAGACGACGCGCACGGAGCCGAACGCGTTCTCCACCTCCACGGCGGCCGCCGCCGGGACGGCCTGGCTCTCCTCGCTCTCGAAGGAGAACGACGGCCCGTAGAAGCGCCCGCCCAGGACGCGGCAGCCCATGGGTCCCAGCTCGATGTGGTCCCGGACCTGCCAGGCGGTCTCGACCGTGGCGCCGAACAGGAGGATCAGGAACAGCAGACCGATCTTGGCGGCTCTCATCGGCTCGTCCTCAGGAAGTCCGGCGCGCGAAGGACACCACCAGCTCCAGCGCGCCCCACAGGATCAGCAGCGCCGGCCAGAAGATCCGCAGCGCCTGCAGCAGGTCCAGCCGGTCGAGGTTGGCGAGCATCACGAGGACGCCCAGGCCGATGAGGCCCAGGGCCGTCACGACGCGGTCGACCTTAAGAAAGGAAAGCATCGCGGCCGCCCGAGGTCGGCGTGCCGTTGTCGCGGCGCCGGTTGAGCGACTGGTAGAGGAGGATCCCGCCGCCGACGATGAGCACCAGCGGCCAGTAGCGCGCCAGCGCCGCCAGGCGCAGCCAGCCCAGGTTGTTGAGCAGGAGCACGAGGCCCATCACCAGCAGCGCCCCGCCCCACAGCGGAGACTCCATGCCCTCTTCCTCGGGGACCGGAGCGCCGCCGATGGCCCGCTCGTTGATGACGACGGCGCTGCGGTACGCGTCGATGAGGTTGAAGAAGTACGCGAACGGGATGCAGAAGGCCCAGGGGAACGGCCCCATCTCGATCACGCCGATGATGGAGCCGACGAAGGCGGAGAACATGAACAGGGCCTTCGCGAACTGGCCGTTGTAGACCTGCCCGATGCCAGGGAACGTCGACAGGAAGAGGGCCAGGAACGGGCTCTTGGGGGCTCGGGGGGGAGGCACGTAGGCCGGCACCGCGGGCAGCGCGGGCGTCATCGGCACGGTCGGCGCCGGGCCCGGCGACGGCGCTTCAGGGTTCGTGTCGTCCATCGCTCTCTCCTCGTCGTTCTCGAAGGGATTCGCCGGAGGGCGCGGCCCGCGGGCCGCGTCCCGTCTCGTTCTACGAGACCGTCCCCCGGCCGGTTCGCAAATGGTGGGCGGAGCGCGGCGCCTGCGCGCTCGACTGGCTCTCGCGGCTCTCGGGCGCGTGCTGTCGCCGCTTCTCGAGCAGGCGCTTGTAGTCGTCCACGCGGTCGTTGACGCGCTCGACGCGCCCCTCGAACGCGGTGGCGATGACCACCCGCAGCATGCGCAGGTCCTCGACCAGGCGCACGGTCCGCTCCTGCACGTACACCGCGGCGTTCACCGTGCGCTCCTTCACGCGCCCGGCCACGCGGCCCGGCTGCGGCGGCGCGCTGTGCAGGAGCAGGACGAGCGACGTCACGCAGACCGCGAGCCCGGCCGCGAGGGCCTGCACCTGCGCGGGCAGGCGCGTCGCCTTGCGGAAGGGCACGATGGTCGCGGTGCGCGCCGCCTTCCACGAGGCCTTCGCCACGCGCGCGGCGAGCGAACCCGAGGGATCGAGGTCCAGCGGTGCGCGCAGCACGTCCAGCACGTCCGTGATCGCCGCCAGCAGCTCGGGGCAGCGCGCACAGGTCGCCAGGTGCCGCTCCACGTCGCCGCGCAGCGGCGCCGGCAGCTGGCCCTCCTGGTAGTCCGGGAGCAGCTCCTCGGCGCGCGCGCAGTCGAGCACGTCCCTCATGCTCCCACCCGTTCCGCCCGGCCCAGCAGCCGCTTGGCCAGCTCCAGCCGTCCGCGGTTGATGCGGCTCTTCACCGTGCCCAGGGGGATCGCCAGGATGTTCGCGGCCTCCTCGTAGGCCAGCCCCTGCAGGTCGCAGAGCACGATCGGCTGCCGCAGGTCCGGCGGCAGCGCGCGCAGGCCCTGGTGCACGAGGCGCACCCGCTCCTCGCGCTCCAGGCTCTTGTGCGGCCCCTCCTGCGTCGAGGGCACGATGTCCAGGATGGCCTCGTCGTCCACGCGGCGGCGGCGCTCCTCGCGGCGGCGGCGGTAGTTGTCGATCGACTGGTTGCGCGCCACGGTCGTGAGCCAGGTGCCGAAGGCCCCCTCCTCCGAACGATACCGCGACAGGCTCTGGTAGACCTTCACGAAGATGTCCTGCGTCAGATCCTCAGCTTCGTCCACCCGGCCGACGAACCGGTACGCCAGGTTGAACACCCGCCGCGTGTAGCGCGATACGAGCGCCTGCCACGCCGCCTCGTCGCCGGCCCGGCAACGTGCCAGGAGGTCCTCGTCGGTCTCCGTCAAGACTCGCGCGCTCTCCAGGTGTCGAGCCGGCCACTCCCAGGAACGCGAGCGGGCCCGGCACCGTTCGAAAAAGTGCGGTTTGCCGTAGTGCGCGCAGTGTAGTAGAGTCCAATCACGCTATCAAGTCTATGACTACGAAGGCTTTATGGCCCTAGGCGGGGCTCGGGTCCGGCGGCTCATCATCGGCGCCCTGCTCGGCGCGGGCCTGCTGGCGGTGTTCTTCCGCGGCCTCGACTGGCCGGGGCTGGTGAACGCCTTCCGGCAGTCCGATCCCGTCCTGCTGTCCGGCGTCGTCCTGATGGCCGTCATCACTTATGCGCTGCGGGCCTGGCGGTGGGGGTACCTGCTCGCCCCGCTCGCGCGTGTGCCGCTGATGCGGCTGTTCTCCATCACGAACGTGGGCTTCGCGGCCGGCCTGGTGATCCCCCGCGCCGGCGAGGTCGTCCGACCCTACCTGGTCGCGCGCCACCACGGGCTCAAGACCTCGGCCGCGTTCGCGTCGATCATCCTGGAGCGGCTGTTCGACCTCATCACGGTCCTGGCCCTCTTTGCCGCGTACCTGTACGTGCTCCCGCTGCCGGCGGCGCAGAAGGAGGTTCCGGGCCGCGCGCTGCAGACCGCGGGAGCGCTGGCCGGGGCCGGCGCGCTGGGGGCGCTGGGGCTCCTCCTGTGGCTGACGTATCGGCGCGAGTCCGCGCTCTCCCTCGCCGACCGTGTGTTCGCCTGGCTGCCGGCGCGCATCGGCGGCGCGCTCAGCCGCGCCCTGCACGCGTTCACCACGGGGCTCGAGGTGCTGCGCGCGTCGCCGGGGCACCTGCTGGCCATCGGCGTCCAGTCCGTCCTGGTCTGGTTCGCGATCGCGCTCGGCATCCACCTGAACAACCGCGCGTTCGGAGTGAGCCTGCCGTTCCACAGCACGTTCTTCATGCTCGGGTTCCTGACCGTGGGCGTCGCCGTGCCGACGCCGGGGATGGTGGGCGGCTTCCACGCGAGCTACAAGATCGCGCTGCTCCACTTCGCGTTCGGCAGCGACCCGGCCACGGCCGCCGCGACCGCCGCGGCGGCGGCCCTGGCCTGCCACGCGCTCACGAACCTGCCGGTGCTCGTCCTGGGTCTCCTCTTCCTCGGCCGGGAAGGCCTGTCGTGGGGCGGCGTGAGCCGCCTCGCGGACGAGCCCACGCCCGATGCCGTCCCCGAACCGCCGCAACCTGCCAGGAGCGCTTGAACCATGAAGTGTCCCTTCTGCGCCCACCTCGAGGACAAGGTCGTCGACTCGCGCGAGAGCCGCGAGGGCGAGGTCATCCGCAGGAGGAGGGAGTGCCTCGCCTGCGGGAAGCGCTTCACGTCCTACGAGCGCATCGACCAGATCCCGCACCTGGTCGTCAAGAAGGACGGCCGCCGCGAGCGCTTCGACCGTGAGAAGGTGCTGGCGGGCCTGCTCAAGGCGTGCGAGAAGCGGCCGGTCGCGGTGAAGACGCTGGAGATGATCGCGGACAAGGTCGAGGCGATGGTGCAGGAGAGCCCCGACCGCGAGGTGCCGACCACCGAGGTGGGGGAGTTCCTGATGGAGCGCCTGCGCGAGCTGGACAAGGTCGCGTTCGTCCGCTTCGCGTCGGTCTACCGCGACTTCAAGGACGTCGACGCCTTCATGGCCACCCTGAAGGGGCTCCTCGAGACCTCGCGCGAGTAGCCGCTTGACGTTGCCGTAAGCGGATCAACGCTTTGGGGCCGGTGTGGCTGCCACGCTACAATCGGCTGATCCGTCGATGTCCTCGCGCCGCCCGTTCCGGAACAACGCCCGCCTCGTCCTGCTCGCCACCTTCGGCGCGCTGGTCGTGTTCGTGCTCGTCCAGCTCCTGCTGCGGCGGAGCCAGGACTTCGCGCCCGACTTCCTGGCGTCGGTCCTGCTCTACACCCTGACCGTCGCCAACCTCTGCCTGCTCCTGATCCTCGTCCTGGTCCTCTCACGGAACCTGGTCCGCGTCGTCATGGAGCGGCGCCGCCGCGTGCTGGGCGCGCGGTTCCGCATGCGGCTGCTGCTCGTCTTCCTCCTGATGGCGGTCACGCCGTCCGTCCTCATGATCGTGGTGGGCACCGACCTCATCCGGCAGACGGTGGACCGCTGGTTCAACGTGGACGTGGAGAGGATCGTGTCGTCGTCGCAGGGGCTCGGGGCGGCGCTGCGCCAGTCGTATACCGACCGCAGCCGCGTGCACGCGCGGGCGCTCGCCCGCGAGCTGCAGTCGCGGGGCCTGCTGGCGTCGGGGGGGCAGGGAGGGCTGCGCCGCGCGGTCCAGGCGCGCGCCCGCGAGCTGCACATGGACATGGTCAGCGTGTTCACGGTCGAGGGTGAGCTGATGGCCGTGATCGACTCCAAGGTGTCGCCCACGCCGTTCGGCGCGGCCCCGGCCGGGAGCCTGGCCGAGGAGGCACTGCAGGGCCGCGAGGCGGAGGCCATGCAGCCCTTCGCCGACGGCGAGCTGGCCCGCGTGGCGGTGCCCGTGCGCGACGCCCGGGGCGGCATCCAGGGGGCGGTGGTGGTCTCGACGGTGCTGCCCGAGGCGGTGGCCGCGGACGCGCGCGAGGTGGAGGCGCGCTACACCAAGTTCCGCAAGGGCGAGGCGTTCCGCGAGCCCATCAAGGCCGTGTACCTCTCCTTGTACCTGTTCCCCGCGCTGCTCATCCTCTTCGGCGCCGTGTGGCTGGCGCTCTACCTGGCGCGCCGCATCACCACGCCGCTGCGCCTGGTCGCGGAGGGCGCCGAGCGGATCGCGGCGGGGGAGCGGGGCGTGCGCGTGGACTTCCCGTCCGGGGACGACGAGTTCCAGGCTCTCATCGCCTCCTTCAACCGCATGTCGGAGCGGCTGGCGCGCAGCGAGGAGGAGGTCGCGCACAGCCGCGAGGGGCTGACGCGCAAGAACCAGGAGCTGGAGGAGCGGCGGCGCCTGACCGAGACGGTGCTGGAGACGGTCGGCACGGGCGTGCTGGTCACCGACGCCTACGGCCACGTCACCGCCGTGAACGCGGCCGCGTGCCGGGTGCTGGACCTGGACGCGGACGACGTGGTGGGACGGGCGCTGGACGAGACGCTCACCGGCCCCGGACGCGAGGAGATCGCGTCGCTGGTGCGCCGGCTGCTCTCCGGCCGCGTGACCCGCCACGAGCGCGAGGTCGCGGTCCCCGCGCGCGGCCGCGACCGCCACCTGGCGGTGACGATCGTGCCGCTGCCTGGCCCGTCCGGCTCCCCCCCGGGCGCGGTCGTGGTCATGGACGACCTCACGCCGCTCATGCGCGCGCAGAAGGTGGCGGCGTGGGGCGAGGTCGCGCGCAAGCTGGCGCACGAGATCAAGAACCCGCTGACGCCCATCCAGCTCTCGGCCCAGCGCGTGCGCAAGGCGTACCTCAAGTCGGCGCCCGACTTCGAGCGCGTCCTCACCGAGTGCACCGGCGCCATCGTGGCCGAGGTGGACGCGCTCAAGAACCTGGTCGACGAGTTCGCGCAGTTCGCGCGCCTGCCGGCCGCCAACCTGTCGAGCGTCTCGCTGCACGAGGTGGTGGACCAGGCGCTCTCGCTGTACGACGGCCTGTTCAGCGACGTGCACATCGACCGCCGGCTGGCCCCCGACGTGCCGTCGCTGCGGCTGGACGCCGACCAGATGAAGCGCGTGCTGATCAACCTGGTGGACAACGCGATCGAGGCCACGGAGAAGAAGGGCACGGTGGTGGTCTCGACCGAGTTCGACCGCGCGCAGGGCCGCGTGCGGCTGGGCGTGGCGGACGACGGCCCGGGGATCCGCCCCGAGGACAGGGACAAGCTGTTCGTGCCGCACTTCTCCACCAAGCGGCGCGGCAGCGGCCTGGGCCTCGCCATCGTCAGCCGCATCGTGCAGGAGCACCAGGGCGTCATCCGGGTGGAGGACAACCGCCCGCACGGCGCCCGCTTCGTGGTGGAGCTGCCCGCGTAGAGGACCTTCATGCGTGAATCGATATTGATCGTGGACGACGAGGCGGGGGTGCGCAGCTCCCTGCAGGGAATCCTGGCCGACGAGGGCTACGCCGCGGAGTCGGTCGACAGCGG
>JAICEW010000244.1 GCA_025923995.1 Vicinamibacteria bacterium | reverse complement strand
GCGCGGCAGCGCGCGCGCGCCTTCCACGCGGCGCTGGCGCGCACGCCCCGCACTCCGTGCCCCGTCCGCGTGTCCATCCTCGGCGGCGACTGCCTCCCGACGCTCGCGCGCGGCATCGTCTCCTCGAAGGAGGGCCACCCGCCCCGGTTCGAGCCGCGCACGCGGCGCGAGGCCGAGGTCATGCTGGACGCGGGCGACGGCCGCGTGACCCGCGCCAGCCTGCTCGCATCCCACGTGGCGGGCGCGGAGGACGACGACGAGTCCTGCGGCATCCAGGAAGCCTCGGAGGTCTTCGTGGGCTCCGCCGACCATCACGGCATCTACCGCGAGCCCACGTTCCAGAGCATCCTGATGCGGATGCTGCTGCGCCGGCCTCGGCCCCGCCTGGCGGAGGCGACGGCCTAGGCGCGCGAATCCGCCCCGGGGCGGATTGAGTGTCCGCGACTCAACCGGCCGCGCGGCCGGTTGAGCGGTGGAGACTCAACTCGCCCCGGGGCGAGTTGCTGCACATGACGGCAGCACGCGAATCGGTACCGCCGTCGCGCGGCGCAGCGCATCGTCGTCGATGAGGCCGCCCGAGCGCATGCGCTCGAGCACATCGGATCGGCCACGCAGTGCCGAGTCTGGTCGGCAGACCGGGTCGTACCCTTTCGCGGAACGGGCCACCGCCAGCAGGAGGGCGACCTCGTCGATCGTGAGCGTCTCGAGCGGCCTACCGAAGCAGTGCCGAGCTCCTTCTCCCAGTCCCGAGCGACCGTCGCCCATCCCGAGGTGGGCCCCCACGAAGTCGATGACCTCTTCGACCGTCCAGTTGCGGCTGATCCAGGTGCCTCGCGACAGCGATCGCGCGAGGAACTCGGCATGCCTCATGGGCCGCCGCATGGCCGCCTTCGAGGCATAGTGGAGCAGCCCCGCCGGGTGGCGGGTGCCCTCGGCTCGCGATGCCAGCCAGGAGAGGCGTGAGGAACGGAACCTGCGCCTTCAGGTGTGGCCGACCGCTTCCCTCGAACTCGATCCAGATGGCCTCGCGCACGAAGGATGGGAGCGGCGGCGTCGGGCGTTCGGGCCGATCCGCGGGCAGCCACCGGAGGTACAGCAGCTCCAGGCCCATGAGCAGTCCGAACAGGGCCTGGCCCAGGGAGAACACCACGACGCCTAGCACCATGGCGGTCGAGCGCAACACCCTCACAGGATGCGCCCGGACGGCCGCGGGCCGTGAACGGCCTACTTGACGAAGTACCCGGCCGCGCGCCAGGCGCCGTCGGTGTCCTGCACCGCGACGAAGGTCTCGACCGCGCCGGCCTTCTTCTCGAACGTCGAGTCGTACAGGATCGTGACGTACTTCCCGGGCGGCGCGCCGGTGAGCGCGTCGGTCGCCTGGCGCGACTTGAGCTTGCGCGAGCCGAACGTGCCGACCTGCGTTCGCGCCGAGGTGGCCGCCTGGGCCCACTGCTCGCGCGTCACGGCCGCCTTGAAGAGGCCCGACGCGGTGTCCCACGACTCACCGTACTTCCCCTCGTCGACCAGCTTGAGCCACGACTCGGCCGCCTTCTGCGCGGCGACCTCGGGCGTGTCCGCCGCGAAGGCGACGGCCGCGGCGGCGAGGAGAGCTATGACGAGGCCCGTTCGAGCGCCGTGTAGAACCCGCATTTCTCCAGCTCCCCTTCCAGCATGTGCGTGACCGCGCGGACGCGCACGTTCCCCACCTTGGCCACGATCTCCGCCGCCGCGCGGAGGAACGCCGCCGTCCAGCCGGCCACGGCCGGCACCACGCCCGCCGGCAGCCGCGCCGCGCCGTCGCGGTCCGGAGCGACCCGGCCGTCCTCGCTCACGCGGAAGGCGCGCAGGACCGGCTGCTCCTTCGCCGCCGCCCGGTGCGTCTGGCGCAGCAGCGCCACCGTCATGACGGCGCCCAGGTGGTGCCGCGCCTGCTCGGCCACGAACGACAGCGCCCAGGCCAGCAGCGACGCCTCGACGTCGCCCGCGGCGGCCGGCGACGGCACCGCGGTCAGGTCCTGCAGCTCGGCCACCACGCGCTCGTGCTGGCGCACGATCTGGGCCCGCGCCAGCGCCAGGTCCTCGCGCCGGTTCAGGGGGTGCTGCCACGCGCTCTCGATCTTGCGCAGCACCTGCCCCGCGCGCATGACGACGGTCGTGACCGTGAAGTCGGGGCGGTTGCGCCCCTCGGTCTCGATGGCGATCTCCTGGCCACGGACGGTCACGCGGTCGAGGCACCCCGGAGGGATGGGCACGCCGGCGACGGGCGCGGTCGCCTCGGCCTCGGGTCGCCTGGGGGCGGCGCTGCGCGCGAACGCGGCCTCGACCTCCTTGATCGCCTCCGCGTCCAGGGGACGCTGCTCGATCTTGTAGGCGCCCGAGTCCGCCGCCAGCAGCGCGTCCAGCGGATCGGCTTCCGCCTCCGGGGGATCGACGCTGGCGCGGATCAGCTCGCCTCCCTGGAAGTCGGCGCAGCGCCGGTGCGTGGCCGTCGTGACCGTGAGGCGTCCGGTCAGCCGGCTGTCCTCGCAGAACTTCAGCAGCGGCAGCGTTCCAGCCGAGCCCACCTCGCCGAAGAGCGCGTCCTGGCGGCGCCGGTCGGCCATGCGCAGCGTGGCCCGGATCTTCGCCATCAGCCGCCCCATGTGGAACGGCTTGTCCACGAAGTCGTCGGCGCCCACGTCCAGCGACTGCGCGACCTGCGCGTCGTCCTGCGTTCCGGAGAGGAAGATGAACGGCACGTCGGCCAGGTCGCGCGAGCGGCGCACCTGCTTCAGGAACGTGCGCCCGTCCATGCCGGGCATGACGACGTCGCACACGATCAGGTCCGGCCGGATGTCGTGCATCTTGACGAGGGCCGCGCCGCCGTCGGGGAACGCGTGCACCTCGAAGTCGGGAGGGCCCATGGCCTGCTGCAACAGGTCGCGGATGTGCCGCTCGTCGTCGATGACGATGATCCGCCTGGGTTGGCCCAAGACCCCTCCGCTGCCGCAAGTCAGGATGGCACCGCCACTTGCGGGTGTCAACGATGCGCGCAGCAGAGGGTCCCGCGTCGCGCGCGTGGGGCGTCCTTGGTAGAATCCGCTCGACACGCGCGCAAAGGGAGCGCGACGCTTCGCACTTCCGATCCACAACGCGTCATCAAGGAGCCGTCATGAACTGGGCGCTGCGCTTCCTGCGTTCCTCGATCGGGCTGAAGCTGGTGATGGCCGTCTCCGGCGTCGTCCTCTTCGGCTTCGTGCTCGTGCACATGATCGGCAACCTGCAGGTGTACATGGGGCCGACCCTGCTCGACGAGTACGGGGTCTGGCTGCGTGCCCTCGGCCACGGCGCCGCGCTGTGGGTGGCCCGAGGGGTCCTGCTGGCGGCCGCGGTCGCGCACGTCTGGTCGGCGTACTGCCTCACGCGGCTCAACCAGAAGGCGCGCCCCGAGGGCTACCGCGAGCGCATGAACCGCGAGTCGACGCTGGCCTCGCGCACGATGCGGTGGAGCGGCGTGGTGGTGCTGGTCTTCATCATCTACCACCTGCTGCACTTCACGATCGGGACCGTGCACCCCAACTTCGTACACGGCGCGGTCCATCAGAACTTCGTGGTGGGCTTCCGCGTGATCTGGGTGTCCGCCTTCTACATGATCGCGACGCTGCTGCTGGGCCTGCACCTCTACCACGGCGTGTGGAGCATGCTGCAGACCGTCGGCCTGAGCCACCCGCGCTACGACCTGATGCGCAAGCGGGCGGCGGCGGCCTTCGCCGCCCTCGTGACCCTGGGCAACCTGTCGTTCCCCCTGGCCGTGCTGACCGGAGTGGTGAGGTAATGGAGCTCAAGGCCAACGCGCCGTCCGGTCCCATCGAGACGCGCTGGGAGCGGCACAAGTTCGAGATGAAGCTCGTGAACCCCGCGAACAAGCGGAAGTACTCGCTGATCGTGGTGGGCTCGGGCCTCGCCGGCGCCTCCGCCGCCGCGTCGCTCGCCGAGCTGGGCTACGACGTGTCCTGCTTCTGCTACCAGGACAGCCCGCGCCGCGCGCACTCGATCGCGGCCCAGGGCGGCATCAACGCGGCCAAGAACTACCAGAACGACGGCGACAGCGTCTTCCGGCTGTTCTACGACACGGTGAAGGGCGGCGACTTCCGCGCGCGGGAGAGCAACGTCTACCGGCTGGCCGAGCTGAGCGTGGACATCATCGACCAGTGCGTCGCGCAGGGCGTGCCGTTCGCGCGCGAGTACGGCGGCGTCCTGGCCAACCGCAGCTTCGGCGGCGCGCAGGTCTCGCGCACGTTCTACGCGCGCGGACAGACGGGCCAGCAGCTGCTGCTGGGCGCCTACCAGGCCCTGGAGCGCCAGATCGGCCTGGGCAAGGTGGAGATGTACCCGCGCCACGAGATGCTGGAGCTGGTCGTGGTGGGCGGCAAGGCTCGCGGCATCGTCGCGCGCGACATGATCACGGGCGCCCTCGAGTCCTACGCCGCCGACGCCGTCATCCTCGCCACCGGCGGCTACGGCAACGTGTTCTACCTGGCGACCTACGCCAAGGGCTGCAACGTGACCGCCATCTGGCGGGCCTACAAGAAGGGGGCCCTGTTCGGCAACCCCTGCTACACCCAGATCCACCCCACCTGCATCCCGGTCACGGGCGACCACCAGAGCAAGCTCACGCTCATGAGCGAGTCGCTGCGCAACGACGGGCGCATCTGGGTCCCGCTCAAGAAGGGCGACACGCGGCCGCCGGCCCAGATCCCCGAGGGCGAGCGCGACTACTACCTCGAGCGCAAGTACCCCAGCTTCGGCAACCTGGTGCCGCGCGACGTGGCCTCCCGCAACGCGAAGCAGGTCTGCGACGAGGGGCGCGGCGTGGGCGCCTCCGGCTTCGGCGTGTACCTGGACTTCGCCGACGCCATCAAGCGGCTCGGCGCCAGCGTCATCGCCGAGAAGTACGGCAACCTCTTCGACATGTACGAGCGCATCACCGACGAGAACCCCTACCAGGTCCCGATGCGCATCTACCCCGCCACCCACTACACGATGGGCGGGCTGTGGGTCGACTACAACCTGATGACGACCATCCCCGGCCTGCACTGCCTGGGCGAGGCCAACTTCTCGGACCACGGCGCCAACCGGCTGGGCGCGTCCGCGCTCATGCAGGGCCTGTGCGACGGCTACTTCGTGATCCCCTACACGATCGGGCACTACCTGGCCAGCAACAAGCTCGACAAGGTCGGGACCGACGCGCCGGAGTTCAAGCAGGCGGAGCAGGCCGCCAGCGAGCGCACGCGGACGCTGCTCGACGTCAAGGGCACGCGCACGGTCGACTCCTTCCACCGCGAGCTGGGCAAGCTCATGTGGGAGTACTGCGGGATGGCGCGGAACAAGCAGGGGCTGGAGACGGCGCTCCAGAAGATCCCCGCGCTGCGCGAGCAGTTCTGGAAGGACGTGCGGGTGCCTGGCCAGGGCGCCGAGCTGAACCAGTCGCTGGAGAAGGCCGGCCGCGTGGCGGACTTCCTGGAGCTGGGTGAGCTGATGTGCCGCGACGCGCTCACGCGCGAGGAGTCGTGCGGCGGGCACTTCCGCGAGGAGCACCAGACGCCCGACGGCGAGGCCCAGCGCGACGACCAGCGTTTCCAGCACGTGGCCGCCTGGGAGCACACGGGCGAAGGACAGGCGCCGAAGAGGCACCAGGAGCCGCTCGACTTCGAGTACGTGCACCCCTCCCAGCGGAGCTACAAGTGAGCGCGGGCAAGACCATGAACCTCACGCTGCACGTCTGGCGACAGCCGAGCGGCACGAGCCAGGGCCGGTTCGTCACCTACCCGGCCCCCGACATCAGCCCCGACATGTCGTTCCTGGAGATGCTGGACGTGGTGAACGAGCGGCTGATCGCCAAGGGCGAGGACCCGATCGCGTTCGACCACGACTGCCGCGAGGGCATCTGCGGCATGTGCGGCATGATGATCAACGGCCAGGCGCACGGGCCGCGGCGCGCCACCACCGCCTGCCAGCTGCACATGCGCAGCTTCGAGGACGGCGACACGATCACGATCGAGCCCTGGCGCGCCACCGCCTTCCCGGTCGTGAAGGACCTGGTGGTCGACCGCAACGCCTTCGACCGCATCATCGCGGCGGGCGGGTTCGTCTCCACGCACACCGGCAGCGCGCCCGACGGCAACGCCATCCCGGTCCCCAAGACGGCCGCGGACCAGGCCATGGACGCGGCCGCCTGCATCGGCTGCGGCGCCTGCGTGGCCGCCTGCCCCAACGCGTCCGCGATGCTCTTCACGTCCGCCAAGGTCTCCCACCTGGGCCTGCTCCCGCAGGGCCAGGCCGAGCGCGACCAGCGCGTCCTGAAGATGGTCGCCACCATGGACGAGGAGGGCTTCGGGACCTGCACCAACCACGGCGAGTGCGAGGCGGCCTGCCCGAAGGAGATCCGGCTCGAGTTCATCGCCCGCATGAACCGCGACTTCATCCGCGCCGGCCTGCGCAACCGCGGCGAGCGGGCCGGCAGCGGCGGCACCGGCTAGCCTTCGTCCACCAGGTCTTGCGGCACACGCTGCCCATCAGCGCCCTCCTGTGCTGCGTCCTGCCGGCCAGCGCAGCGGAGCTGCCGGCGGGGACACGCCTACAGGTCCGCCTCACGCAGCACGTCTACAGCCACACGGTGTCGCCCGGCCAGCCCGTGAGCACGCTCGTGATCGCGCCGGTGCGCGCGGGCGGCCGCGTGGTGGTCGCGCCAGGCTGGACGCTCGAGGGGAGCGTGCTGGAGAGCGGCACGCAGCCCGGCCCCGAGAAGCGCGCGCGGCTCCGCCTCCGCTTCACGAAGCTGGTGGACGAGGACGGAGGCGCGTTCGCGGTCGAGGGACGCGTCGTCGAGGTGGACGGCGCCCGCGAGACCGTCGACGCGGAGGGCCGCGTGCTCGGAGTCCCGCCGCGGAAGGGCCTCCCCAAGGACAAGGACGCGCTCCTGCGCCTGGCCGTGCAGCTCGACCCGGTCGCGCTGGGCCTGATGGAGGCCCCCAGCCAGACGGTGCGCGCCGCCGTCGGCTACGACCGCGGGGCCGAGATGACCGTCGCGCTCATGGCACCGGCGGTCGTCACGGCCGCGAAGGCCGCGCGGTCCGACGAGCTGCCCCCCGCCGAGCTCAGGCCGCTGGCGGCGCTGCCCGCGCAGACGAGCGAGCGCGAGCCGCTCAACGTGCTCCTGGCCGGCACGCGCGAGCAGGTCGAAGCGGCGTTCCAGGAGGCCGGATACGTGCCCTTCGACCGGCTGTGGGGCAAGGCCGGGCCCCGGGCCTTCGTGGCCCTCGCCGAGCGGAGCGGCTTCCGCCCGGAGCCGCTGGGACGGCTGGACGGCCAGGACGCGGCGCTCGTGTTCGAGAAGCAGAACAACACGCTCGCCCGCCGCCATCGCGTGCGGCTGTGGCCGCGCACCGAGACCGTCCGCGGACACGCCGCCTGGATCGGCGCGGCGGCGCGCTGCGTGGACCTCGTGTTCGACCGCTCGGCCGGCACGTTCGCCCACCGGCTGGACCCGGACACCGACGCCGAGCGCGAGAAGGTCGCGCAGGACCTGGGGACCGCGCGTCGCGTCTCGGCGCGCGGCCAGGTCGGCCGCATGGCGGTGCTCGTGCTGAAGTAGCGCTACTCGATCCGGAACTCCTGCAGGGTCACGGGCACCGGGCCCGTGATCTTCCAGATCCGGCCAAACGTGAGCTCCACGACGTAGACGTTGCCGTCCGGGCCGACGTGCACGTCGGTGACCGCGCCGAAGCCCTGTCCGATGCGCACCAGGTTGGCCTCGTTCATGTCGTTGGCCACGAGGTCCTGGAGCGGAACCGGCAGGGCCGCCACGTCGAGGCCGGTCCTGGCGGCGTTGAGCGGGAACGAGTAGATGCTGCCTCCCTGGGTGCCGACCAGCACGCGGCTCGCGTAGGCGGCCCCCCACGTCGTCCCGAACGGGAAGGTGATGCCTGTCGGGACGACGATCGCCTGCCAGGAGAACGTCGGGTCGGCGTAGAAGGCGACTCCGCCGGGAAGGAACCACAGGTCGGCGATCCCCTGCGGGTCGAGCGCATCCGGCCCCTGGATCGGGTTCCAGCCCCCGTTCCAGCCCGGATCGACGCGGTTCATCTCGTCGAAGCTGGTGGGGCCATTTTCGGTCATCCAGACGGCGCCGTTCACCGGGTCGAGCTCGAGACCGAACCCGTTGCGGATGCCATAGCCGAGGTAACGGGCCACCTGCGTGCGGCAGGTCTGTCCCGCGGGACAGTCGGCGCTCGTCGCGCATGTCTGCGCCGTGGTCGTGCTGCAGTACGGCGTGAACGGGTTGCCCGCGGCCGCCGTCCCGTCCTGGTTGACGCGGAAGATCACCCCCGTGTCGTTGGGCGGCGGGCCCGTCGCGATGTTCTGGAGCTGGCCGGCCGTGCCCGGCAGGGGCGCCAGGTCCCCGATCATGACGTACAGGCGGCCCTGCGGGTCGAGGACCATGACCCCGGCGTTGTGCGCGGGGCCGAGCGTCACGGGCAGGTCCATGATCATCTGGGGGTTGGTCAGGGTGCCCGGTCCGGCGTTCCAGTCGTAGCGGTAGACGCGGTTGCCCAGCGCGGGGCCGCCGTCCGCGCCCTGCGCCTCGGTGTAGTAGAGGAAGACCCGGACCGGCGGGCCCGGCGCGACGGCGATCCCCAGCAGGCCGCGCTCGCTGTTCGAGACGACGTGCACGTCCAGCGCGAACCCGGGCTGCAGCGCGTTGTTGAGGACGCGCCTCACGCGGCCGGTCGCCTTCTCCAGCACCAGGAACTGGTCGGGCGAGACGAACGCCATGGTGGTCGGCTGGGCCAGGCCACCCCCTTGGGGCACCACGGTCGTGACCGTCAGGTTCGGGTCGGTCATGGTTTGCGCGTGCAGCGCCGTCGCGCACAGCAGCACGACGAGCACGAGCAGGTGCGGACGCCAGCCGCGGTGACGAAGGCAACGGAATCGGGAGAGTGACTGGAAGGAAGGCATGGTCGACCTCGCGATGACAGGCACCCGCGCAGGTCGTCCCCTGCCGGCCGCGCCCGAGGCGAGAACCGGAGGCCCCGCCGCGGAGAGAGACTGCGGAGAGCGCCACTCTCATCATCGCGCCGCGATCGGCGGCCGTCCGGGCGCCGCGAACTTTCGGCGAGAGCGGGCGGAGGCGCGCGCGAATGCGCTAGAGTCGGCCACACACTCAGGAGGTCCTTGCATGAGGCTCGGTCGCCGTTCCCTCCGCCGCATCGCGACAAGTGGGGCCGCCCTGGCGGCCGCCGCGATCTTCACGGCCCGCCCGGCGATGGGCGCCACCTCGTGCTTCAACGTCTCGTGCGCGACCACCTGCATCCCGCCCGCGCCCGTGGGCATCGCGACCCTGATCGGGCCGGCGGACTTCCCCGCCGGCGCCAACACGCCGATCGCTTTCGTCGATCCCAACGACGGCCGTGACCGCCGGCTGGTCGCGACCCAGCAGGGCGCCATCCTGGTGTGGGACGACAGCAAGGACGCGATGCTGCCGACCATGTTCCTCGACCTGCGCGACGACACGGGCGGGCCGGTGCTGGACGGCGGCGAACGGGGGCTCCTGGCCCTGGCCCTCGACCCGAACTACGCGACCACCGGCCGCTTCTACGTGTACTACACGCGGCGGGACACGGGGCCGGGGACGCTCGGCGACATCGTCATCGCCCGCTACCAGCGCTCGGCCGGCAACCCCGACGTGGCCGACCCGGCCTCGGCCACGACCATCATGGTCATCGAGCACTCCTCGGCCGGCAACCACAACGGCGGCCAGCTCGCGTTCGGGCCGAACGGCTTCCTCTACATCTCGACAGGCGACGGCGGGGGGAGCTGCGACAGCGGACAGGGGGCCAACGGGGACGGCCAGCGCACCAACAGCCTGCTGGGCAAGCTGCTGCGCATCGACGTGCACGGGGTCGATCCCGGCGCCGGGCCGGCCGACGACTGCGGCGTGGTGGCCGGCAACTACACCGTCCCCTCGACCAACCCGT
>JAICEW010000243.1 GCA_025923995.1 Vicinamibacteria bacterium | reverse complement strand
GCGAGCTCCGGCCAGACCTTCAGGTACACGAGGTGGAAGGAGCGCTCGGCGGCGGCCTGCTCGAGCCACCGGAACGCGCCCTCGCGGTCGCCCAGGGCCACGTGGATGTCGGCCAGGTCGAGCGCCGAGGCGTAGCTCGTGCGGCGGAGCGCCTCCAGCTCGTCCAGCGTCCGGCGGGCCGCCGCGCGGTCGCCGGCCAGGGCCTGCCCCACCCCCAGGGACCCCTTCATCAGCGGGCTCCCTCCGGACAGCGTCACCGCCTGCTCGAGCTCCGCCAGGGCCTCCTGGTGGCGGCCCTGCTGGAGGTAGGCGCGCCCCAGGTACCAGTGGGCCACCCCGAAGTCGGGGTGCAGCTCGATGGTCCGGCGGCACTCCTCGATCGCCTCGTCGTACCGGCCCGCGGAGTAGAGGGTGGCGCCGACGAACGTCCCGAACACGGGCGAGAGCGGGTCGAGCTGGCGGGCCCGTCGCGTCGCGGCGATCGCCTCCTCCAGCCGGCCCAGCGGTGTCAGCACGTGGATTCCGTACCACTGGTGCGCGGTCGGGTAGCGCGGCTCGAGCGCGATCGCTTCGCGGGCCAGGCGCTCGGCCTCCGGCCAGTCCCACTCGAAGTTGCCCTTGACGTGCGCGAGCGACGAGTGCGCCTCCGCCAGCGAGCCGTCGATCGCGAGCGCCTCCAGGGCCGCCGCGCGGGCCAGGGGCATGGCGGTGGCCGGGGCCGCGTACTCGTAGAAGCTCAGGCCGATGTTCGAGTCGGCCAGGCCCGAGTACGCGCGGGCGTAGCCGGGGTCCCTGGCGACCGCCTCCCGGAAGTAGGACGCGCCGCGCTCGAAGCCGTCCCGTGTCCGCTTGTTCCAGAAGAAGCGCCCGCGCAGGTAGAGCTCGTAGGCCCCGCTGTCGTTGGTCTCGCGCCGCGTGAGCAGGCTGCGCTGCGCGTCGGTCAGCTCCAGCGCGAGCGCGTCGGCCAGCCGCTGCGAGATCGAGTCCTGCAGCGTGAAGATGTCGGTCAGCCGCTCGTCGAAGGTGCCGGACCACAGCGTCGAGCCGTCGCTCACCTGCAGCAGCCGGACGGTCGTGCGCAGCCGGTCCCCGGAGGTCTGGATGCTGCCCTCGAGGACCGAGTCGACCTGGAGGTCCCGCCCCGCCGCGACCGGATCGAGACCCGCCGCCGTGTACTTCTGCACGGTCCCGGTCGACCGCACCAGCAGGCCCGTGCGGCCCAGGCGCGTGATCAGCGCGTCGGCCATGCCCAGGCCGAAGTGCTCGCTGTCGCTCGTGAGCGAGCGGAACGGGAGCACGGCCATCGAGCGGACCGGCATGCCGCCGGCCGGCGAGCGGGTCCCCCGCCAGGCGAGGGCGGCGGCGGCCAGGACGACGGCGGCGAGGGCGGCGAGCGCGAGCGGGCGGGACCGGAGCCCGAGCAGGCCGCTGCGGGGCGGCGGGCGAAGCGCGGCCTCGGCGGGCGCGGCGACGGGGTGCGCGCCCGTCGCGCCGGCGGCGCGCAGGTCCGCGACGAAGCGATAGCCGCGACGCGGGACCGTCTCGATGTACTGCCTTTCCGTCGGGCCCTCGCCGAACGCCTTGCGCAGGGCCGAGACCGTTACCGTCAGGTTGTTCTCCTCGACCGCCGCGTCGGGCCACACGCGCCGGAGCAGCTCCTCCTTGGTCAGCAGGTGGCCCTGGTTCGAGACCAGGGCCTCGAGCAGGTCGTAGGCCTTGAGGGTGAGCGGCACCGCCTCCCCGTCGCGCAGCAGGCGCCGCTCGCGCGTGTCGAGCACGAACGGGCCGAACGCGTAGGAGCGGTCCGGGTCCATCAGCCCTCGCGGCCGGCCTGACGCTTGCGCGACTGGCGGTTGGCGATGCGCGACGTGTACACGAGCGTGAACGTGATGGCGTGGAAGGCCGCGAACAGCGCGCCCAGGATGCGGTCGGCCTCGCGCACCGCGGCCTCGGGCGTCACGGTGGACGTGAGCGCGGTGAACGCGTCGTAGGCGAAGAAGCCCGCCATGTAGAGGATGGCGGCGCGGCTCACCCACCGCAGCCAGTAGGGGCTCGCGTCCTCGGCCGCCTTCCACCACTCGCGGGCGGTCTCCCGCGGACGCTGGCGGCGGCGGGTGACCAGGGCGGCCAGGATCAGCCCGAGGGCGCTCAGCAGGAGGACGACGCGCGCGTTGGCGACGGGCCGGTAGCCCGCCGCGAACGTGTACGCGTGCAGGGCCGAGGAGAGGGCCGTCCCCAGGACGGCCCACGCCAGCAGCACCGCGTGGCCCAAGCGCTACCTCGCTTGCGTCTTCACCGGATCGGCGGGCTTCGTCGGCAGCTTCCGCGGGTGGGCGGCCATCGCCTTCATGACCTCCTCGATGCCGCGGTCGAGCTGCGGGTCCTTGCCGGCGATCACGGAGGCGGGGTCGTTGTCGAGCTCGATGTCGGGCGTGACCCCCTCGCCCTCGATGATGTAGTTGCCGTTCTCGTCGTTGGTGGCGTTGAGCGGGACCGAGACCTGGCCGCCGTCCAGCAGCGGGCCGCGCCCGGAGATGCCGACGACGCCGCCCCACGTCCGCTTGCCGATGAGCGGGCCCAGCCCGGCCTTGCGGAAGTAGTGCGAGAAGATGTCGCCGTCCGAGGCGGACGTCTCGTTGATGAGCGCGACCATCGGCCCGTGGAACACCGTCTGCGGGTAGGTGGTCGGGAAGTCGCTGGCGTAGCCGAAGCGCGTCCCCATCAGCTTCGTGTCCAACCGCTCGAGGATCCAGGGCGAGACGTTGCCGCCGCCGTTGCTGCGCACGTCCACGATCAGCCCCTCGGCCCGGATCTGGCCGTAGTACCACTTGATGAACTCGTAGATGCCGGGGCCGCCCATGTCGGGAACGTGCAGGTAGGCGACGCGTCCGTTCGTGGCTTTCGCGACACGGTCGCGGTTGCCCAGGACCCAGTCGAGGTAGAGCAGGCTCTCCTCGGACTCGATCGGCTTGTACTGGACCTTGCGCGCGCCCTCCAGGGTGGGCCTGGCGTTGACCGTGAGCGTGATGGGGTCCACCTTGTTGCGCAGCAGGCGGTACGGGCTGTCGTCGGCGCGCAGCTCCTGGCCGTCGATGGCCAGCACGTAGTCGCCTTCCTTCACGTCCACGCCCACCTCGGTGAGCGGCGAGCGGTACTTCTCCTCCTCGTTCTGGCCGCGGAGGATCTTCGCGAGGCGGAAGCGCCCCGAGGCCTTGTCCAGCTCGAAGCGCGCGCCGGGCAGGCCCACCTTGGCCCGCGGCGGGTTGTCGAAGTCGCCGTTCTCGATGTACGCGTGGCCGATCGAGAGCTCGGCCACCATCTCGCCCATCACGTAGTTGAGGTCGGAGCGGTGCGCGACGTACGGGAGCAGCGAGCGGTAGCGGTCGCCGATCGCCTTCCAGTCGTAGCCGTGCATGTTGCGCACGTAGAAGAAGTCGCGATAGCGGCGCCAGACCTCGTCGAAGATGGTCGCCCACTCCTGCGCGGGCACGCGGTCGACCATCAGGCCCTTGGTGGAGATCGCCTTCTTCTCCTTCTCCTTGTCGTTCTTCCCCTTGGGGCTGGCGTCGACGAGGCTGTAGCTGGTGTTGCCGTGCCTCACGATCGCCTTCTGGCCGTCGTCGGAGACCGCGTAGCCCTGCACGTCGTCGACCAGGACCGAGTCCTCGCGCTTCTTGCGGTCGAAGATGTGCAGCGCGACCTTCTGGTAGCTGTCCCGGCCATAGAAGGGCGCGCCTGACTTCGTGTAGAGCAGGTGACCCTTCGTCGCGGACAGGCCGTCGATGTTGTCGGCCGGCACCGGGACCCTCGCGACGCGCTGGGCGAGGCCGTCGAAGTCGATGGAGAGGGGCTTGACGACCGGCTTGGGCTCGGGCTTCTTGGCGTCGTCTTCTTTCTTGGCGCTCTTGTCGTCGGATCCCTTCGAGCCCTTTTCCTCTGTATCCTCGGAACCTGCTTTGGCCTTCTCCTCGGATTGTCCAACTTCATCGCTCTCGGGCGGGAAAGGATGCTTGACGTCCCTCCGGAGGGCGAGGGCATAGATGGCCGTCGTGCGGCTGGTCGCGAAGTTCCACTCGAAGCCGGAGATGATCGGCGCGAACTCGCGGTCCGAGAGATAGAAGAGGTAGCTGCCCTCGGGGTCCCACGCGGGGCTCTGCGCGTTCCACATGGGGTCCGTGATCGCGCGGGTCTTCCCGTCCGCCGCGCTCCAGACGTGCACCGTCTCGTTGCCGTTGAGGTTCCCCATCGAGAACGCGAGGTAGCCGCTGTCGGGCGACCACACGTAGTCGTTGACGCCGCCGAACGCGTCGTCCGCGACCTCCGTGACCTTCTTGTCGGCCACGGTCAGCACGAACACCTTGCCGTCCTTGTCCGAGAACGCGAGCCGCTTGCCGTCCGGCGACCACTCGGGCGCCTGCAGCTGGGCCGCGAACCGGGTCGTGAGCTGTTCGGGCTTCCCGAACCCGTCCTGGTCGACCACGTACACCTGCTCCTCGCCGCTCGCGTCCGACACGAACGAGATGCGCTTGCCGTCCGGCGACCAGCGGGCGTGTTTGTCGTGGGCGGTCGAGGTGTTGGTGAGGTTGCGGACGGCGCCCTTCTCGATGGGCGCCGTGAACACGTCCCCGCGCGCGACGAACAGGGCCCGCTCCCCCTTGGGCGACAGCGCGAACGACTCCATCTGCTTCTCGGCCGACACGCGCGAGGGACGGAAGGTCAGCCCGTCGCTGGGCACGTTGATGGGCGCGGCGCTGTCCCGCTTGGACGCGACGTCGAAGACGCGCAGCTCTCCGCCCAGCTCGTACACGATGCGCCCGCGGTTGTCCGAGCTGGCCCAGCGCACGTCCCAGCTCGTGCCCTTCGTGAGCTGCTCGACCGATCCGCCGGCCAGGTCGGCCGAGTACAGGTTGAGCGTGCCGTCCCGGTCGGACACGAAGTAGATGCGGTCCCCGATCCACATGGGGTCGCGCTCGGTGCGCCTGGTCTGCGCGATCGGCGTGACGGCCGCGCTGGCCAGGTCGTAGAGCCACAGGTCGTTCGCCCAGCCGCCCTCGTAGCGCTTCCAGGTGCGGAAGTCGCGGAAGAGCGGCGAGTACACGAGCCGCTTGCCGTCCGGCGCGAAGTCGCCCGCGCCCGAGGTCGGCATCGGCAGGCGCACCGGCAGCCCGCCGCCCGCGTCGACCGTGTACAGGGCGGTCTCGACGCGGCCGCCGTCCGCGTCGCGGAACGAGCGGAACAGGATCGACCTGCCGTCGGGCGTCCAGCCGTAGACCTGGTTGTCGTAACCGCCGCGCGGGCTGAAGGGGCCGCGCGCGGGATAGAACGTGAGCTGCTTCGGCACGCCGCCCGTGACGGGCACCACGTACACCTGCTCGTCGCCGTCGTACTGGGCCGTGAACGCGATCTGCTTCCCGTCCGGGGAGAACTTGCCGAACAGCTCCAGGCCGGGGTGCGCGGTCAGGCGCGTCGCGGTGCCGCCCGCGGCCGGCGCGCGCCAGAGGTCGCCGCCGTACGTGAAGACCAGCTCGTCGCCGTGCACGTCCGGGAAGCGCAGGAGCTTCGTCTGCGCGGAGGCGGTCCCCGCCAGCGACACGAGCGGCAGCACGCACGCGATCCGCCGCGCGATCCAGTTCAGCGCCATGGATGCCCTCCCCTGGCCCTGCCCCCAGGGCCCAGGAAAGGGCAAGCCTACTGCATCCTCCACGCGTTCAGCCGGTCCGCGAGCTGGTCGGTGGCCTGGACCACGCGGCCCGGCGTCCAGCACCCCTCCGCGTGCAGGCGCACGCGCCGCTCGCCCCCGGCGTCCGTGGCGAAGCGCAGGACGATGTGGCGGTTGCCGGAGTAGCTGCTCACGGACGACGCCACCGCCGTGCGCTCGACCTCGAGCAGGCGGCCGCGAGCCACCTCGAACGCGTCCTGGTCGCCCTTGTAGAGCAGCCGTTCGGGCTCCACCCAGAGCAGGCCGATGTCGTCCTCGAGCGCCGACTTCTTCCAGCCGGAATCGGCGGGATCGGAGATCCCGATGCACTGCCCTCGAGCGATCTCGGCCGCCGGGACGCCCATCGCCGCCAGGCGGCGGGCCGCCAGCTTCGGCTCCAGCGGGGCCAGCAGGTGCAGCTGCACCAGGGCGACGTTGACGGCCACCATCGACAGCACCATCGCCACGATCCACGAGCTGGCCTCGATCCCGAGGACCCAGAACAGCAGGCCCAGGGCGGCGTTGAGCAGCAGCCCGATCGCGAAGAGGAGCAGCGACGAGAGGACGATCTGTCCCACGAACAGGCGCGCCTTGATCCTCTTGAACACGGGCTGCGCGTAGCTGGACGTGAACGCGCACGTCGACACGAAGGCCAGGGCGAAGGCGGCGGCGAGGGCCGCCAGCACGGCGCCCAGCACCAGGCTGACGACGATCCCGCCCAGCCGCGTCAGGCCGTCCGCCGCCACCGGCGGAGGTGCTTCCGGCGAACGCGGCGTCACCAGGTACGCGACGGCGAACCCGACGACGCCCGCTCCCGCCAGGACGAGATACGGCACCAGCCGATGGGGCCGGCCGCCCGGCTGCGGCTGCGCCATTCGCGGAGCGCTACTCCACCCTGAACGACCGCAGCTCGACCGGGAACGTGGCCACCTCGAAGTAGGCGACGATCGGGTCGTGATCGGAGAGGCGTGTGGCCACGGACGCGTCGTTGCGCGCGGTCTCCGGGAAGTCGGCGCCCAGGCGCGCGTGCTCGGTGCGCTGGGCCGCGGTGGCCAGCATCATCGCGCCGTTCACCAGCACGTGGTCGAGCGTCTGCGCGTTGCCGTCGAACGAGAACGAGTAGCGCTCGGCCGCGGGCGGCAGCAGGTTGACGAGGTCCGGGTTCACCAGGTCCGCGCTGGCCAGCACGACCTGGTTGGCGGGCGTGGGCGTGCCGGCGATGGTGCCCATCGAGTCCACCAGCCCGTCGTTGAACTCGAACGCGTTGAAGTCGCCCACCAGCACGATGTTCTCGTTGGGGTCGGCGGCCTGCCGGTCCTGGACGAGGTCGGCCAGCGACTCCGCCTGCGCCCGCCGCTTGGCCCGCACGCGCGCGCCCGCGGTCGGCCAGCCGTTGCTGCCGGGGGCCTCGTCGTCGACGCCGTTGAGCGAGCGCAGGTGGTTGACCATCACGGTCACGCGGAACGTGGCCCCGTTCGGATGGTTGACGTTCGCGTCCAGGCGCAGCGTCGGCCGGTCGTTGAGCAGCTCGGTCGAGGTGTCCGGGTTCACGAACTGCTCGTTCGCGTTCTCCTGCACGACCGCGTTGACGGTCACGCGCGGCGTCGAGCCGTCGACGGGCGACGTCTTGACCAGGAACCCGACGTCGATGCCGCCGACGTCGTTCCCCTCGACCAGGAACGACTGGTACTGCGGGTCGGGCTGCGAGTTGGCGACCGCGTCCGCGTTGATCCGGGCCGCCAGCGCCTGCAGGGTGGTGAGGTTCTCGACCTCGACGACGCCGATGATGTCCGGGAAGCGCAGGTGGTTCCGGATGGCGAGCGACGCCTTGTTGAGGCGGTTGTCGAACGCGGCCGGCGTGAGCACGGGCTCGGAGATGTTCGGGTCGTTCACGGTGTCGAAGAAGCGCTCCAGGTTGTAGGAGGAGACCGTGAACTCCATGTTCGTCGGCGCGCTCACCGTCGTCGGGCTCATGCCCCCCGCGACGACGGGCGGGCTCGCGGGATCGGGCAGGATCGTGTACGTGCGGAACGAGTAGTCGAGCGGGCCCACCAGGCCGGTCACGGTCGCGCCGGTCGCCACGTCGATGAGCGGCCCGCCCACCAGGCCGTCGCTGTCCACGCGCAGCCGCTCCGGGTTGCCGTCGAAGCGCGGCACCGGCGGGATGGTCACGCCGCTGCCCGAGGGCGGCGGGTCGTTGGCGCGGATTCCGGCCTCCCGGAACGGACGGCCGGTCGGCGGCAGCACGCCGATGAAGACGCCGGTCGACGTCGCGGTGGCGTTGGGCTCGTTCACGTTGCCGAGCGTCGGCGCCACCACGGTGAGCGGCGGCGCGCTGACGCGCATCCCCTCCAGCCGCTCGAGCTGCTCGATGGTCCCGCTCGTCGGCAGGTCGGTGGTCGTGATCGCGATCGGCGTCGGCAGCGGGTTGCCGGTCGAGAGCTGCGCGACCGTCGGCGACGTCAGCTCGGTGAGCGGCGGCTGCAGCGGGTCCTGCGTCGGCACGAACTCGGACACCGTCGCGGTGACCTGCACGTTCGCGCCCAGGACGACCGCGGGCGGCGGCGCGGCGCTCGTGAACACGAACACGCCCTCCGAGGTGTTCGGATCCGCGTCGTAGTCGGCCTCACGGGCCTGGATGAAGAACCCGTTGCCGCGGATGCCGGTGACGATGCCGGTGGTCGTCACCACGTTGCCCACCAGCGGCGACGCGTTGCCGTTCCCCTGGATGTCGTGCACCGGGACGAGGGTCACGTCGTCGTTGACGATGGTGCCGGTACCGGTCGGGTCGATCGGAGTCGCGCCGGTCACGCTGGTGAGGCTCAGGGTGAACGTCTCGTTGGGCTCCGTGGTCGTGTCGCCGACCACGTCGACCGGGACGTTGATGGTCGTCTGCCCGGGGTTGATGACGAACGGCAGGTTCGTGAACGGCAGGTAGTCGTTGTTGACGACGGTCGCGGTCCCGTCCGCGGTCGACGCGTTGAACGTGACCGGCGCGGGCGCGGGCGCCGAGAGCGTGACCGCGAAGGAGAACGCCGTGTTGCCGGCGTTGCCCTCGGCCTGGGTCACGTCGCCGACCGTGAGGTTCACTCCCCCGCCGCCGCAAGGCGCGGTGGAGACGATGATGTCGTCGACGCCGATCCACTCGTCGTTTCCGACCGCGTTCGAGGTCATGATGCGCACCTCGACCAGCGGCTGATTCTCGGCCCCGGCCGGCAGGGCCGCGCAGACGGGCGTGACCAGCGTGGCCTGGCTGGGCCCGCCGCTCGCGTCGGCGACGAAGGCGGCGCCCACGTTCGTGAAGTTGCCGGTGTTGCCGACGCGGAAGTGCATCGCGACCGGCTGGACCGAGTTGTCCGCCGAGCCGTCGATGTCGCGCAGGTTGTAGGCGACCGTGATGCCCGTCTGCCCTGTCGTGTTCAGGTACAGCTTGATGTAGGGCGCGTCGGCCGTGCCCGACCCGGTCAGGGCGACCACTGGGTTGGCCAGGTGGAACTCGGCGGTGCCGCCGGTCGAGAAGGTGTCGGGCGCGGTCTGGTTCGCGTTCACGTCGATGACGCCCGGGTCGTCGCCCGCGACGATGGCTTGCGGATCGGCTCCCGTGACGGCAGTGAGGTTGTCGCCGCGGAACCCCGTGATCCCCGGCACCCCGGACCAGTTGTCGTCCACCGTGATCAGCCCGATGTTCGTCCAGTCCTGCGAGAACGGGATCGTCTGGGGCACCGTGTCCGCCCAGGCCGACGTCGCGGCGACCAACAGGGCCAGGGTGCGGGCGGCGACGGCGATGGGCTGGAAGCGCACGAGGACTCCTTGGCTCAAAGGACCGCGATGATGGGTCGGACGCGAGACAGGCAGGCTGCCCCCCGGCGACGGCTCTGTGACAGTGCTCGCGGGGTCAATGCTGGCCGAAAAGCGGTGCCCCGGTCAATCATCCGCGTGGTGTAAGGTGGAGGGCGGGGGCCCCTTCGTCGAGGGCAGGCCGGTGGACCTCGTGCTGCGCGCCGCGGACGCGGCGCTCCTGCTGCTGCTGGCGGGCCTGATCGCACAGTCCCGGCGGCGCGACCACACACCGTGGCTCGGCGTCGCGCTGGCGGTGGCGGTCGCGTCCTTCGTCGTGACGTCGGCGAGCGGCGCCGGGCGGGTCCTGGGGGCGGCGGTCGTCCCGCTGACGGCGATCTGCGTGGCCAAGCCGGTGCTGCTGTGGCTCTTCACCCGCGGCTTGTTCTCGGACTCCTTCCGGCTGCGCGGCCCGCACGTCGCCGCGCTCCTCGCGATGGTCGCCGCGGGCCTGTGGCACGAGCTGGCCCTGGACAAGCGGGCG
>JAICEW010000242.1 GCA_025923995.1 Vicinamibacteria bacterium | reverse complement strand
TGAAGGCGGACGTCGTCCCGGGCACGGCCACCACCTACGTCGGCTACGGGGACTCGCTGCAGGGCCAGACCCAGAAGGGCGGCATGGCCGACCTGGACGCGCTCTCCGGCCAGGCGGAGGACGTGCTCGCGCGCGTGCAGAGGGTCCTGGCCGACGAGACCATCGGCAACGTGAACGCCAGCACGCTCGAGATGCGCAAGCTGCTGGTGGAGCTGTCGGGCGCCGTGAAGGAGCAGCGCAAGGAGCTGGGCTCGCTCACGCAGAGCCTGCGTCGCTCGTCGGTCGGCCTGGAGAAGACGGCGAACGCGCCGGAGCTGGAGCGCTCGATCAAGCGGCTCGACGCCATCTCCCTGCGCATGGACGACGTCACCCAGACGCTCGACCGCGGCACGCGCTCGATGGAGTCGGTGATGGCGCGCATCGAGAAGGGCGAGGGCAGCCTGGGCAAGCTCACGAAGGACGACGAGCTCTACGACAACATGAGCCGCGCGGCCCTGAACGTGAGCCAGGCCACCGAGAACATCAACAAGCTGACCGAGGAGATCCGCCGCAACCCGAAGAAGTACCTCAAGGTGAGCGTCTTCTAGTCCTGCAGGTAGGGCCGCAGCCCCGCGTACCAGACGTCGGCCATCGTCCATCCGCCCGCGTCGTTGTGATGGACGTGGTCGCCCACCATGCAGCCGACGGCGGTCGCGTTCGGGCTCGCGCCGCCGTCCGTCTCGCTGTCGTCCGCGGCCACGACGGTCGGGCGTCCCGGCACGGTCGCGGGGATGCTCCAGTCGGATGACACCAGCCCCTGCGCGTAGCAGCGGGCGCTGCGGTCCCACATCGCGCGCGCGGCGGGCGTCGCGGGATGGATGCGCGGATCGGTGCCGCCGCGGTCGGTGAAGAGCAGGAAGTCCTCGACCAGCCGGTGCTCCCAGTAGACGGTCGGCACGTAGTAGTGGTCGAGCGGCCGGCCCGGCGTCGCGGCGATCTGCGCGGGCGTCCGGATGGCGTGGCGGTTCGCGTTGCAAACCGGCTGCTCGGAGGGCGGGTACAGGTTGCACTGGCCCATCTCCAGCGGCTTCTGGATCAGGAACACGTGCTCGGCCGCGGCCGCGCCGTAGCGGGACGCGTCGAGCAGGTCGAGCGAAAGGCGGCGCAGCCAGTCGACGGCGTTGCGCGACGCCGCGTCGGCGGCGGTGATCGCGCCGTCGCAGTTCCAGTCGATGGTGCCCGCGACGACCCCGCTGGTGCCGGCGCAGGGCCAGGCCGCGGGCGGGATGCGTGAGGAGGGCCAGCGGTCGTCCCCGTCGACCCGGCCGTTGCCGTCGAAGTCGTCCACGGGCCAGCTGCGGTTCGTGGTGTCCTGGACGAGCGCCAGGTGGTCGTCCATCTTCATCCAGCAGTCGTGGTAGCTGAGCTGCTGGGTGACGGGGTTCTGGCTCATGGGCAGCGTACGGTCGTACCAGGTGCAGGCCAGCGTCGCCTGCGGCGCGTTGCCCGGCGAGCAGCCGTTCTGCAGCGCGGCCTGGCCGCAGCTGCCGGTGGCGGGCAGGACGTTCGTGCCCGTCAGCACCGCTTCGAGCTTCGCGCGCCGGCAGGACCAGCGCACGGAGGCGGCGTCCGCGCACCACTGCGGGCCCATCGCCGTCGGGCCGGCCGAGGCCTGCACGCGGTCGTACTGCACGTCCGAGGGCGGCACTGCGAGGCGCGACCACAGGAAGCCCCCGTCGCCTCCCGTGATGGCTCGGACGACCATGTAGTGCCGTCCGTCCGCGGTGTTGCCGGGATCGTTGAGCGCCGCCGCCAGCTTCGCGGGGTAGTCGCCCTGCGCGCTGGTGCTGTGCCCGAGGATCAGTAGCCCGACGTTGGTCGGGTAGCCGTCGATCTGCGTGGGGAGGCCGAGCGACCCTCCGCCAGCGGCGGGCGGGGCGAGTCCGAGGAGCGCGATCAAGCTGGCGACCAGGCGCATGGAGCCCTCCACGCCGTACTTGGACCGCGTCCGCGGCCTCAGGGTTGAACCGCGGACAGCCGCTCGTCGAGCCAGCGTTCGACGGCGGCGAAGACCTCCTCGTTCCTCGTCTCGTTGAACAGCTCGTGATGGAGGTCGTCCCAGTAGCGCGCCTGCACCGTCCCCGCCGGCGCGCGCGACACCCAGCCCGCGATCGCCCGCGCGTCCACCACGTGGTCGCCGTGTGAGGCCACGACCAGCAGCGGCGTCCTCCACGCGCCGGCCTGCGCGTGCGCCGACGTCATGGCGTGCCGCAGCGCGCGATGCCAGCCGGCCGAGACCTGGTGGCTCACGAGGGGATCGGCGTCGTACGCGCGGCCGACCGCGGGATCGTGCGAGAGCCAGCCCGCGTTCACGTGGTTCGGGACGAGGAGCCGTGGCGCCAGCCGTAGGAGCAGGCGGCTCGCGAGCCGAAGCCCCGCGCCGGGGCGCGAGGGCGGCGCGACGCCCAGCAGCGGCGAGGACACGACCGTGCACGGCCGCTGGTCGGGGTCGCGCAGCGCCTGCAGCAGCACGATCAGCCCGCCCTGCGAATGGCCGACGGGAACGACGGGCAGGCCGGCGTGCATCCGGCGAGCCAGCGCCAGGCCGGCCGCGACGTCGTCGCACCAGGCATCGAAGGACTCGACGTGCACGCGCGGGCCAGGGCTCCGGCCGTGGCCGCGATAGTCGAGCGCCACGCTCGCGTACCCGCTGGCGGCGAACCGGCGCGCCACGTGCGCGTAGCGGCCGGAGTGCTCGGCGAGGCCGTGGACGAGCAGCAGGGCCGCGCGCGGCTTCGGGGGCGACCAGGACTGCCAGTACAGCCGCCCGCCGGGCGTCGCCTCGTGTCCCTCCTGCCAGGCCACGTCGCTCATCGCGCCGCGAGTCTACGCGGAATTTCCCGCGACCCATGGACACCCTTCGAAGGGGGACCCGATCATGGATCCATGAGGCGTGCAGCGGTCGTGGCGGCCGTCGCGACGGTGCTCCTGGCCGCGCCCGCGTCGGCCCAGTACTTCGGGCGCAACAAGGTCCGCTTCCACTCGTTCGACTTCCAGGTCCTCAAGACCGACCACTTCGACGTCTACTACTACCCCGAAGAGAAGGAAGCGGTGGAGCTGACGGCGCGCATGGCCGAGCGCTGGTACGCGCGCCTGGCGGAGGTGCTCGACCACGACCTCGGCTCGCGCCAGCCGCTGATCCTCTACGCGAGCCACGCCCACTTCGAGCAGACGAACGCGATCCCGGGCGAGCTGGGCGAAGGGACGGGCGGCGTGACCGAGTCGCTCAAGCGGCGCATCGTCATGCCGCTCGCGGGGCCGCTGCGCGAGACCGACCACGTGCTGGGCCACGAGATCGTGCACGCGTTCCAGTACGACGTCGCGGGCCAGGGGCGCGGCGCGACGGGCCTGGGCGCGCTGCGCCTGCCGCTGTGGTTCATCGAGGGCATGGCCGAGTACCTCTCGGTGGGACCGGTGGACCCGCACACGTCGATGTGGCTGCGCGACGCCGCGCGGCGGGAGAAGCTCCCCACCATCCGCCAGCTGAGCAACCCGCGGTACTTCCCGTACCGCTACGGCCAGGCCCTGTGGGCCTTCCTGGCGGGCCGCTACGGCGACGAGGTCGTGGTGCGCGCGCTCGAGGCGGCGATGCGGGGCGACGCGGAGCTGGCCCTGGAGCGGGTCACGGGCGTCAAGTCCGACGAGCTCTCGAAGCAGTGGCACGCTTCCATCCGCGAGGCCTACGCCCATGAGCTCTCGGGCAAGCCGCGGGCGGCGCAGCAGGCCCGGCCGCTCGTCACGCACGAGAACGCGGGGGAGCTCAACGTGGGGCCGGCGCTGTCGCCGGACGGGAAGCAGCTCGTCTTCCTTTCGGAGAAGAGCGAGTTCGCGATCGAGATGTACCTGGCCGACGCGGACACGGGCCAGGTCCGCCGCCGCGTGGTCAAGACCGCGGCCGACCCGCACTTCGACAGCCTGCAGTTCATCGACTCGTCGGGCGCGTTCGGGCCGGACGGCCGGAGCTTCGCGTTCGCCGCGGTCAAGGACGGGCGCCCGGCGCTGGTCGTGCGCGACGTGGACGGCGGCCGCGAGCGCGAGATCGAGCTGCCGGGCCTGCACGAGGTGCACGACCCCACCTGGTCGCCGGACGGCCGGCGCCTCGCGTTCTCCGCGAACGTGGGCGGGCTGCTGGACCTCTACGTCTACGACCTGGAAGCGGGCGTGCTGAAGCGGCTGACCCGGGACGCCTACGCGGACCTGCAGCCCGCCTGGTCGCCCAACGGGTCCGAGATCGCCTTCGTGACCGACCGCTTCACGACCGACCTCGCGAAGCTGGACATGGGGGAGTACCGCCTGGCGCTCGTCGACGCCGAGTCGGGCCAGGTGCGCCCGCTCGCGACGTTCGAAGGCAGCAAGTCGATCGACCCGCAGTGGGCGGCCGACGGGCGCAGCCTGTTCTTCCTGTCCGACCGCGGCGGGATCACCAACGTCTACCGCGTCGACCCGTCCGGGGGCCAGGTGCGCCAGGTCACGGACCTCTTCACCGGTGTCAGCGGGATCACGGCGCTGTCCCCCGCGCTCACGGTGGCACGGGACCGCCTCGTGATGAGCGTGTACGAGGACGACAAACACGCGCTGTACGCGCTCGAGGGGGCGGAGCGGCTGGCCGGGCGCGACCTCCAGCGGCCGCGGGACACGTCGGTCGCGGTGCTGCCGCCGCGCGACCGCAGCGCCGGCGAGGTCCAGGAGCTGATCCAGGACCCGCTCATGGGGCTCCCGCGCCGCGAGTCGTTCCCGACGCAGGAGTACAGCTCGAAGCTCTCGCTCGACGAGCTGAACCAGGTGAGCGCCGGCCTCGGCTCCGATCCGTTCGGGACCTACGTGAGCGGCGGCGTCGCGTTCGGCTTCAGCGACATGCTGGGCGACCACAACGTGGCGGTGATCGCGCAGGCGGACGGCAGCTTCAGGGACCTCGGCGGGCTGGTGGGGTACGAGAACCGCAAGCACCGGCTGAACTGGGGCGGCGCCCTCACGTGGATCCCCTACCGGAGCGGGACCTTCGCCCAGGCCATCGTGAACGCCGGAGGCCAGGACGTCCTGCTGGAGGAGGCCACCATCTTCCGCGAGACGCACCGTGGCGCCAGCGCGTACGCCTCGTATCCGTTCAGCCGGTCGCACCGGGTCGAGGTGGGCGCCGGCTACCGCAACATCGGGTTCGACGCCGAGGTGCAGCGGTTGTTCACGTCGCTGCAGACCGGGCAGATCCTGGCCGAGGAGCAGGAGGACCTGCCGTCGCCGGAGTCGCTCCACCTGGGCGAGGCCAGCGCGGCGCTCGTCTACGACTCGTCCGTCTTCGGGGCCACCGGGCCCATCCTGGGCCGCCGCTACCGGCTGGAGGTCTCGCCCACCCTCGGCTCGCTGCGCTACACCGGCGTGCTGGCGGACATCCGCCAGTACTTCATGCCGCTGCGCCCTTACACGTTCGCGTTCCGCCTCCTGCACTACGGGCGCTACGGCGCCGGCGGCGAGGACTCGCGCCTGGTCCCGCTGTTCATCGGGTACCCCCAGCTCCTGCGCGGATACGACATCGACTCCTTCAGCGCGGCCGAGTGCGGAGCCGTGACCGGCGGGTGCCCGGTCTTCGACCAGCTGGTGGGCAGCCGGCTGGCCGTGCTCAACGCGGAGCTGCGCTTCCCGCCCTTCTCGGCCTTGGGCGGCCGCCGGCTGTATGGGCCCGTCCCCGTCGACCTGGTCGCGTTCTTCGACGCGGGCGTCGCGTGGACCAGCCGCGACGAGGCCGCGTTCCTGGGCGGCGACCGGGATCTCGTCAGGAGCTTCGGCTTCGGCGCCCGCGTGAACGTGTTCGGGTTCCTGGTCGGCGAAGTGGACTACGTGAAGCCGCTCGACCGCCCAGGGAAGAGCTGGCACTGGCAGTTCAACTTCACAGCCGGCTACTGACCCGCGCGGGCTATAGTCGTTGGCTCCATGCCCTGGTCCGAACGGCTTCGTGCGTTCTGGCGCGGCGAGGGCGGCGGCCGCGAGGTGCTCGCGATCGCCTACCCGCTGATCCTCAGCCAGATGTCGATCACCTTCCAGGGGTTCATGGACCGGTTGTTCCTGACCTGGTACGGCGCCGAGGCGGTGGCGGGCGTCGTCACGGGCCTCTTCACCACCTGGCCCCTCATCGCGGTGTTCATCGGCACGGGCCAGTACCTGACCACGTTCGTCGCGCAGTACCACGGCGCGGGACGGCCCTGGCGCATCGGGCCCGCCGTCTGGCAGGGTGCCTACTTCTCCGTCCTGGCCGGGGTGGTGGTGGCGGCGCTCTCGCCGCTGGTCGAGCCCGTGTTCCGCTCGGCCGGCCATCCGCCCGAGGTGCTGGCGGCCGAGGTGACGTACTCCCGCATCCTCCTGCTGGGCGCGTTTCCGGCCGTGCTGGTGACGACGCTGGCGTCCTTCTTCGCGGGACGCGGCGAGACCCGCGTGATCCTGCTGGTCAACATCGCCACGACGCTCGTCGACACGGTCCTCAACTACCTCTGGATCTTCGGCAAGGGCGGGTTCCCGCGCATGGGCGTGGCGGGCGCGGCCTGGTCGACGGTGCTCGTGCAGGCGCTCGGCGCCGCGATCTACGTGGCGCTCATCCTGGCCCCGCGCCACCGTCGTGAGCAGGCGACGCTGAGCGGCTGGCGGCTGGAGCCGGCGCTGCTCGGCCGCCTGCTGCGCTTCGGGCTGCCCACCGGCCTGCAGTACTCGCTGGAGGTGCTGGCGTTCGGCCTCTTCATGATGATCGTGGGCCGGCTGGGCACCGCTCCGCTGGCCGCGACCAGCATCGCCTTCAACCTGAACATGATCGTGTTCCTGCCCATGCTGGGGCTGGGCGTCGCGGTGTCCTCGCTGGTCGGGCGCTACGTCGGCGCGGGCCGCCCCGCGCTGGCCGAGCGCTCGACGTGGTCCGCGTTCTGGATGAGCCTCGCCTACTTTGCGCTCTGCGGTCTCGCCTACCTGCTGGCCCCAGCGGTGCTGCTCGCTCCCTACGCCGCGGGCGCGGACCCCGCGTCGTTCTCCGAGGTGGCCCGCCTCACCACGGTGCTGCTGCGCTTCGTGACCCTCTACTCGATCTTCGACATGATGAACGTGGTCTTCGCGGGCGGCCTCAAGGGAGCGGGGGACACGACGTATCCGCTGGTCGCCACGCTGGTCCTGGGCTGGGTGGCGATGCTGGGCCCGACCTGGCTCGCGGTCGAGAGCGGCGCGGGGCTGTTCGTCGCCTGGGCCGCGCCGACCGCGTACGTGCTCGTGCTCGGCGTCCTGATGATGCGCCGGTTCCGCGCGGGACGATGGAAGGGCCTGCGGGTGATCGAGCCGGGGCCCGCGGACCTCGATACGCGCGTCGCCTAGGGCGTGAGCACGCCGCGCACGAACGCGGCGACCGCCTCCAGCGTGCGCTCGGGCTGGTCGCGGTGCGGCGCGTGCCCGCAGTCGGGCAGGACCACTCGCCGGACCGGTCCCGCGCAGCCCGCCTCGATCGCGTCGAGCTGGCGCAGCGTGCCGTACGCGTCGTCCTCGCCCTGCACGAGCAGCACCGGGATGCGGATGGCGGGCAGGAACTCCTCGAGGTTCCACGAGCGGAAGGCCGGGTCGAGCCACGCGCGGTTCCAGCCCCGGAACGCGACGTCCACGTTCGCGCCGTGATGGCGCTCGAGCGCGCGCCGCAGGTCGCCCCTCTCGTAGCTGTCCGCGGCCTTCTCGATGCTGCGGACCGTCAGCTCCTCGACGAACACGTGCGGCGCCATGAGCGCGAGGCCGCGCACGCGCGGGGAGGGCGCAGCGCCCGCGTGGATGATCGCGATCGAGGCGCCGTCGCTGTGGCCGACCAGCACGCACTCGCGGACCGAGGCCGCGTCCAGCACCTCCGGCAGCACCGCCGCTTCGTCGTGCATGAAGTGGAGCGGCCGCGGCAGCGGCACGGGATCGGACGCGCCGTAGCCCGCGCGACTGTAGACGAGGGCGCCGCACCCCGTGGCCTCCGCCAGCCGCCCGGGGAAGTCCCGCCAGGTCGAGACGCAGCCGAGCCCCTCGTGCAGGAAGACCAGCGTGGGCGCGGCCCAGGACGGAGCGCCGTGCCATGTGGACTCGAGTCGACGGCCACCGACGAGCAGATGGGGCACGGGAGCGGTTTAGTATAGATACGGGCAGCAATGCACGCCGTGCGGGACTACGCGCCGTTCTACTGCGAGGAGAACGTCCTGCGCCTGTGCCCGACGCTCGGTCCCGAAGCGTTCGCGGTGCTGGTCACGAACGCGGCGCGCCAGGTCGAGATGCTCGGACAGCGGGCGGGAGGTCCTGGGCCCGGCGCGGTGCTCTGGGACTACCACGCGTTCGGCCTGGAGCGCCGCAACCGCTGGGTCGTGTGGGACCTCGACACCACGCTCGGCTTCCCGGTGCCCGCGGGCGCGTACCTGCGCCGCTCGTTCCCGCCCGCGCCCGCGAAGGCGCCGCTGTTCCGCGTGATCGCGGCGGCGGACTACGTGCGGGAGTTTCGCTCGGACCGGTCGCACATGCGGCGCGCCGACGGGACGTGGGCGGCGCCTCCTCCGCCCTGGCCGCCCTCCACCGGGCGCGGAGGCGTGCCGCTGGCGGCGCTGCTCGACCCGCGCCGTGACTGCCTGGGCGAGGTCCTCACCCTCGAGGCGATGCGGGAGCGCTGGGCCCGTGGGGTGATCGCGAAGGTTCGGCGTCAGGCCTAGCTCGAGAGCATCGCGAACGCCATCATTCCCGTCACGACGAGCCACACCAGCCCGAACAGCCCGCCGACGACGATGCCGATCCACGAGTGCACCTGGCCCTTGGAGGCGGGGTGCTCCTTCGCATGGCGGAGCCCCTTGATCCCCAGGACGAGGCCGGCCAGGCCGATGGGGAAGCAGGGGATCACCGCGAACACGCCGCAGTAGTACGCGATGAGCGCGGACGAGTTCTTGTAGGGAATGATCCCGCCGGTGGCGTCGCGGTCGTCCGCCGCCTGATCGCGGAACGAGCGCCCGCAGTGCACGCAGTAGGCGGCCCCCGGCGGCAGCGGCTTGCCGCAGCCGGGGCAGTACGCGTCGGACATGCCGGACCTCCTTGGTGTGCGCGGGGTCGATGGCCGGAGAGCCTACCGCGTCCGCGGGGGCGCGCGCTAGGCGCCGAACTGCCTGAGGTGGTGGTCGACGTGCAGGTAGCCCCAGCGCAGCCAGTCGGCGACCGACATGGCGCCGAAGTAGGGATGGCGGGGCCAGGCGACCGTTCCCGCCTCGAGAGGCATGCGCTCGACGTAGGCCCGCACGCGCGCCACGTCGGCCGCGAAGTCCGCGGGCGCGGTCCCCGCGCCGCACTGGTCCAGCTCGGGGACGGTGGTGATCCGCCCGGCCGGCCAGCGCATCGGCGCGTAGAGCGCGACCCACTTCACGAGCGTTCGCTGGAGCACGGTCGAGGTCTCCACGACCGCCTTCTCGCCGCTCACCATCCGGAACGAGTCGCCGAGGTGGCAGACCATCTGGTGCACGGTCATGCGTCCCCAGCGGCGCGCGCTGTCCGGCCGGACGTCGCCGAGCCGCCGGATCAGCTCGGCCGCGTCCTCGGCGCGGGCCAGGCTCTTCACGCGGCGCAGCGGCAGAGGAGGCGCTCGCCCCCGGCCTCGCGGAACGCCGCCAGCGCGCGGTCGCGGCCCGCGCGCGCCTGGGCGAGCAGCGCCTCGAACTCGGGCCGTCCGCGCAGGGCATCGAACTGCGGCCCCTGGGCCAGCGTGCTGACGGGGTAGTACCCCTTCGCGACCGCCTGCTGCAGGCGCGGCAGGCCCCGCTCGTGGGCGCCGGCGTCGCACAGCAGCCATCCCTCCTGGAAGATGGCCTCGGGGTCGTCGACGATCTTGAGGTCCTGGAGCGTCCCGTAGCCGGCGGCCATGTCGGCGTCGCGCCTGTCCAGCCAGGCCAGCAGGTAGTCGACCCACGTGCTGAAGGCCGCGATGCGCGGGAAGTGGTCCCTCATCTCGATCACGAGCTCGCGCGCCTCCGCGCGACGCCCG
>JAICEW010000241.1 GCA_025923995.1 Vicinamibacteria bacterium | reverse complement strand
CGGGACACGAGCTTCATCGCGATCCCCTTCCCGGCTCGGGCGACCCGGCCATGAGCAGGTCCGAATCGGCGCTCAGGAGGCCGAGGGACGGGTCGCGCGCTCCGGAGCCTCGCGCAGGCAGTGCCGCATCGACGCGCGTGTCCGCGAGCGGTGAGGCGCCACGCACGACGTCGGCGCGGCCCGGCTCGCGTGCCGGGGCGACCACCCGTCCCGGCAGCACGAGCGCCAGCCCCGCGAGCAACCCGAGCCTACTGGCACGCCGCATTGAGCGCCGCGAAGCTGCCGTTGTAGGAGAACAGGCAGGTGGAGGTGGAGCCGCTGTTGTTCGCGACGGGTCCGACCAGCTTGCTCGCGGCCAGTCGGATCACCGAGCCCGACTGGCCGAACACGCTCGCGTTCGATCCCGAGAACGTCGAGCGGTCCACCAGTGTCATGGCGGGGGTCGAAGGCGAGCCGTTGACGAGCCCGTAACGGCTGCCGCCGCCGGCGGCCGTGGCGGTCACGTTGGTGAGGCCCAGGTCCGCGCCGTAGTTCCACAGCCCCACGTTCAGGCCGGCCGGCGCCGAGGCGCTGGCGACCACGTCGTTGAACGTTCCCGCTCCGCCGTTGAGGGCGTACACGCCGATCGAGAACTGCGCGCCCTCGCGCCCGTGCGCGCTCACGGCACGGAGCACGGTCTGGGTGCCGGCGGTTCCCGCGGCGAAGACGCCGTATGCGAAGTTGCCGCCGCTGGCGGTCGCGCTCACGTGCTCCAGGAACGGCGAGGAGCTGCCCGTGATGTTGACGCCGACGATCACTCCGGTCGCGCCCGTCCCCCCTGCCGCGGTCGCCGTGACGTGAAGGAGCTGCGGCGACGCGTTGTCGTTGAGGACGCCCGACGCGTTGGCGGCACCGCCGACGCTCGCGTACGCCTCCAGGTCGACGACGCGCGGCGAGGAGCCGACGTTGTGGAGGCCGAGCGCGTCCACGCTGCCGCCGGCCGCCGTCACCCGCGCGTGGGTGATCGTCGTCCCGCCCCCGGCGCCGTTGTTCTCGACGCCCCTGGCGTTCGCGCCGCCCACGCCCTCCGCCACCAGGCTCACGATGGTCACGTGGGCGCCGCCGTTGTTGAGGACGCCGTAGTTGATGCTGGTGGCCCCGATGGCGCGGCAGGTGGCCACGCGCAGGACGACCGTGGAAGGAGACCCGAAGTTCAGGCACCCGATGTTGTTCACGGCCGCGCCGGTCGCGATGCCGAGGACGTTCTCCATGGTCGGGTTGCTGCCCAGGGAGGCGAAGCCCTGGTTCTCGGTGGTGGCCCCGCTGGCGATCGCCACCGCGCTGCGCATGGTCGGCGCGGCGCCGTTGTAGCTGCCGGCCGCCACCGCGAAGCTGCCGCCGATCGCGAACGCGTTCAGGTGGAAGTACACGGGGTGGGCGGCCAGGTTGATGACGCCGAAGCTGGTGGCGGTGCCGCTCGCGATCGCCCTGGCGGTGAGGTCGTCGACGGTGGGCGTGGCGCCGCCCTGCGCGAAGAAGCCCTGGCTCTCCACCGTGCCGCCGAAGGCGAAGGCCGTCACGCGCGAGATGCGCGGCGCGCCGCCGTCCACGAACAGCGCCTTGGCGTAAGCGTCCCCGCCGCGGCTCTCGACGGTCAGGTCGCGCAGCTCGCTGTTCCCGGCGGTGTGGACGGTGCCGGCCGTGTTGGTCGGCCGCCCCAGACCGGTGATGCGGGTGGCGCCCTCTCCCGAGCCCTCGATGTCGACGTACTGCTTCATCGCCAGGCTGCTCGTGCCGACGTCGTAGAGGCCGGGCTCGATCTTGAGCAGCCAGGGGTTCGTGTCCGACGCGGTGGTGATGCCGGTGAGCGCGGCCAGGAGCGCGCTGCCGTTCTGGACCGCCGTGCCCACGGGGCCCACGACCACGGTGCGTACGGAGCGGGGCTGGGCGTTCAGGTTCGTGAGCCCGGAGCCGTCGCCGACGAACACGTTCCCGGCGCTGGGGAAGTTGAGCGGGTTCGGATAGGTCCCGGAGAGACGCGGCCCGGGGACCGCCCCCGTCGACAGGCTCCCCGCGTTGAGGCTGGTGAGGGCGGCGCCGCTCCCCGTGAACGTCCCGCTCACGGTGTTGGCCGGGCTCGAGAGGTCGAGCGCCAGGCTGTACGTGCCCGACAGGCGCGCGCTGGGCACCGTGCCGGACGTCAGGTTGCTCGCGTTCAGCACGGTCAGGTGGGCAGGGTCCGTCCGGCTGCTGAAGAGCGAATTGGGGGCCGGAGTCAGCTCCTGCCGCGGTGCGAGCGCGGTGTACGCGCCGCCACCCGCCGGGCGAACCTCCACCTGCACCCAGCGGGCCTGACCGGCGAACGCGGCCGGGCCGAAGTCGAGGACCGACGCGAACAGGCCCTGCGCGACCGCCACGCCGTTCGCGGTGAGGGGCGCTCCGACCGTCGACCCGCCCGTGGGCGCGTCGAAGAGCGTGAAGCGGAAGTCGTAGCTGCCGCTGGCGGGACTGCCGGCGTCCGTGAGCCGCCCCTGGTACGTGAAGCTCGTGCCGACCGGCGTCTGGGCGGAAAGGGTCCCGGCCAGCGCCAGGGCGGTGACGCTGACCGACACGATGCGTAGACGGGCGCTGCGCATCGGAGGTCGCCTCAGTTCGCGACGTGCGACAGGGCTGTGTCGAACGTGAAGCCGGTGGAGGGCTCCAGCGCCACGCCCTTGCCCGAGAGCACGCCGTACGGCCCGGTGTGCGGAATGACGAGGCTGCCCGACTGCCCGTTCAGGGCGCCGCCGAGGACCGTGCTCAGGTTGGCCACGTACGTCGAGTACGGCTGCACGGCGAACCCCAGGCTGCCCAGCAGGGTGCCGGTGTTGGACAGCGCGTGTGCGGTGGCCAGCACGGCCTGGCGCGTCGGGTTCTGCAGGATGAGCACGGTGATCTGGGTGCCCGCGTTGTTGAAGCGCGGCAGCATGAGCGTCGTCTCGTGGGCGCGGATGCGGTACTGGTCGTTGGCTGCGCAGGTCAGCCCGCACGCCGGGTTCGATATGCGGACGAAGCTGTTGTAGTAGCCCGGAGTCGAGCCCGGCAGCAGCCCCGAATACGAACGGAGGCTGCGGGCGACGCCGAAGTTGGTGACGGGCTCGCTGTCCTGGTCGACGGACGTTCCGTCGGCGGCGATGAGCTGCACGGATGGAGACGTGGTGCCGTTCGAGACGTCTCCGGTCACCCCCTCGACGACGATCTCGAAGGACCGGGCGGCGGGATGACGGAACGTGAACCAGTCCACGTCCATGACCGTCCCGCCCGACTGGGCGGCCAGGTCGTGGAGCTGGTTGAGGCCGTGGACGATCTCGTTGTCCGACCCCGAGTCGTTGTCGTTGTCCGTTCCCACGTCCCACACGTCCGCCTGCGCGGACGTGCCCAGCGCCAGCACCGCCACCAGGGTCAGTACACCTCTCACCGCCATCGCCACCTCCTGCCGAGGGATCGCGGGAAGGTTAGGGAGGGCGGCGCCCGGCGTCACTACGCGGACGCGTAGTAATGGGGCGGCCGCGGCTAGCGGACGAGGCCCTGTCGGAGGGCCTTGGCCACGGCCTCCGACTTGGAGTGGACCTCGAGCTTCTCGTAGATCCGCCGCATGTGGAAGGAGATGCCGTGCACGCTGATGCCGATCTGGTCGGCCGCGGTCTTGTAGTTGTGGCCGTCCACGAGCAGCTGGAGCAGCCGCGTCTCGTGCGGCGTCAGCTCGTAGGGGGCGCGCTCGGGGGGACGGTGCTCGCGGAACAGGTGGACGATCCGCCGTGCGATCTCGGGCGACATGGGCGCCCCGCCTTCCGCGACCTCGCGCAGCCCCTCCAGCAGCCGCGCGGGAGGCGTCTTCTTCAGCAGGTAGCCGCACGCCCCGGCGCAGACGGCCTGGATGATCCGCTCGTCGTCGTTGTAGACGGTCAGCATGACGACCGCCAGACCGGGGCAGCGCGCCTTGAGCAGCGGGATGCCTTCGATGCCCGACATGCCGGGGAGCCCAACGTCCAGCAGGAGCACCTGGGGCGGACGCGCGGCGAGCGGCCCCAGCGCCTCCTCCACGGAACGGAAGGCCCCCGTGCACTCGTAGCCGGGCGTCCCACCGATGAGCGCGGCCAGGCCGTCGCGGATCTCGCGCTGGTCCTCGACGATGCCGACCCGGAGGGTCTCCATGAGGGTGCCCCAGCCTAGGCCGATCGCCTCCGGCTGTCACTACGTACCCGCGTAGCTCCGGCCGTCAACGCTCGAGCGGGACGTCCAGCGCGAGCACCGTCCCGCCCTCGGGCGGGCACGTGATCTCCGCCCGGCCGCCCAGATCCGCCGCCCTCCGTGTCATGGTGGTGAGGCCGTTCCCCTCGGAGGGCTGGGCGCGGTCGAAGCCGCGGCCGTCGTCCGCGACCGTGAGCGCCAGCTGCCCGCCCCTGACCGCGAGCGCGATCGAGAGGCGCACGGCTCCGGAGTGCTTGACCGCGTTGTTCACCGCCTCCTTGAAGATCAGGTACACGTGGCGGCGTACGTCCGGGCCGAGCCGCTGCCCATCGACGCCTGTCGCTTCGAACCCCAGGTGGAGGCCGCGCGCCGAGGTGACGTCGCTGGCGAACCCGCGCATGCGGCGGACGAGGTCTTCCAGCCGGTCGTTGCGCGGGTTCACCGCCCAGACGATGTCGCTCATGGAGTCGACCAGCTCGCCGGCCGTGGCCGAGATCTTGCCCAGCGCGTCGAGCGTGCCGGCCGCGTCCGGCGCGACACGGCGGCTCACGACCTCGCTCAGGACGGCGATCTGCGACAGCCCCGCCCCGATGTCGTCGTGCAGGTCGGCCGCGATCCGGGTCCGCACCCGCTCCATCTCCACCAGGCGCTGCGCGCGGAACTGGTGGACGCGCCACGCCGCGGCCGCCAGCAGCGCGGCCGCGAGCGCGGCGAACCAGGCGGTCTGGTAGAAGCGCGGCTGCAGCCGCACCGCGAACGCGGCGCCCTCCTCGTTCCACAGGCCGTCGTTGTTGGCGGCCCGCACGCGGAACGTGTAGCGCCCGGGAGGCAGGTTCGTGAAGGTCGCGTCGCGGCGCGTATCGGGCTCGCTCCACGCGGCCTCGAAGCCCTCGAGCCGGTGCGAGAAGCGGACGCGGTGGGGCGCCAGGTAGCTGAGCGCCGTGAAGTGGATCTCGAGCCGCCCCTCGCCCGGCGGCACGACGGCCACGCCGTCCGGCCCCGGGCGCACCTCCCGGCCGTTCGCGATCACGCGCTCGACGTGGACCGGCGGCGGGACGGGGTTGGCCTCGATGCGCCGCGGGTCGACCACGACGACGCCGCGGATGGTGGGGAACCAGAGGCGCCCGTCGCCGGTGCGCGCGCCGCGGCCGTAGGTGCACTCGCGGCTGCGCATGCCGTCCGCGCTGTCGTAGGTCGCCGGCGTCAGCCGCGCCCGCCGGCCTTCCGCGACGTCCAGGAGCTGGCGCTTGCTGACGCGCGAGATGCCGTGGTTGGAGCCGAGCCAGAGGTTGCCCTCCGCGTCCTCCATCACCTGCGTGACGTTGTCGTTCTGCAGGCCCTCCCGCGTGGTGAAGGAGGCCACGGCCCCGTCCTTCACCCGGTAGAGGCCGCGCATCGCGGTCCCCGTCCACACCACGCCGTCGGCATCGACGTGCAGCGTGTGCGCGGGGATGTCGGGCACGACCGTCCGGACGGCTCCCTCCGAGAGGACGAAGAGCCCGCGCGCGCTGGCGATCCACAGCGCGCCCGCCGCGTCCAGGGCCAGGTCCCACACGAACGAGCTGGTCAGCCCCTGCGCCTTGCCCCAGGTCGTGAATCGGCTCCCGTCGAAGTGGCTGAGGCCCCCGCCGCGGGTGCCGACCCACAGGCCGCCCCGCCCGTCGTCGCGCAACGCGAAGACGTCGTCGTGCGGAAGGCCGTCCTGCTTGCGGAAGATGCGAACGGCGGAGCCCTGCAGGCGGTTCAGGCCCTCGGCGATCGTGCCGGCCCACATCGTCCCGCGCGCGTCCTCGGCGAGCGCGACGACGCGGTCGCTGGAGAGTCCGTCCTTGGTCGTGAGCCGCGACACGGCGTCGCCTTCGATCACGTGCAGGCCCCCGCCGCGGACGCCGGCCCAGATGCGGCCTCGCGAGTCGGCGGCCAGGCCGATGGCCACCTCGTCGGCCAGCCCCTCCGCTTGGCCGATCGTCGTCAGCGGTCCGTCGCGGAAGCGGTTCAGGCCTCCGTCCTCCAGGCCGATCCAGAGGCTGCCCTCGCGGTCCTCCAGGAAGGCGCGCACGGTGAGGCTCGTGAGGCCGTCCGGCTTCGAGTAGCGGAGCAGCGTGCCGTCGCGGCGCCGGGCCAGGCCGTGCTCGCTCGATCCGAGCCACAGGCTGCCGTGGCGGTCGGTGTGCAGCACGCGCGCACCGCCGGCGAGCGGCGTCGACTCGATCCGGCCGTCCCGATGGAGGAGGCTGATCCCGCTGGCGGTGGCGATCCACACCGCTCCGTCCGGGCCGTCCGCGAAGCCCCGGACGTCGATGGTCGGAAGGCCGTCCGCCGTCGAGTACTCGCGGATGCCGCCGTCGCGCAGGCAGGCGGCCCCGCGGCTCCGGCTGCCCACCCAGAGGCCTCCCGCGCGGTCCACGTGGAGCGCGGTCACGGTGCGGTTGGCCGGCGTGCCCTGGCCGGGGTAGGGAACGAGCGCGCCGTCCTTCGCTTCCAGCACGCCGTCCACCTGCGCTCCCACCCAGATCCTGCCCTCGCGGTCTTCCGCCAGCGCGGTCACCGACACTTCGGGCCGCTTGGCGTCGAATGGCTCGAACACGCCGTCGCGATGGCGGACGAGGCCTGCCTCGGTGCCGATCCAGAGCGCCCCCGACCGGTCCCCCAGGAGCGCGCGGATGGAGGAGCCGGGCAACCCTGGCGTCCGGCTCGCGTCGAAGACGGTGAAGCGGACGCCGTCGAAGCGGACCAGCCCCTCGAGCGTGCCCAGCCAGATGTAGCCGTCGGCCGTCTGCGCGAAGGCGCGCACCGTGTTGTTGGGCAGCCCCTGCTCGATCTGCCAGACGTCGTGCCCGTACTGGGTGATGCGCTTGGCCGGATCGAGGGCGGCGCCGGGACGCGCCGCCAGCGACGCGGCGAGCGCCAGCAGTAGCGCGCGAGCGGCGCCAGGCGAGCTCACGGGTGCCCGATGATACGCCGGTTCCGGAGGCGAGGGCGGGCGCCCGCCGCGGGCCGCTACGCCGTGACCAGCCCCGGCGTCGCGGGCGCGGGTGCCGTATCCTCGCCGGCCCGGCGCTCCCCGACCTGCTGCCGCCACATCGCGTAGTAGAGGCCCTTCTCCGCCAGCAGCTCCTCGTGGCGGCCGGACTCGACCATGCGGCCGCGCTCCAGCACGTGGATGCGGTCGGCGTGCATCACGGTCGACAGCCGATGGGCGATCAGGATGGTCATGACCTCGCGCCCGCGGGCCACGTCGCGTATGGTGCGGCTGATCTCCTCCTCGGTCAGGGAGTCGAGCGCGGACGTCGCCTCGTCGAACACGAGCAGCCGCGGCCGGCGCAGCAGGGCGCGGGCGATGGCCAGCCGCTGGCGCTCTCCGCCCGAGACCTTGACGCCGCCCTCGCCGATCAGCGTGTCGAGCCCCTTGTCCGCGCGCGCCAGCAGGCCGTGGCAGGCCGCCTTGTGCAGGGCCTCGAGGATCTCCGCGTCGGCCGCGTCGGGCCGCACGAACAGCAGGTTCTCGCGGATGGTGCCCGAGAACAGCTGCGTCTCCTGGGTCACGAAGCCGATCTGCTCGCGCAGGCCGTCCAGGTCCACCTCGGTGTGGCCCACGTCGTCGTACAGGATGCGTCCCTGCTGCGGCCGGTAGAGGCCCACCAGCAGCTTCACGAGCGTGGTCTTGCCCGAGCCCGACGGGCCCACGAAGCCGACCGTCTCGCCCTTGCCCACCGTGAACGTGATGTGGTCGACGGCCGGAGCGCTGGCCGACTGGTGCCGGAACGTCACGTCCTCGAACGCGAGGTGCTGGAGGTGCTCGACCCGGACCGCGCTCTCCGGCCGCGGCTCGCGCGGCGTGTCGAGGATGTCCTGGAAGTTCTTCAGCGAGACCTCGGTCTCGCGGTAGGTGTTGATGACGTTGCCCAGCTCCTGCAGCGGCCCGAAGATGAAGAAGGAGTAGATCCACAGCGAGAAGAACTGCCCGACCGTGATCTCGCGCGCGAAGATCAGGTACAGCATCAGGAAGAGCAGGCTGGTGCGCAGCGCGTTCACCGACGTGCCCTGGATGAAGCTGAGGCTGCGCAGGTAGCGGACCTTCTTGAGCTCCAGCTTCAGGATCTTCGCGGTCGCGGCGTTGAGCCGGTCCACCTCCTGGCGGGCCAGGCCCAGGCTCTTCACCAGCTCGATGTTGCGCAGCGACTCGGTGGTGGCGCCGGCGAGCGCGGTGGTCTCGGCCACGATCGTCTTCTGGACCACCTTGATCCTGCGGCTCAGCGTGGAGCTGAGCCAGCCCAGCAGCGGGATGGTGAGGAAGTAGGCAGGCGCGATCACCCAGTGCACCGTGAGCGCGTAGATGGTGACGAACACGATGCCGACCAGGGTCGTGAACAGGACGTTGATGGCGACGTTGATCAGCTTCTCGACGTCGATGCGGACCTTCTGCAGCCGGCCCAGCGTCTCGCCGCTGCGCTGGTCCTCGAAGACGGAGTAGGGCAGCTCCAGCGAGTGCGCGAGCCCGTCCGAGTAGATGCGGGCCCCGACCTTCTGGACGATGACGTTGATGAAGTAGTCCTGGAAGTTCTTGGCCACGCGCGAGACGAACGCGACGCCCACGGCCCCGGCCAGGAGCCAGCCCACTCCGCGGAAGAACTGGCCCGTCGTGTACTGGTCGTACTTGAGCGCGTAGCGGTCGATGACGTAGCGGAAGATGAGCGGGTCGAGCAGCGAGAAGACCTGGTTGACCGTCGCCAGCACCAGGGCCAGCGCGACCAGCCCCCAGTGGCGTCGGAGGTACGAATAGAGCAGCTTCATGCCGCCGACCAGTGTACAGCGCGGCGTTTGGAAGGTCGCGCTGCCGGTGCTAGCCTCTGCCGACCATGGCCACGCTGGCCGCTCCCGCCACCGGTGCCCGGCGCGCGGAACGCCTCTTCTACGGCGGCATGGCGGCGCTGGTCACGGTCCTCGTCTTCCTCGGCTTCGGTCCCAGCTACTACCTCCGCCCGGTCTTCCGTCCCGCCCAGCCGCTCTCCCGCGTGCTCCACGTCCACGGGTTCGTCTTCACCGTCTGGGTGGCCCTGTTCGTGACCCAGGCGGCGCTCGTCTCCGCCCGCCGCGTGGACCTGCACCGCAGGCTGGGGCTCTTCGGCGCCGCCTGGGCGGCGCTCATGATCCCGGTCGGCGCCGCGGCCGCGCTGCACGTGGCGGCGGCCGCCACTGGGCCCCTCGCGCTGGAGCTGCGGCGGTTCCTGGCCGTGCAGGCCTTCGACCTGGGCGTGTTCGCGACGCTGGTGGGGGCCGGCATCGTGAAGCGCCGCGACACGCAGGCCCACAAGCGCTTCCTGCTGCTCGCCACGCTCAGCCTTCTGCCGCCGGCTGTCGCGCGCCTGCCCTTCCCGCCGGACCTGCCGGGCGGGATCGTGACGATCTTCCTCCTGTGCTGGCTGGCGGTGCTGCCGCTGGTCGCGTTCGACCTGAAGACGCGGGGCCGCATCCATCGCGCGACGCTGGCGGGCGCGCTGCTGATCCTGCTCAGCATCCCCGCGCGCTTCCTCCTGGCGGCCTCGGACGGCTGGCTGCGCTTCGCGAGCTGGCTGGTGGCGCGCGTGAGCTAGGAGCGCTCGTCGGCCCGCTTCCCCGCCAGCGCGAAGAACACCTGGTCGGGCGTGAGGGGGAGCGAGCGCAGGCGGGCGCCCGTCGCGTGGAACACCGCGTTGGCGATGGCGGGCGCGGGCCCGTTGATCGGGATCTCGGCCACGGCCTTGGCCCCGTACGGCCCGGTCGGCTCGTGCGTGGGCACCAGGATGGTCACCAGCTCGGGCACGTCGCACGCGTTCGCGATCGTGTAGTCGCGGAAGGAGCGGAAGGCCATGCGGCCGTCGGCGTCGAACGGCATGCGCTCGTAGAGCCCGT
>JAICEW010000240.1 GCA_025923995.1 Vicinamibacteria bacterium | reverse complement strand
GATCGGCATCGGCCCGTCCAGCTCGCACACCGTCGGTCCCATGAACGCCGCCCGCCGCTTCGCGCTCGACCTGGACGCGCTGGGGCTGCTCGGCCAGGCGTCCGCCGTCCGCGTCGAGCTCTACGGCAGCCTGGGCGCGACTGGCCGCGGCCACGGCACGGACAAGGCCGTGATGCTGGGGCTCATGGGCGAGACGCCCGAGGGCGTCGACGTCGCGTCGATCCCCGCGCGCGTGGCGCGTGTCCGCGCCGAGGGCCGGCTGTCCCTGCTGGGCCGGCACGAGGTGGCGTTCGCCGACGCCGCGCACCTGCTGTTCCTCCGCGAGAGCCTCCCCTTCCATCCGAACGGGATGCGCTTTGCGGCGCTCGATGCGTCGGGGACGGAGCGGGCCGCGCGCGTCTACTACTCGGTCGGCGGCGGCTTCGTCGTGGACGAGAAGGCGGCGGAGGGCGAGGACCCCATCCGCACCGACGACCGGCCGCTGCCGCACCCCTTCCGCAGCGCGCAGGACCTGCTCGATCTGTCGGCGCGGACCGGCCTGCCCATCAGCGGCCTGATGATGGCGAACGAGGCCGCGTGGCGGCCCGAGGCGGAGACACGGGCCGGCCTCCTGCGCATCTGGAAGGTGATGCAGGAGTGTGTGAAGCGCGGCTGCGCGACCGAGGGCGTGCTGCCGGGCGGGCTCAAGGTGAGGCGCCGCGCGCCCGACCTGCACCGGCGCCTGCTCGACAGCCCCGAGGCAGGCCTGCGCGACCCGCTGACCGCCCTGGACTGGGTGAACCTGTACGCGCTGGCGGTGAACGAGGAGAACGCGGCCGGCAGCCGGGTGGTGACGGCCCCGACCAACGGCGCGGCCGGGATCATCCCCGCCGTCCTGCACTACTACGCGCGGTTCGTTCCGGGCGCGTCGGACGACGGCGTCGTGCGCTTCCTGCTGACCGCGGGCGCGATCGGCGTCCTCTACAAGCAGAACGCGTCGATCAGCGGGGCCGAGGTCGGCTGCCAGGGCGAGGTGGGCTCGGCCTGCTCGATGGCGGCCGGAGCGCTGTGCGAGGTGCAGGGCGGCAACGTGGCCCAGGTCGAGAACGCGGCCGAGATCGCGATGGAGCACAACCTGGGGCTCACCTGCGATCCCATCGGCGGCCTGGTGCAGGTGCCCTGCATCGAGCGCAATGCGATGGCCTCGATCAAGGCCATCAACGCCGCGCGCATGGCGCTGCGTGGCGACGGCGAGCACTTCGTGCCCCTCGACAAGGTCATCAAGACCATGCGCGAGACGGGCGCGGACATGAAGGTCAAGTACAAGGAGACGTCCCGGGGCGGGCTGGCGGTGAACGTCCTGGAGGGGCCGCTCGACGTCGGCGTGAACGTGCCCGAGTGCTAGCTGCCCGCTTTCACCCTTAGCAGCGCGTACGACTCCAGGCGGTCCGCGCCCTCACCCAGGGCCACGCGCAGGGTGTAATCGCCGGGCGCCAGCTCGTCGGGCGTGTAGCCCAGCACGAAGACGCGCCGCCCCGCCACGTCGGGGTACATCTTGTCGATGCGCAGCACGCCGGCGGGCGCGGCCTTGCCGTCGCGCGACGTCAGCGACGAGCGGATCTGGATGTCGCTGGGATCGCCGGGCCGCTCGGGCGCGAACGCGACGAGCACCATCGTCTCCGCCGTCCCGCCCTTCACCTCGAAGCTGGTGCGCGGGACGTACTGACGCCCGCCGACGTCGAAGGGCGAGCGGCCCGCGTCGGGACGCGCGAGGTCCAGGCTCACCCAGGAGGCCGCGTCCTCGACGACCAGCGGCGGCAGCAGGAAGCCCGCGGACGGGTCGAACGGGGGGACCTTGAGCTCCAGCACCTGGATGCCGGTCGCGCCGGTCTCGCGCTCCACCACCAGCGTGCGCAGCGTGTACGTGCCGGGCGGGACCTGGAACGTGCCGTAGAAGGACACGCCGCGCGTGTCGCCGGCTACGACCTTCGCGGGGTCGATGCGCGCCAGCCGCGCCATGTGATCGAGCACGGCCCCGTCGTCGCCCACGGCGTACGCGTACATCTCGAGCGAGGTGGGCCGGCCGGCGGCCCATTCCAGCTTCTCGGCCGCGATCTGGACCACGAGCGCGACCGTCTGCTTGTCGCCCGCGGCCGGAAGCGGCAGGCAGAGGCTCGACATCTTCAGCTCGTTCCGCGCCTCGGACCCCTCGCCGCCCAGGATCAGCTCCGCCGCCTCGAACTGGCGCTGCAGCACCGGCGCGCGAGCGGTGATCGGCTCGCGCTCGTAGTAGCCCGGACGGTGCGAGACCTTCATGCCCTTGCGCGCTACCTTCACCTTGACCTTGTGGAACGCGCCCGGCGCCTTCGTCTTCGCAGGCTGGAAGCCGAGCACGTAGTAGCGGCTGGTCATGTCCAGCATCTCGCGCAGCAGCGGGCGGAGGTCGTTCGCGTCCTTGAAGAAGCGGCCGCCCGTCTCGGCCGCCAGCAGGCCCAGCGACTCGCGGCCGCCGATGGCGCGCCCCAGCTCGACGCTCGCGTACATGCGAGAGAGCGAGTCGTCCGCGCCGAAGCCGGTCACGTCGATCGTGTGGATGACCGTGTCCGCGTTGGTGAACGCCTTCGTCATGTCCATGACCTGCTCGCGCACGCGGCTGTCCCCGAATCGGGTCGCGCCGTCGATCTCCCACAGCGCGCCCGTGACCGACGACTGCGCGGCCGTCTTCTGCTCCTCGCCGGTCTGGCCGGTCAGGAGGCGCGAGTCGAACCCGGCCGAGAAGTAGAGGACCTGCTTGCGCCCTTCCACGCGCCGCAGGGCCTTCGCGAGCCCCTCGAGCTGCGCGACGAAGGCCTCGATGCCCTGCCGGTACGACGAGACCTCCGCCGCGCGCATCTGGTTGATGAGCACGGTCTGCAGGCCCCCGATGTCGAGCTGGCCGCTCGTCTCGCCCCCCGACCGCCCGGTGCGCGTGTCGAGCGCGCCCAGGTCCTGCGCGAGCGCCATCGGGTCGCTGATGCGAGCCATCGTGGAGAGGCCGAGCGTCTCGACGGCATGGACGAGCAGCGCCCGGTCCTCCGTGAAGTTCGCGACCAGGCGGACGCCGCGGTTCGCGTCGAAGGTCGCGACCGCGGCCAGGTCGCTCGGGGCCATGCGCGAGCGCACGAAGTCCGCCGCCGCCTGCTGAGCGCGGTTCAGGCCGTTGGGGTCGGTGAACGACTGGTCGAACAGCAGCAGGAACCGGCGGCGGGCCGCGGGCGCCTGTCGGATCTCCTCCTGATCCTCCGGCGACGTCGTGTCGACGTAGCGGAACGCGGCGACCTCGACGCGCTTGCCGTCCTCGTACAGCTCGAAGTCCTGGGCCTGCAGCCCGCGAGCGGCCGCACCGCCGGGTCCGACGACGAACACGGGGAGCAGGACGAGGGCGACCTCGGAGGTGAAGACGGGGACGTCCCCCCGGGGAGGATCGGCGGGGAGCGGCGGCACGAGGCCGACCATCAGCACGAGGCACATCAGGGGTCTCAAGAGCCGCCCTCCTTGCCCGCCCGGAATGCCGCCAATCGAACCACGACGGGGCCTCGGCCTTCAAGAAAGTCCAAGGTTTTGGAGAAATCCAACTAGTTGAATGAACTCAAGGGATTGAGCGATGAGAGTCCAAGCCCTTTAGTTGCTGGAAAGACGGCAGTTGTAAGAATCGGTATCCCCGGCACCTCCCTTGCTGTACTGCGGATCGCGTTCCAAATATTGAACAGGGGGTTCGATGATGAAGAGACTCCTCTTCCTGGGTCTCGCCATGGTCCTGGCGATGGCCCCGGGAGCGTTCGCCCAGATCAGCACGGGCAACATCTACGGCAAGGTCACGGACGAGTCGGGCGCGGTCCTTCCCGGCGCGGTCGTCACCCTCGGCGGCGAGCTGGGCGCGCGCGCCACGACGGTCGGCTCGCAAGGGGACTTCCGCTTCCTCAACCTCGACAAGGGCCGCTACACCGTCACGGTGAACATGGCCGGCTTCGGTACCGTGAACCGCCAGATCAACGTCACGACGGGTGAGAACGTCACGGTCGACTTCGCGCTCAAGGTGGCGCAGGTCGCGGAGGCGGTCACCGTCACCGGCGAGGCGTCGCTCGTGGACATCAAGAAGCGCGGCACCTCGACCACGATGACGACCGAGGAGCTGCAGAGCGTGCCGAACGCGCGCGACCCCTGGGGCGTGCTGAAGAGCGTGCCCGGCGTCCTGCTCGACCGCATCAACATCGCGGGCAACGAGAACGGCCAGCAGGCCTCGGTGGCCGGCAAGGGCTCCACCACCACCGACAAGATCTGGACGCTGGACGGCATCAACGTCACGGACATGGCGGCCACCGGCGCCTCGCCGACGTACTTCGACTTCGAGGCCTTCTCGGAGATCAACGTCACCACCGGCGGCGGCGACCTGAACGTGCAGACGGGCGGCATCGGCATCAACCTCGTGACCAAGCGCGGGACCAACAAGTTCCATGGCGGCGGTCGCTTCCTCATCACGGACGAGGACCTGTCCAGCAGCAACATGCGGGACGACATCACCAACGACCCGCGGCAGACGCAGGCCACGCGCGACGCGGAGTTCGGCGACCACATCAAGAACCTGAAGGACTTCGGGTTCGAGATCGGCGGGCCGATCGTCAAGGACAAGCTCTGGTTCTACGCCACCTACGGCAAGCAGGACATCAAGCTCATCCGGCTCAACCAGACGCCGGACGACACGCTGCTGCCGGCGTACAACGCCAAGCTGAACTGGCAGGCCACGGGCCAGACGATGGTGTCGGCCTACTACTTCCTCGGCAACAAGAAGAAGTTCGGCCGCCAGCCGAGCTTCTATCCCATCCAGCCGACCGACGACTACCTGTGGAACCAGGCCAACGAGTACACGGACGGCGGCCTGCCGGGCGGCCTCTGGAAGCTGCAGGTGGACCACACCTTCTCGCCCAACTTCTTCATCTCGGCCAAGGGCGCGTACTACGACACGGGCTTCGGCCTGATCGCGCGCGGAGGCGACGACAAGTCGTACACGATCGACTACGTGTCGGGCACCGGCATCGGCTCCTACTCGGACTACCTGTCGATTCGCCCGCTCAAGCTGGGCTCGATCGACGGCAGCTACTTCTTCGCCGGCGCCGGCGGCAACAACGAGCTGAAGTTCGGGTTCAGCTACCGCGACCTCAGCACCTACAGCACGTCCGCGTACAACGGCAACCAGCTGGTCGGCTTCTACCACTCGACCAGCGACCCCACGGGCGCGGAGAACTACGCCGTGCTGATCCGGAACCGCGTCGTCGAGTACGGCGGGAAGTACGTCTCCGCCCACCTGGGCGACGTCTTCACCAAGGACCGGTTCACGTTCAACATCGGCGCGCGCTGGGACCTGCAGACGGCGAAGAACCTCGCCAGCAGCGCCCCGGCGAACGCGTCTTTCCCGCAGCGGCTGCCCGCGCTGGAGTTCGGCGGGGACAGCGAGAACAAGATCGAGTGGAGCGACATCTCCCCGCGGCTGGGCGTGAGCTACGCGCTGGACAAGAGCCGCAAGACCATCGTGAGGGCGTCGTTCGCCCGCTACGCGGGCCAGCTCTCGTACGGCGACGTCTCGGAGGAGAACCCCGGTGCGCTGAGCGGCTTCGCCTACGGCTGGCGGGATAGCAACGGCGACCGCTTCGTGCAGCCGAACGAAGTGGACTTCAACAACTTCCTGTACAGCTACGGCGCCGATCCGGCCAACCCGGCCGCCGTCGGCAGCACGGTGAACCAGATCGACCGCGACTACAAGGCGAAGCACGACAACGAGTTCATCGTGGGCATCGACCACGAGCTGGGAGCCAACTTCGCCGTGGGCGCCGCCTACACGTATCGCACGGCAACCGACTGGGCCTATCGTCCGCGCATGCGCACGGCCTGCAACGGCGAGCCGACCCAGGCGACCTGCACGGTCGTGCAGCCCAGCGAGTACACGCACCTGCCACCGGTCACCGTGGGAGGCTACACGGTCGCGCCCTACTCGATCTCCGGCGCGTCCCGCCGCTTCCGCACGAACCGCGACGGCTACAGCACGGGCTTCAACGGCATCGAGCTGACCGCGACCAAGCGCCTCTCCAACAAGTGGATGGCGCGCGCCGCGTTCTCCTTCAACGACTGGACCGAGAGCTGGGACGACGGCGTCACCCCGACCCAGTTCAACGGCAACCCCACGCCGGTCGAGACGGATCCGCTCGTCGAGGGCGGCCAGGTGGCCAACCTCTCGGGCGGGTCGGGCAAGGCCAGCTTCTACACGAGCGTGAAGTGGCAGTTCTACGGCAACGCGCTCGTGCAGCTTCCGTGGGGCATGGACGCCTCCGCCGCCCTCTTCGGCCGGCAGGGCGGCCCCTACCCGGTCCACGTGTCGCGCTCGCTGGGCTCGGATGGGACCACGCGCATCCTGGCCGTGCCCACGGTCGACGGCACCCGCTACGACGACATCTGGGACATCGACCTGCGCCTCGCGAAGAACGTCAAGTTCGGTCGCGAAGTCGGGCTGGTGCTGAGCGCCGAGCTGTTCAACACGCTCAACAACGACGTGATCCTCTCCCTGAACCGCACGGCCGGGGTCAACCTGGGCCGCGTGGAGGAGATCATCGCGCCGCGCACGCTGCGTCTGGGGGCTCGGCTCAGCTTCTGACGCGCAACGGCCCCAGGGGTTTCGTGACTCCCCTGGGGCCGTTCGTCCGTTTGCCGGCCCGCAGCGATAATCCCCGCGCATGTCCCGCCGCTTCGTGACCCTGGCCGCGCTCGCGCTCTCGGCCACGACCGCATCCGCGCAGCCAGCGGCGACGCCGCGCCCCAACCTCCTGCTCGTCACCATCGACACGCTGCGCGCGGACCGCGTGGGCGCGTACGGGTACGCGGGCGCGCGCACGCCCGCGATGGACCGGCTGGCGAAGGAGGGCGTGCTGGTCGAGGACGCGGTCGCCCAGGTCCCGCAGACGCGCCCGTCGCACGCCTCGATGTTCACGGGCCGCTATCCCTACGAGCACGGCCTCCGCGACAACGCGTCGCACCCGCTGAAGGCGGGCACGCCGACCCTCGCCACGGTCCTCAAGGCGGCGGGATACGACACGGGGGCGTTCATCGGCGCGTTCCCGGTGGCCCGCTCGTCGGGCCTGCACCAGGGCTTCGCGGTGTACGACGACCCGTTCGGCTCCGGCGAGAACGCCACCACGCGCGGCGGCGAGATGGAGCGCCGCGCGTCCGGGGTGGTCGATCCCGCCCTGCGCTGGCTGGGCAGGCCGCGCAGCGGTCCCTTCTTCGCGTGGGTCCACCTGTTCGACCCGCACTCGCCCTACGAGCCGCCCGCCGCGTACGCGAACGCGAAGGCGCCGTACGACGGCGAGGTCGCGTACGCGGACGCGCAGGTCGGCCGGCTGATCGAGTGGCTGGACCGCAACGGCCTGCGCGAGCGCACGCTGGTGGTCGTGACGTCGGACCACGGCGAGGGGCTGGGCGACCACGGCGAGGACGAGCACATGATGCTCGTCTACGACTCGACGCTGCGCGTGCCGCTCATCCTGTCGCGGCTGGGCACGCTGCCGGGTGGCACGCGCGTGAGCGGCCAGTTCCGCAGTGTCGACCTGATGCCGACCGTTCTCGATCTGCTCGGCGTCGCCTCTCCGCCCGTCAGCGGCGCTTCGCGCGCGGCCGTGCTGCGCGGGCAGGGCCGCATCCCCGACAACGAGTCGTACGCGGAGAGCCTCTACGGCCAGATCCACTTCGGCTACGCGCCCCTGCGCGCGCTGCGGGCCGAGGGCTGGAAGCTCATCGACGCGCCGCGGGCCGAGTTGTATCGCATCACCGAGGACCCCGGCGAGACGAAGAACCTGATCGACACGCGCGCGTCCGTCGCGACCGCGGTGCGCGCGAGGCTCGCCACCCACGACCCGGGCGGCGCGGCCGTGCCCAAGGACGCGGTCGACCTCGATCCCGCCGCGCTGGAGCGCATGGCGGCGCTGGGCTACGTCGGTGGCGGCGGGTTCAGGGGAGGCGCGCCCTCGAACATCGACCCCAAGGACCGGCTCGAGGAGTTCCAGTCGCACCGGCGCGACATGGTGCGCGCCCTGCGCCTGTACCGCGAGGGCGACCTGTCGAACGCGCTTCCGCTGCTGCGCAAGCTCGCGTCCACGACGACGCGCGAGGGCGGGCGCGTGCTGGAGCGCCGCTCGTTCAACGTCGACTACACCCTCGGCCGCGCGCTCATCGAGACCGGCCAGCCCGCGGACGCGATCCGCCCGCTCGAGAGCGCGCTCGAGCAGTCGCCGACCGCGGGACCCGCCTGGGCCTGGCTGGCGGAGGCGTACCGCGCGTCGGGCCGGCTGGCCGAGGCCGAGCGCGCGGTCGAGCGCGGTCTGGGGCATGCGCCCGACAACGCGGAGCTGCTGGCCATGCGCGGCCGGCTGCTGCTCCAGAAGGGCGACCTGGCGGCCGCACGCGTCGCGCTCGAGCGGGCCCGCGCGCGTGACGCACGCGATCCGCGCGTGCGCGTCGACCTGGCGAACCTGTACCGCAACGCGGGCGACTTGGCGCGCTCGGCCTCGGAAGCGAAGGAGGCGGTGCGGCTCGACCCGAAGTCGGCCGAGGCGCAGGTCGCGTGGGGCCTGGTGCAGGGCGCGCAGGGCGACGAGCCCGCGGCCGCGCAGGCGTTCCGCGCGGCGCTCGCGGCCAGGCCGGACCACGCGGACGCGCTGTTCTACCTCGCGTCCGTCGAGATGCGCGCCGGCCGCGCGGCCGAAGCGGTCCCGCTGTTCGAGCGGCTCGTTGCCCGTGCGCCGGACTACCCCGGCGCCGCGGCGGGCCTGCAGGCCGCGCGGGCCCGCGACCTGCCGCCGCCCGCGGGTGCCGTGCGGTTTCGCATCATCCGCGTCACGGATCGCGCGCGGGCCGAGACCGCCGCACGTCGCGCGGCCACCGAGGACTTCGCGGCCCTCGCGCGCGAGCTCTCGCAGGATCCGTCGGCCGCGCGCGGCGGCGACCTCGGGTTCGTCCAGCCGGCGGACCTCGCGGAGCCGCTGCGATCGGCTGCCGCCGCGCTCGCCCCGGGCCAGGTGAGCGCGGTCGTCGAGCTGTCCGGCGGCTTCGTCGTGCTCAAGCGCGACCGCTGATCGGACCTTCGCTGTCCATTCGCCGTGCCACCTTCGAGCCGGGAGGCTTCGGGAGTGCACGAGCCGGTTGCGGGGCGCGAAGACGCGGACCTACACTCCTCAGGGGACCGCATGAAGGCCACGTACGACGACGTCCTGAACGCGCCCGAGAACAAGGTCGCCGAGATCCTGGACGGCGAGCTGTTCCTGAGCCCGCGGCCGACGCCCAGACACGCCACGGCCGCGTCCTCGCTGGGCGGCCTTCTCTGGGGGCCCTTCCATCATGGACGCGGCGGCCCCGGAGGCTGGCGGATTCTCGACGAACCCGAGCTCCACCTGGGCGAGCACGTGGTGGTCCCCGATCTCGGCGGATGGCGCCGGGAACGCATGGAGCGCGTGCCGGACGAGGCGTTCTTCACGTTGCCGCCGGACTGGGTCTGCGAGGTCTTGTCACCGTCAACGGCACGGATCGATCGCACGCGCAAGTTGCGGATCTATCGCGAGGCGCGCATCGGGCATGCCTGGCTCGTCGACCCTTTGGCGAGGTCGCTCGAAGTCCTTCGCTGGTCCGACGCCGGGTGGGTACTCCTCGAAACGAGGACGGGCATCGATCCGGCCCGCATCGAGCCCTTCGAAGCGATCGAGCTGGAGCTGGGCGCGCTCTGGACGGAAGTGGACGAGCCGGCCGAGCCCCGATGACGCGCTGAACGCTACTCTGTCCGGGCCGAGTGGCCCCGGAACCGCGGGTCCGCCGGGAAGCGCGAGCGCGCTTTTGCCGCCCACTCGCGCGCGCCCTCGGCGTCGCCGAGGCCCGCGAGCGTGCGCACCACGGCCCAGTACTCGGACGCGCCCGGCTGCGGATGACGGGTGACGACTCCCGCGACCGCCTCGCGCGCCTCCGCGTTGCGGCCCTGCGAGCGATAGAGGATCGCGAGGCCGACGCGTCCCTCCGGCGATTGCGGGAGCGCCTCGATCTCGTCCCGGAACGCGCGCTCCGCCTCGGCCTCGCGGCCCTCG
>JAICEW010000239.1 GCA_025923995.1 Vicinamibacteria bacterium | reverse complement strand
GCGGAGGTTCGGTTACGTGCTGCGGCTGATGTCCCGCCGCTAGCGCGACCCTCGGCGCGTCGGCTCCGGTCCGCGCGAGGAGCCGACGCGCTCCCACCCGCCTTCGTAGCGCACGACCAGGCCCTCGTCGTCGACGTCGATGTCGGCCTGGAAGCTGCCGCCGCCGCTCGAGTAGTGGTAGCGCCCGTCCGCGGTGCGCCGGTACTCCTGCGGCAGCGGCTCGACGGCGAGCGAGGGGAAGCGGACCCACGCCATGCGCAGCGGGCCGCTCCCGCCGCCGACCGGTGGCGCCAGTCGTCGGATCGGCAGCGTGTTGGTGGACGGGCTCCATTCGAGGTCCACGTCCACGCATCCCTGCAGGCCGGGCTGCTCCACGCCGTCCGCCCACCAGCGACCGGCGGCCGCGGCCAGCATGAGCGCGCGCTCGCCCGAGGGGTGGCGCAGGAAGACCTCGACGCGCCGCGTGCGCCAGTCGGCCGCGCACACCACCTCGTAGCGCGCCTCGGCCGTTCCCCACACGCCGGCGGCCAGGATGGTCCCGCTCAGCACCCACGCCTCGCCGTCGCGGGAGAGCTCGAAGCGCTCGAGCCCCTCCTCGTCCCGCCGCCGCCAGAGCCCGGACCGGACGATCGAGCGGGCCATGCGATCAGAAGATGACGCGTCGCTTCTCGCTGGACTTGGTCGCGAGCGAGAAGCGGGGCTCGGTCTCGGAGTCCCCGCGCAGCCGGCCGGCCACGTGCTCGCCGACGGCCGGGCCGTGCTTGAACCCGTGCCCCGAGCCGCCGCCCACCAGCCAGACGTTGGGCGCATCCGGATGGCGGTCGATCACGAAGTCGCCGTTCGAGGTGTTCTCGTACGCGCAGACCTCCGTGCCCACGATGGGCGCGTCGCGCAGCGCCGGCAGCCGCTGGCCCACCAGGTCGCGGATCACCGCGAAGGTCTCCGGGCTGATCAGCCGGTCGTCGCGGTCCACGTCGATGGGTGGGCCGTGACGGTCGAGCCCGAACTTCAGCCCCTTGCCTTCCAGGTCGGGCAGCGCGTAGAACTGGTCGAGGAAGTCGATCCAGACCGGCATGGCCGGCGGCGCGAACGAAAGGTCGCCGGGCCGCGTGCCGAAGTAGAAGACCTCCTGGCGCGTCGTGAAGATGCGTCCCCCCAGCGCCTCGGGAAACAGAAGCGGCAGCCAGGGCCCGCACGCGAACACGAACGTCTCGGCGGCGATCGGTCGTCCCGAGGCGTCGATCGTGTGCAGGCGTCCCCGCAGCGCGGGCGGCGCCACCGCGGCCCGCACGTAGAGGACTCCCGACGCGATCGCGTCCGCGACCACGCGCTGCACGGCCCGGCGCGCCATGAGCACGCCCGAGCCCGGCTCGTAGATCGCCCACGGGATGGGCCCGAAGTCGATCTGCGGCCAGCGCCGCTCCAGCTCCGCGCGGTCCAGCCGCTCGTGCGCGACGCCGACGCGCTTCAGGGTCTGCGCGGTGGAGACGGTCAGCGGATCCGACTCGCGCGCCATCCACAACACGCCCGTCTCGTGGAACAGCCGGTCGTGCGCGCGCTCGGCCAGGCCCTTCCACAGCTCCAGCGAGCGGACCGACCAGCGCGTGTAGATCTCGTGCGAGCCGTAGCCCATGCGGATGACGCGGGTCTCGCCGCCCGAGCTGGCCCGGCTGTGGCCGGGGCCCTGCGCCTCCACTAGCGCGACCGTGAGGCGGGCCCGGCGCAGGTGCCAGGCGGTCCAGGCCCCGAACGCGCCGGCCCCCACGACCGCGACGTCGACGCGCAGGCTCACGGGCGCCGAGTATCGACGAAAGCGAGGAGCGCCGCCAGCACCGCCTCCGGCGCCTCCCACTGCGGGTAGTGTCCGACGTCGGGGAGCAGCACGACGTCCGGCTCCGGGACCAGCTCGCGGTAGCGCGCCACCATGTGCGCTCCGGAGACGGGATCGAGTGCGCCGTCGACCAGGCGCAGCGGCACGCGCGAACGCTGGAGCGCGCCCACCCAGCGCTCGCGGTGAAGGCGCCGCTCGGCCATGTAGCGGATGAGGCGGTGCGTCACGCGCAGCCCGCCGTTCTCCGTGACCAGCCGCCAGAACGCGTTCATCTCGCCGTGCGCGGGCTTCGTGCGCGGCCCGAAGACCGCCGAGAAGCTGCGCTCGAAGGCCATGCGGGTCATGAGCGGCCCGACCAGGGGGCCGACCGGGCTGATCAGCAGCTTCTGCACCAGCCGCGGCCGGTGCGTCTCGGGGAAGAGCCCGCCGTTGAGGAAGCACACCGAGCGGAGCGCGAGCGGCCCCGTTCCCTCGTTGGAGCGCGCGAGCAGCTCCTGCGCCACCGTGTCGCCGTAGTCGTGCGCGAGCACGTCCGCGTCGCGGACGCCGCGTTCGGCCAGCAGGCCCGCGCAGAGGTCGGCCTGGTCCGCGAGGCGGTACTTGTACGCACGCGGCCGGGCCGAGAAGCCGAAGCCGATCAGGTCCGGCGCGATCACGCGGAAGCGGGCCGTCAGCCCGGCCCAGATCCGCGACCAGTCCCAGGACGCGGTGGGGAAGCCGTGGATGAGCAGCAGCGCGGGCCCCGAGCCCTCCTCGACGAAGAAGATCGGATGGCCGCGATGGAGGTACCGGCCGCCCCGCGCGCGCCAGTCGTCGAGTGGGATCACGCGCGGAGCCTATCGCAACCGGGCGGCAGGTCACGAGGTCGCAAACCGGGTCGACCTGACGTACGTTGATCCCGCATGAACGCCATCGACGCCGCTCGAGCCACCCGAACCTCGTGCCTCCTCCTGCTCCTGGCCGCGACCACGGGCGACGCCCGCGCCGAAGAAGCGATCCGCATCATGGTGGGCGTCGCGGACTCGGGGGTCCCGACTCCTCAGTGGTCCGCGATGCTGCGCGAGCGATTGCCGCGCGCCAGGGCCGAGGAGGCCGCGCGGACCCGCCGCCCGCTGGGCGACGCCGAGCGCGGGTGGCTGAAGCTGATCCGCGCGCGCGTCCCGCTCTGGGATCGCGACCGGCAGGCCGTGGCTCGACCCTACGCGGGTGTCTCGCCGCCGCCGAGCGTGACCGTCGTGGTGGGCAACCAGGCGGCCGCCGGCGACGACGCGTTCACCCACGACGCCACCACCATCGGGTTCGACCTCGGCGAGCTCCACTCGGCGTACGGCGACGCCACGCGGCCCGAGAACGCCGTGCGCATCGACCGCTTCTTCCGCCACGAGTATGCGCATCTCATGCAGCGCGCCTGGCTGTCCGCGCATCCGTGGGCCGCGGAGTCGGCGCTGGACACGGCCCTGCTCGAGATCTGGAAGGAGGGGCTGGGCAACTACCACTCCCTGTCGGGGCGCTGGGCGGAGAACGGCGCGGCCACGCAGGTCGCGAAGGACACGCTGGCCGTCCTCGAGCCCCGCTTCGCCGCCCGCATGGCCGCCCTCGCCTGCGCGACGCCCGCGCAGGCCGCGGCCCTGACGGCGGACCTCTCGCGCGGGCCGTTCGACCGCAAGTGGGGCGCGCTGCCGGTGGCTCTGTGGCTGGCCACGGAGCCGGACGCGGATGAGGCGTTGCGCGCCTTCGTCCAGGCGGGCCCCTCTGGCGTGTGGGACCTGGCCGCCCGCCGCCTGGGCGCTCCGCTGGCCGCGGTCGTCGCGGAGGCCAAGGCCGGCGCGCCGGCGTGTCGCCTGCCGCCGGCGTGACGTCCCGCGCGGATCACGCGATCCGGTTCCGGCCGGCCTCCTTGGCGGCGTAGAGCGCGCGGTCGGCCTCGCGCACGAGCGCGTTGGGCCCGTCGATCCCCTCGGAGGGGAACGTGGCCACGCCGATGCTCACCGTGACCCGCACGCGCTCGCCACCGGTCTCGAAGGTGTGCGCCTCCACCCGCTGGCGGATGCGCTCAGCGGTGCGGACGGCCTCGTCGCGGGGCGTGTGGGGGAGGATCACCACGAACTCCTCGCCTCCGTAGCGCCCCACCGAGTCCACCGTGCGCAGCGAGTCCTTGAGCACGTGCGCGACCTCCCGCAGCACCGCGTCGCCGGCCAGGTGGCCCCGCGAGTCGTTGATCTGCTTGAAGTCGTCGATGTCGATCATGAGCAGGCTGATCCCCGCGTGCGCCGGGTAGCGGCCCACGCGCTGGAACTCCTGGTCCATGAGCTCCATCGAGTGGCGGTGGTTGAACAGGTCGGTCAGGCTGTCGCGGATCGAGAGGTTGCGCAGCCGCTCCACCAGCCGGCTGTTCTCCATCACGATGTGCGACTGGTTCGCGACCTGCTTGAGGAACGCCTCGGCGTCGCGCGTCATGCGTCCCACCGCGCGTCCGCCGACGCCCAGCATGCCCACCAGCCGGTCGCCCGCGGAGACCGGGAAGCAGGCCCATCCGCCCAGGTTGGGCTCCTCCGTGCCCACGGCGCCGCCCGCCGGCGCGAAGAGGCGCGCGTACATCCGGCGGAAGCCCCGGTCCCCGCGGCTCGCGTGGATGCCCTCCAGCAGGCGCGCCTTCGCATCCTCCAGCGCCTCGGGCGCCGTGCGCCGCTGGTGCATCAGCGCGACCTCCAGCGCCTCCTCCTCCACGAACGCCATGGCGCCGATGCTGAAGTCCACCACCCGCGCCACCAGCGTCATGACCTGGATGAAGGTCTCGTCGAACTTGTCGAGCCCGCGGGCGACGCGGCCGATCTCGGAGAGGATGGTGGCCTCGAACAGCTTGCGGTCCAGCAGCTCGTTCACGCGCGAGAGGATGTCGACGCTGGAGCGCTGCGCGTCGGGCGTGCGCTCGCGGCTGGGCGCCTGGCCCTGGGCCAGGATGTTGCGCACCAGGTCGAGGATGCGCTGGGGCTCCGAGTCCTTCGTGATGTAGTAGTCGGCGCCCGTCTCCAGACCCCAGAAGCGGTCGCCGGCCTGGTCGCGGCTGGTCAGGATCACGACCGGCAGGTCGTGCGTGAGCGGCTCGGTCTTGAGCAGCCGGCAGGCCTGGTACCCGTTCATGCGGGGCATCATCACGTCGAGGATCACCAGGCGGACGTCCTCCGCCACCGCCTTCTCGATCGCCTCCAGCCCGTCGCGGGCGGTCACCACGCCGAAGCCGGCCTCCTCCAGCATCTTCTGGATCATGCGGAGGACGAGCGGGCTGTCGTCGGCGATCAGGATCGAGGCGTTCGGCAAGGCCCCTCCGCGGCGCGGGCGCGCCGCCATGAGCGCAATCGGAGAGAGGCTACACGATAACACGCGGCGACAGGACGCCCCCGCGCCGCCGGGGCCGCTGGCGCCGGGCCCGGACGATCGTTTGCGAAACGAATCGTTCCCCGCGGCACTAGAGCAGGGAGCGACCCAGGACTCTCGGGATGGGGACGCCGGCCCTGCGTCCGAAAAGCGTATCCCGTTCGCGCTGGTCTCGAGCGGGCCCATAGGGAGGAGCGATGGCGCGACGGGTACGGTTCACCCCCCGGCTCGCGGCCGGCGTCTTCGCCGCGGCGGTCGCGATGGCACATCCCGCGGCCGCCCAGGCGGGCGACGTTCCATTCGCCGTCCAGCCGCCCGTGACGACCACCGCGCTCGGCGCGACCCGCGCCTTCGCGGCGGACGTCGACGGTGACGGCGACACGGACCTGCTCTCCACGTCGATCTTCAACGACACGTTGGCCTGGCACCAGAACAACGGCGATGGGTCCACCTGGACCACGCGGGTGATCAGCGCCGCCCTCGACGGCTCCTACGGCCTCCACGCGGCGGACCTGGACGGCGACGGCGACGTGGACGCGCTGGCGGCGTCGCACAACGCCGGAGTCGCCGCCTGGTACGAGAACACCGCCGGCAACGGCACCGCCTGGACCACCCGCACGATCGCGACGGGCCTGGCGTCCCCCGTGCCCATCTTCGCGGCCGACGTGGACGTGGACGGCGACCAGGACGTGTTGGTGACGGCCTTCAGCTCGTCGCTGGTCCTCTGGTACGAGAACACGGCGGGCAACGGCTCCACCTGGGCCCCGCGGACGATCGCGACGATGATCGGCCCCGTCGCGATGGTCGCAGCCGACCTGGATCGCGACGGCGACGTGGACGTGGTCACGGCGTCCTCGACCGGGAACCAGGTCGCCTGGCACGAGAACACGGCGGGCAACGGCTCCGCCTGGACCACCCGCACCATCAGCACCGGCGTCGCCGCACCCTTCCGGGTGGCGGCCGCGGACGTGGACGGCGATGGAGACAGGGACGTGCTCTCGGCCTCGTACGGGGACGGCACGGTCGCCTGGCACGAGAACACCGCGGGCAACGGCACCGCCTGGACGATGCGCACGATCACCACCGCCGCCACCGCCGCCTATGCCGTCGAAGCCGCGGACGTGGACGGTGACGGCGACATGGACGCGCTCTCGGCGTCGCTCGCCGAGAACAAGGTCGCGTGGTACGAGAACCTCGCGGGCAACGGTTCCACCTGGACGACGCGCACCCTCACGACCGACGGCCTGGGACCGTTCGCGGTGCTCGCGAGCGACCTGGACGGCGACGGCGACGCCGACGTCGTGTATCCCTCGTTCTCCGGTGCCGCCGTGATCTGGCACCGCAACGAATCGATCCATGCTTCCGCCTGCTTCGTGCCCACCCCCCCCATCAGCACGGCGGCCGACGGCGCCATCGCCGTCCTGGGGTCGGACGTGGACGGCGACGGCCAGGCCGACGTCGTCGCCGCGTCGATCAACGACGACGCGGTCCGGTGGCACGAGAACGCCGCCGGCAACGGCAGCGTGTGGACGACGCGCACCATCACCACGGCCGCCAGCGCCGTCTACGGCGCCACGGACGGAGACGTGGACGGGGACGGCGATGCGGACGTTCTCTCCGCCTCGTACCTGGACGACACGATCGCGTGGTACGACAACACGGCCGGCAACGGCACGGCCTGGACCACGCGGACCATCACCACCGCCGCCGACGGCGCGGTCGCCGTCGCCTCGGCGGACGTGGACGGCGACGGGGACACGGACGCGCTGTCGGCCTCGTTCGGGGACGGCCGTGTGGCCTGGTACGCGAACACGGCCGGCAACGGCTCGGCCTGGACGGCCCTCACCATCGCCACCGGCCTGGTCGGCGCGTTCTCGGTCGCGGCCGCGGACCTCGACGGCGACGGGGACACGGACGCGCTGTCCGCGTCCTACGGGGACGACCGCGTGGCGTGGTACGAGAACACGGCGGGCAACGGATCCGCGTGGGTCTCCCATCCCATCGCCACCGTCCCGGCCGCCGTCTTCGTGTCCGTCGCCGACGTGGACGGCGATGGCGACCGCGACGTGCTCTCGGCATCGTACGGATCCGCGACCGCGTCCTGGCACGAGAACGCCGCGGGGAACGGCTCGCTCTGGATCGCCCACACGATCAGCACCGGGCTGAGCGGAGTCTTCACCGTGGTGGCGGCCGACCTGGACCGCGACGGCGACCTGGACGCGCTCTCGACCGCGTCCCTGGACAACCAGGTCGTGTGGCACGAGAACACGAGCGGCAACGGCTCCACCTGGGTCACGCGCACCGTCGGCACCGCGGGCATTCCGCGCTCGGCCGTCGCCGCGGACGTGGACGGCGACGGCGACCTTGACCCGCTCTCGGCCTCGCAGACCGACGACCGCATCGCCTGGTTCGAGGGTCGGGGCGGGTCCGTCTCGCTGGCCGTGGCCGACACCGCGCCGCCCATGGCCGAAAACGGAGCCGTCGTGTCCATGCTGCGCGTCGTGGCCACGCACCTCGGGCGCCCGGGCGACCACGACGTGGAGCTCGCCTCGCTGGGCGTGTTGTTCGAGGAAACGGACGGCGACCCGTTGACGACGGCCGAAGCCAACGCGCTGGTCGAGAGCTTCCGCGTCTACCGCGACGCGGACGGCAACGGGGTCTTCGATCCCGCGCTGGACGTCCTGGTGACGACCGTACCGACGCTGACGCTCGCGAGCGGGGTGGCCACCGTGGTGCTGCCCGACGGTGACCCGAACCTGCAGGTCGCGCTGGGCGCGCCGCGCACCTACTTCCTGGTGGTCGAGCTGACCGCGAACGCGAGCACCCAGGTGCCGAACCAGCTCCGGATCACCCACCTGGCCGTGGGCGCCTCCGCGTCGGTGGCCGAGGACGGCAGCTTCGACATCCCGCTGCGGCTGGCCTGTCCCACGAACGTCTCGTCCTCGATCAAGGAAGCGTTCCCGGTCGAGCTGCTCGGCTTCACGATCGAGTAGGCCGGCCCGCCCCTTGGCGGATCGGGACGAATAGCCGTACCATCAAGCAGTTGCGAAGGGTGCGCCGACCCCGCGTCGAGCGGTCGGGAATCCCTCGAACCGTGGGACTCCACGGTTCGTAATAGTCCTACTAGGTGCGGGCCTCGGCCCCGACCCTTCCAGCAACAACCGGAACGGAGGACGAATGGCGTCGAAGCGAACGCGGATCGTCGGGATCGTGGTCGGGGCCTTGCTGGCCCTCGCGATCCTGGGCTTCAGCGTGACCAAGGATCGGCGCAACCGGGTGACCGTCCAGACCCAGAAGGCCGCACGCGCCGACCTCGTCTCGACCGTCACCGCCTCAGGCGAGGTCAAGCCCAAGCGCTTCGTCAACGTGAGCGCCAACGTCTCCGGACGCATCACCCACCTCTACGTGGTCGAGGGGCAGACGGTCAAGAAGGGCACCGTGCTGGCGCGGATCGACTCGACGCGCTTCGAGGCGGGCACGCGCCAGTCCGAGGCGGGGCTGCAGGCGGCCCGCGCCGAGCTCAACCGCGCGCAGGCGGACCTGGAGGTCACCAAGCTCGCGCACGAGCGCAACAAGCGCATGCACGCGGAGAAGCTGATCTCCGACCAGGTGATGGACCAGACGGAAGCCGAGCTCAAGATGAAGGAGGCGCAGGTCGACGCGCAGCGGCGTCGCATCGCGCAGATGGCGGCCGTGGTCGACTCCGACCAGGACGACCTCTCGAAGACGACGGTCACCGCGACCATGGACGGCGTCATCACCAGCCTGGCCAAGGAGGAGGGCGAGGTGGTGATCGGCGCGCAGAGCTTCCAGCCCACGGTGATCATGACGGTGGCCGACCTGTCGATCATGGAAGCCGAGCTGCTGGTCGACGAGACGGACATCCGCAACGTGAAGCTGGGCCAGGAGGCCGAGGTCCGCGTCGACGCGCTGGAGGGCGTGAAGCTCAAGGGCGAGGTGACCGAGATCGGCTCGTCCGCCATCGCCCGCGGCGCGGCCGCGGGAACCCAGACCACCACCACCGCGAACCAGGCGAAGGACTTCAAGGTGGTGGTGACCCTCAAGGATCCGCCGCCGACGCTGCGGCCGGGCCTCAACGCCTCCGCCGACATCACGACCGACCGGCGCAGCCAGGTCCTGGCGGTGCCGATCCAGGCCGTCGTGGTCCGCCAGATCGACAAGGAAGGCAAGGTGGTCGATCCCACGCCGCCCCAGGCCGGCGAGCCGGAGGACCCCAACGCCCAGGCCAACCGCGGCAAGCTCGAGGAGAAGGAAGGCGTCTTCGTGGTGGCGAAGGAGCAGGCGACGTTCAAGCCGGTCAAGACGGGGATCATGGGAGCGACGGACATCGAGGTCGCGGACGGGCTGGCCGAGGGAGACGAGATCGTGACCGGCTCCTACAAGACCCTGCGCACGCTGAAGAACGACGCGCGCATCAAGGTCGAGGACAAGACAAAGGGCAAGGGAGGCCGCTCGTGAGCACGATGGCGGACGCGCTCGTGACGAACGCGACCGGAGCCGGCTCGGGCGCCCTGATCCAGGCCCAGGATCTCTGGCGCACCTACGTGATGGGCGCCGAGGAGATCCACGCCCTGCGCGGCGTCTCCTTCGAGATCCAGCGGGGCGAGTACGTCGCGGTCATGGGGCCGTCCGGCTCCGGCAAGTCGACCCTCATGAACATCGTCGGCTGCCTGGACACGCCGTCGAAGGGCCGCTACATCCTGCACGGCAACGTGGTGTCCGAGATGGACGACGACCAGCTGGCGGCGGTGCGCAACCGGGAGATCGGCTTCGTCTTCCAGACCTTCAACCTGCTCCCGCGCGCGACCGCGCTGCACAACGTCGAGCTGCCGCTCGTGTACGCCGGCATCCCCAAGGAGGAGCGGCTGGAGCAGGCCCGCCGCGCGCTGGAGATGGTCGAGCTGGGCGAGCGCGTCAACCACCGTCCGAACGAGCTGTCGGGCGGACAACGCCAGCGCGTGGCCATCGCGCGCGCGCTGGTCATGAACCCGGCCAT
>JAICEW010000238.1 GCA_025923995.1 Vicinamibacteria bacterium | reverse complement strand
GTCCGTGGTGAGACCCCCGAGCAGCCGGAGCGTCAGCGCGACCCGCGCCTCGGTCGGGAGCACGGGATGGCACGCGATGAACATGAGGCGCAGCAGGTCGTCGCCGACGTCGTCGTCGAGCGCCTGCTCCAGCTCGTCCGCGGTCGACTCCTGCCGCGCGGCCAGCTCGCGGCCCAGCTCGCCGTGCTTGCGGTCGAGCAGCGTCCGTCGGCGGAGCTGGTCGATCGCCCGCCGCTTGGCGGCCGTCATGAGCCATGCGCCCGGGTTCTCGGGGACGCCGGTCTCCGGCCAGCGCTCGAGGGCGACCACCAGCGCGTCCTGCGCGAGCTCCTCGGCCTGGCCGACGTCGCGCAGGAGGCGCGTGAGCCCCGCGATGAGGCGGGGGGACTCGATGCGGAAGACCGCCTCGATCGCGCGCCGGGCGTCGGTCGTCATGCCGTCCGATCAGACCACCGCCGGGCGGTGGCTCGCAACGTCCGGACGGGGCCTAGCCCGAGCGCCGCGCGTCGAGGCTCCAGGGACCGGGCCCGGCGGCCGACAGGTACAGGAAGAGGAAGCAGTAGAGGATCGCCGGGATGCCCTGGTTGATGGTCGGCCAGAAGCTGCCTGGCGCGTGGAACTGGAAGTACGCGACCGCCATCTCGCCCGAGAGGATGAAGGCCGCCGGACGCGTGAACAGGCCCACGAGGACGAGCAGCCCGCCCACCACCTCGAGCACGCCGCCGATCCAGGCCTGCGACATCACGGGGGCGGTCCCGCCGTCGGGCGGGATGCCGGCGGGGAAGGCGAACACCTTCATCGTGCCCGACGTGACGAAGATGGCCGCGGCCACGATGCGGAAGATGCTGAGGAGCTGCGGCGCCCAGGAGATCCACTTCGCGACGACGCGCGTTTCGTTCATGTCGTGCCCTCGCTCTGGCTCCATGATCGGCGAGAACGGGGCAGGGTTGGGCCAGGCCGTGAAGGAAGGCCGGGAGCCCGCCCGAGGGGCCGCTTCCTCAGCGCGCGGCCCAGTCCAGTGCGAACAGCTCGTGGATGCTCGTGTCGCGCAGGCCGAGGACCGAGTCGTCCGGCCCCCGCCCGATCCACTCTCCCCAGACCGCTTCCGGCTGTTGCAGACCTTCCAGGCCGGCCACCACCTCGCGCCGGCCGGTCGCCACGTCGAGCCGAAGACGCCAGCGGCCCTCGCTGACGAAGAGCGCGCGCCCGTCGGCGCTCCACGCGGGGTAGGTGAGCCACTGCCGGCTCCTCGTCACCTCGCGCCAGGTCCCGCGTGTCATGTCGCGCGCGAGCAGACGGAACGAGTCGCGCGAGAGAGCCACCAGCGTCCGCCCGTCGGGTGACAGCCGGGGGCTGAACAGCCCCTCCGAGCCCGGCACGGGCGTGACCGCCCCGCTCTCGACGTCGATCGTCTCGATCGCGATCGGGCGCTCGGGACGGTGCTCGTGCAGGCTGTAGCCCATGACGACGTGGCGTCCGTCCTCGGACCAGTCGGCGTCGCTCTCGTTGCGGTCGCCGGTCGTCAGCGTCAGGGGCACTCCGCCGGCGGCGGCCACCACGCGGATCCGCCATGGCTCGCTGGGGGTCACCGCGCTGAACGCGAGACGCGTGCCGTCGGGGGACCAGCGTGGCAGGGCGGCCTGCATCGGCGGGAAGGTGAGCTGCAGGCGCTGGCTTCCGTCCAGGCGGCTGCGCCACAGCGCGCCTTCGGGGAAGGTCACGTACGCGACCCACGAGCCGTCGCGCGAGAAGTCGAGCGCGTGCGCCGCGATGCCAGAGAGGTACGGCACGAACTGCCCGGCCTTCGGCTCGTAGCGCACCAGCTCGCCGCCGGGCCGCAGACCGATCGCGAAGATCCTCCTTCCATCCGCGCTGGGGACCGGCTGCGTGAAGCCCAGGGGCCCGCGGGTGAGCTGGATCGGCGTGCGGACTCGCGACCACGGCCACACACCGCGCTCCGCGAGGGCCCAGATATCCTGCGTCCGCTCGCCGGAGGCCTGGAAGACGAAGAAGCGGCCGTTCCGCGTCCAGCGGCCGCAGCACGTCGGAAGGGCGAACCCGGGCAGCAGCGGGTGCGCCGCGGACCCGTCGCTGCGGACTTCCCAGATCGACGCGGGGGCGGCACCGACGTCGGAGACAGTGGCGCGGAGAGAGGCACCGTCCGGCGACCAGGCCGGCATCCGCACCGCCGCCGGTCCCTTCCAGATCGTCCGCGGCCGCGACCCGTCGCTTGCGCCGAGAAGGAGCTCGGCGCCCTTGGTGAACGCGATCGTCTGCCCGTCCGGCGACCATGCCGCGCTGCTGGCCTCGATGTCGCCGAGGCGGCGTGGGGTTCCCGCGGGAACCGGCACCTCCCACAGCGCGCCCGCCGTCTCGCCCGTACCCACCGCGTTCGGAGGGACCACGACCAGCAGGCGCGAGCCGTCGGCCGAGACGTCAGTGACGGCGGCCGTGGGGAAGGGCATGGAGACGGGCACCGCCTCGCCGCCCGCGGCCGCCACCTGCCGGACCGCCCCTGCGCCCGGCACGACAGCGGTGAAGTACACGCGGGCGCCGTCGGTCACGGGCCCGTACTTGCGCGTACGGTCGGACGTGATCTGTGCGTACCCGGTCACGGGAGCAGGTAGCGCACGGCGGGACGCCCGGCCCAGGAGCAGGAGGGCCGCGGCGGCCAGGGCGACCGCGCACGCGGACGCCGTCCAGAGGAGGCGCCCCCGCCGACGCGGAGCCCGCTCCGGCGGCGCGGCCGCGCTCGCCGCGGCCCGCCGTCCCGACGTGCTGTCCCGCTTCACGCGGCGCAGGTCCGCCGCCATGTCGCGGGCCGTCTGGTAGCGCACGTCGCGGTCCTTCTCGAGCGCCTTGAGCACGATGCGGTCCATCTCCTCGGGCAGCGCGGGGTTCCACCGCGAGGGGGGAACGGGCTCGCGGTTCAGGATCGCGTCGAACAGCAGCGCGGTGGTCGACCCTTCGAACGCGGGCCGCCCCGCGGCCATCTCGTAGAGCACGCCGCCGAACGAGAACAGGTCGGAGCGCACGTCCAGCGGCCAACCGCGCGCCTGCTCAGGGGACATGTAGGCGACGGTGCCCATCACCGCGCCGGGCGTGCTGTCGCCGTCGAAGGACGCGGTCGGCAGGCTCGAGATGCCGTCCTCGTCCTGGAGGAGCGCCATCTTGGCCAGCCCGAAGTCGAGCACCTTCGCCTGGCCGCGCGTGGTGACGAAGATGTTCGCGGGCTTGATGTCGCGGTGGAGGATTCCCTTCGCGTGCGCGGCGTCCAGGGCGTCGGCGATCTGCAGGGCCAGCTCGAGCATCACATCGAGGGGCAGCGGGCGCCCCCCGATCCGGCGCTTCAGCGTCTGTCCCTCGAGCAGCTCGAACGCGATGAAGGGCCGGCCGTCGATCTCGCCCACGTCGTGCACGACGCAGATGTTCGGATGGTCGAGCGCAGACGCCGCCCGCGCCTCGCGCTCGAAGCGCTCGACGGCCTGGGGATCGCGGGCGAGGGCCTCCGGGAGGAATTTGAGCGCGACCGCCCGGCCGAGCCGGAGGTCGTCGGCCCGGTAGACGAGCCCCTGGCCGCCGCCCCCCAGGACATCGCGAATCGCGTATCGACGTTCGAGCGCGGTCTGCATGTGGACGAGCGTCCGCCTGCCGGCGGCCCACCCTCCTCGGAAGGTGCGCCCGGCACCGGGGCCGCGCCTGAGCCATTCGCATCATCCGCCTCCACGGTCGTGTGCGCGCGGGCGTGGATAGAATCGCGCATGCGCACCATCGACGAAGTCGCCGCCGATCTCGGTCTCGCCGCAGGCGACGTCCAGCCCTGGGGTCCCCACGTCGCGAAGGTCCTTCCCCACGCCGCGTTTCGCGACGACCCGCTCTCCGCTCGCCTCGTGCTGGTCTCCGCCATCAGCCCGACGCCGGCGGGGGAGGGAAAGACCACCTGCACGATCGGGCTCGCTCAGGCCGCCCGCAGGATCGGCGTGCGGGCCGCGTGCGCCCTTCGCGAGCCGTCCCTCGGTCCCGTGTTCGGCCAGAAGGGGGGCGGCACCGGCGGCGGCGAGTCGCGCCTGGAGCCGTCGGCCTGCATCAACCTCCACTTCACGGGCGACCTGCACGCCGTCACCTCCGCGCACAACCTGCTGGCGGCGCTCGCCGACAACCACGTCTTCTTCCGCACGCCCGCGGGCGGCGACGGCCGCGAGCTGGACCCGCGCCAGGTGACGTTCCGGCGGGTCCTGGACATGAACGACCGCTTCCTGCGCAAGACCGTGATCGGCCTCGGCGGCAAGGCCATGGGGGTGCCGCGCGAGGACGGATTCGACATCACCGCCGCGAGCGAGGTGATGGCCATCCTCTGCCTCTCGCGCGACTACGCCGACCTGAAGGAGAGGCTGGGGCGCATCCTGCTGGGCTTCGCCCGCGACGGCGATCCGCTCTACGCACGGGACCTCGGCGCCCAGGGCGCGATGGCGGCGCTGCTGCGCGACGCGCTGCTGCCCAACCTGGTGCAGACCCGCGAAGGCGCGCCGGCGCTCGTTCACGGCGGACCCTTCGGCAACATCGCGCACGGCTGCAACAGCCTGGTTGCCACGCGGCTGGCGCTGCGGCGCGCCGACGTCGTGTTCACCGAGGCGGGCTTCGGGTTCGACCTGGGCGCCGAGAAGTTCCTCGACATCAAGTGCCGCGCGGCCGGCATCTGGCCGCACGCGGTGGTGCTGGTGGCGACCCTGCGCGCCCTCAAGTTCCACGGGGGCATCCCGGCCGCGGAGTCGGGCCGGGAGGACGCGAACGCGCTGGCGCTGGGGATGGCGAACCTCGAGAAGCACCTCGAGAGCGTCAGGCAGTTCGGCCTGGAGCCGATCGTGGCCTTGAACGTGCGCGCCGGGGACTCCGAGGCGGAGCAGCGCTACGTCCTCGAGCGCCTGCGCCACTCCTCGGTCGAGGCCGGCCTGGCGGACGTCTTCGCGCGCGGAGGCGCGGGCGCCGTGGAGCTGGCGGAGCGGATCGTGGCCCGCGCCCGCGCGGCCAGGCCGTCGCCGCGCTACACGTACGACCTGGCCGACCCGCCCGACACGAAGATCCGCAAGATCGCGCGCGCGATCTACGGCGCGTCGGACGTGGACTTCACGGTGGCGGCCAAGGCCCAGCTCGACCGCGCGGTGCGGCTCGGCTTCGGCGAGGCCCCCATCTGCATGGCCAAGACGCACCTCTCGCTCTCCGACGACGAGAAGCGGGTCGGGCGCCCACGCGACTTCGAGATGACCGTGCGCGAGGTGCGCATCGCCGCCGGCGCGGGGTTCCTCGTGCCGCTCACGGGCGAGATCCTCACCATGCCCGGGCTGCCCAGGCATCCGCACGCGCTGGACATCGACCTCGCGCCCGACGGGACGATCGTGGGCGTCGAGTAGCCCGAGCCGCGTCCGGGGCGGGAAGCGCCGCGCGAGGGCGTCGTTCAGGCGGTGCGGACCCTCGCTCCTGGAGGCTTCGCCGCCACGCAGACCATGATCTCGACGCGCCGGTTCATGGCCCTGTGCGTGGGGGAGTCGTTGGGCACCCGCGGCTTGAGCTCCCCCTCGCCGCTGGCGTCGTGCACCTGCACGCCCTGCCGGATGAAGAAGGTCTGTACCTCGTGCGCGCGGCTCAGCGACAGCCCCGAGTTCATCCTCTCCTTCCCGCTGTCGTCCGTGTGGCCCACGAGCCCCAGCGAGACGGGGAACCCGGCGGCCCTTGAGCTCCTCGCCTTGTCCAGGATCTTCATCAGCTTCTCGTAGTGCCTGGGCAGCAGGCGATAGTCGCCGACGATGAACGCGTCGATGACCTCGAGGTCGGGCTCGCACTGGAGCACTCTCACGTCGTCCTGTGGAGCCGCGAACCCTAGCCGGTCGCCCATCCCCGTCGTCACGTACATGGCGGACCTCCTTCCTGTTTCAGGCCGGCCGGCGCGGCGGCGTCACGGCGTGCCTTTCGGGAGGCACACCCTGATCTCGACGCGCCGGTTTCGGCGGAATGCGGCTGGGGTGTTGGCGGGGTCGAGCGGGCTCGTCTCGCCCTTGCCGACCACGCTGTGGACCGGCAGCCCGGCACCCTTCAGCCACTCCTGCACCTCGACCGCCCGCGCCAGCGACAGGCCCCGGTTCATCCTCTCTTCTCCGCTCTCGTCCGTGTGCCCGGTGAGGGCCAGCGAGAAGGGCGTGCCCGCCTTCAGGTGGGGCTCGGCGTCATCCACCAGCTTCTGGAGCCTGTCGAAGCGCGAGAGCGGGATCTGGTAGCCGCCCACCGCGAAGTCGTCGACGATGACCGCGTTCGTGCTGCACTGGTAGTCGATCACGCGCCGGTCGGGCGCCGCTCTCCCCAGTCCCCGGTCCGGTTCAGCTCTCAGGTACATTCCGCACCTCCCCGCGATCTGGCGGCACGCCGACCCGCTTCCCGCGCGACGATCGCGACCCTCGGCGGGCACGTCCGCGCCGCGGCACCGGTCGCGGCATCGTGCACGCCCCGGATGGCGAAGCCCGCGTCGCGCAGGGCGTGCCCCACCTCCAGCAGGGAATGAGCGCGCTCGACGTGCCGCTCCGCACGCGCCTGGCCCTGACGGAAGAGGGCCGACCCCTGGAGCGTCCGTGTGAGCGGGTCCCACCGGATCTCCTGGACGATCCCGCCGGGCAGCGGCCGCACGTACCTGGACCGTCCACCCAGCGGATCGCAGTCCGTGATGGCGTCGAAGACGAAGTGGCCCCCAGGCGCCAGGTTCACGGCGATGCGCCGGAACGCCTGCGCCAGGTCGTGCAACGTCGTCAGGTGGTTCACCACGTCGAAGTTCGCGGTCACGAGGTCCACCGGGCGGGGCAGGGCGAGGGCCCGAAGGTCCTGTGCGAGCACGCGCACGCGGGCGCCAGCGCAGCGGCGTCGCGCCACCGAGACCATCGCGGCTGCCCTGTCGACGGCGAAGACGGGCACGCCGCGGCTCTGGGCCAGGTACCTCGCGAAGAGCCCCGTGCCGCATCCGACGTCGGCCGCGCTGCGGAACCGGAGGCCGTACCGCAGAGCCAGGGCCTCGAAGAGCCTGCGCAGATGCGCGAAGCTGGCGCGGCCCAGCGCGAGGTCGTAGCAGCGGGCCAGCTGGCTGTACGCCGGAACGATCCTCGTGCGCATCGGTGGCGGCCGAAGGACGCGCGCCTCACGGTCGTGTCAGGCGGGCTGGCCGGTCGGGGGCTTCGGCTGCTCCGCGCACACCCGGATCTCGACGCGGCGGTTCTTCCGTCGTCCCCCCTCGGTGGTGTTCGGCGCGACCGGGCTCGCCTTGCCCACGCCCTTCACGTCGTGGACAGGCACGCCCGACTGCGTCAGGAAGTTCTTGACCTCGTAGGCGCGGTTCTCGGAGAGGCCCTTGTTCATGTCGTCCTCGCCGCTCCCGTCGGTGTGCCCGACGAGCGCCACCGACGCGTTCACCTTCATGCCGCGCAGGGTGTTCACCCACGTGCGCACCGAGGCCAGCGTCTTGTAGTGCGCCGGCCGCAGCTTGTAGTCGCCGACCAGGAAGTCGTCGAGGACCTTGGGCGGGTGGCAGCTCCAGACCGGCGCCGCCGGCGGCTGGCCCAGGCCCGCGAGGCCGTCGCCTGGCTCAGTTCGGACGTACATCGCGCTCCTCCGTGGTCACGGGACCCGCAACAGGCTGCCCGTCTGGCGCGCCTGCACGATCGCGCGGGCCCGGCGCCATTCGCCATGCAACTGCGCCAGCTCGTTGCAGTCCTTCGGCAGGCGCACGCCCTTCCACTGCGGGTTGCGCCCCCAGAACACGCCGTCGGCGATCTGCGTCGTGGGCGTGCCCTTCTTGATCTCCCGCTCGATGAAGGCCTCCTCGGAGACGTGGATGGGCGGCTGGCCGAGGCCGGGCCCGTGGAGGCGACCGGGCACCCGTCCGGTGTTCTGCTTCGTCATCAGCTCCCAGCGCGCCTTGCTGAGCGCGCACCGCGCGTTGGCCAGCTCCTCCTGCTCGGTGCCGAGCACGTAGCCGCGTCCGTACTCGTCATCGATCTGGATGCGCAGCGTGCGGGCCATGTTCGCGCGCTGCCTCTGGAACGAGTCTCGCGAGACCGCGCCGCTCGCGAGCTCCTGCTTGAGCACCGCCATCCTCGCGTCCTGGGCCCGCTTGATCGAGAACAGCCGAGGGACCACTTCGGCCAGCCGCCGCTCGAAGCGCTTCACGCGCGTTTCCGCGGTGCCCGGGTCGCGCTCGAGACGCTCGAACAGGCGGCGCCCCGCGCAGTCGCGCGCGTAGGCCTCCTTGATGGCCCGCTCGTCGATCTGCCTGCGCTCCCACGCCTCCCGCGCCTCGGCGTAGGGCATGGTCGAGCCGGGCCGGCGTTCGATCCCGGGTTCCGCCTGGGGCTGCCACGGCTGGGGGTCGTCTCCGAGGGCCTGATACATGTCCGCCTCCTATCGCACCGGCGTCCTCACCGCCGCGCGGACGGTGGACTTGATGGCCTCCTGCACCTCGCCGGGCAGGCCCGTCTCGCCCAGCACGCGGTCGAGGATGGACTCCGCACCCTTTTCGACGGCCTTGCGCACGCCTTCGCGGATGGGGCCCCGCAGCCGCTGGGGCACGCCCGCGCGGGACATCACGCGGCCGACGTTCTCGTCGAGCGCGCTCCAGAACGCCTGGCTGAAGGAACGGCCGGCCTTGGGTGCTTGCACCGGCTCGCGCAGGATGCGGTTGATCCGCTCCTCGACCGTCTCCGGGCTGGTGCGCACGGCCCCGCGCGCTGCTTCCGCGGGAGAAGGGACGCGCGCCGCGCACGGGACCGGCGGCGGACCGCCCGGACCGACCCAGAGCAGCACGTCGACCCGCGGCGCGTCCTGCGAGAACCCGCAGTCGTCCGCGAAGAACCGGAGGCGCGAGGTGATGCGGGGCTCGCGAGCGATGAGCGCTCCCAGCAGCGCGGACTGGACCGCCTGCGCACGGCTCAGCCCCAGCGACGGATCCGACTCCTGGCCCGCGATGTAGCCGACCAGGCGGACAGCGGTGAAGGGGTTCGCGGTCTGCATGCCGCCCAGGATCGTGTCCGCCAGGCGCGCGATGGCCTTCGTCGGTCCGGGGCCGAGCGGCTTGGGGCCGTTGGGCGCGAAGCCGCGGATGGTCTCGAACGCGGGGAAGCGGAGCGCGCCGGGGGAGCGAGGCGTATCGCCAAGCCCGAAGGGTACGCCGCAGCGAGGCGGCGCGAAGGCGCGCGCGGCGAACCGGTCGAGCAGCTGGAACGCGCTCCGCCAGGGCGACCGTCCGCCCGGGGCGCACCCGCACGAGGGCCCGCAGCCGAGCCCGCCCGTCCTCACCAGTGCCTGTCGTGTCATGGCTTGTCGCTCCCCGGGCGGCGCCCGCCTCGCTTCGGCGCCGCTTCGCTCCCGGCGCTGCCGCCGCCTCCGCGCAGCGCGTCCAGCTCGTCCTGCAGGGCCTTCACGCGCGCGGCGGTCGCGCGCGTCTGACGCTGCTGCCCCGTCTCCTCGAGCAGCAGGGACGCGATCCGGCGCTCGATCCAGCGCGCCGCGTCCTCCGGGTGGCTGCGCTTCCGCGCGCCCAGCTGGCCGCGGATCCTGTCCAGCGCCGACTGCACGGCCTCGCGACGCTCGCGCTCGCGCCGATCGCCCTCGTCGGTCGCGCGCATCCGCTGCGCGACCGCGTCCGGGCCGCACCCGCCGGCGGCGACCTCGCGGGCCAGCACCGACACGCGGTCGGCCTGCGCCACCGCATCGTTGCGCTCGAGCGACGCGGCCATGTCCTCGAGCACGTCGCGTGCCTCGAACAGGCGGGCCAGCTCGGCCTCGAGGCCCGTCCCCGCCCCCACGACGGCCGGCGCCGCGGGGCGCGACGCCCTCCGCGCCGCCCGGCGCGCCAACAGCTGCCTGCGGCGCGTCACGCGCCGCCCTCGCGCCGCGCGAACAGGTCCCGCAAGCGACCGAAGACGCCACGCGCGCGATCGGTCCCGTCTCGCGGCTCGCTCGGCGGCGACGGCCGCGGGGGCGGCATGCGCGGGCGCGCGGCGGCCACGGCCGTGGGGTCGACCAGCGGGACCAGGCGGACCATGCGCTCGCCCGCGGCGAGCCGGTCGCGTCCGGGGCCGGCCGCCGGTGACGTGCGCTCGGATGCCGTCGGGATCCGACCCTGCCGGCCCAGGTGCGCCGCGAGCGGCGCGGTCAGCGGCGACTGCTCGCGCGCGCGCTCCGGCGCGCCCAGCGCG
>JAICEW010000237.1 GCA_025923995.1 Vicinamibacteria bacterium | reverse complement strand
TGGAGACGGCGAAGGCGAAGGCCAGCGTGATGGAGGCGCAGACCGAGGCGGAGCGCGCGCGCCTGGAGGCGCAGCAGGCCCGACAGGACCAGGCCAAGGCACAGGAGCAGCTCTACCTGTCGCTGTCGGCCATCCTGGAGACGCGCCGCGAGGCGCGCGGCCTGATCGTGAACCTATCGGACGTGCTGTTCGACTTCGACCGCGCGTCCCTCACGCCGGGCGCGAGAGAGAAGCTGAGCAAGCTGGCCGGCATCCTGATCGCGTACCCGGGCACCTACCGCATCGACGTCGAGGGCCACACGGACTCGGTGGGCACGCCGCAGTACAACGAGGCGCTCTCGCAGGGCCGCGCGCAGAGCGTGGCGACGTACATCCGCTCGGCCGGCATCCCGCCCGACCGCATCGGGACGGTGGCGGGCTTCGGCGAGACGCGGCCGGTCGCGAGCAACGACAGCGCGGCCGGACGCCAGCAGAACAGGCGCGTGGAGCTGGTGATCGGCGGGCTGGATCAGTAACGACGGCTCCCGGAGGGGCGGCGACCGCGCCCCTCCTCCCTGCGCTAACGGACCTGGCGCAGGAGCGCCATGGCGGCCAGCCCGGGCCGATCGCGCGGGTCGACGCGCAGGCGGTGCCCGTTGCCGCCGAACCGGTAGGCGCGGCCGGTGGTGGGCCCGTGGACGGTCGCCGTGCCGCGCCCGACGTACTCGAACATCACGTCCGAGGTCGCGGTGGCCAGGGGCTCGGGCACCCGCGCGGGTCCCTTCCGGGCCGCGTACGCGGCGGCCTGGGCCAGGGCTCGATTCTTCCCGCAGCACGACATCATGTCCTCCCTTCGGGCTCGTGACTTCGCGAAGCCGTCAGACGCTCGAGCAGGATGGCCCCTCCGGAGATGGCCGGCCACGCGAGCCCCCGAACGAACCAGTCCGGGCCGATGAGGATGGCGGCAGGCACCGCCACCCAGAGGCTCAAGCAGTAGAAGCAGTCCATCAGCCGCCCGACGGGCCCCGGCGCCAGCGCCCGCAACCGGGCGATGACGTTCCAGGGCCCGTCCTCGGCCGCGACGAGGTGAGTGACGCGCCACGTCGCCAGCACCGCGGCCGCCAGCAGCACGCCGCTCACCTCTCGCGGCCTCCCATCAGACGGTGACTTGGAAGCTGCGCTCGCTCAGGTTCCGGTGCGCGTAGTTCTCGTGGCAGTTCACGATGGTGCGCTTGTACGCGCGCAGCTCGAGCTGGTAGCAGCAGCTCTCGGGGAACGCGAGCGACGCGTCGACCCGCAGGCGCAGGGCACCGCCGGTCCATACCGGGGCGACCGCCGTCTGCGGAAGGGTGCGCGCCGTCGCGTAGTCCGGACCCACTTGCGACGCCGCGGGCACGCCCGGCGCCCCGCCGGGAAGCGAGCCCAGACCCGCGGCGCCGGCCAGGGCGATGAGGTCCCGCGAGAGGTTCTCGCCGTAGGTTGCATCCAGGGTGTAGTAGGCGAGATAGCCCTGCGCGTCGTAGGCCACGAAGTCGACCTCCAGCACGTCCCCGGCCGCGATCGTTACGTTGCCGCAGGCGCCGATGGTCACGGTGCCGCCGCCCGCGCGCACGATGCGGGCGTCCAGGATGTCGGTCGACGGCTCGTTGGTGCAGGTGTGCGTGGTGCCGGGGCCGCACGGGTTGTCGGCCGGGCCCGGCGCCGGGAAGCTCGACTGGTTGTCGATGGTGACGACGATCTGCGCCGGCAGGCCCGACTCGCACACGGGCAGCACCCGTGGGTTGGACAGCACGCCACCCGCCTCGTCGTAGCCGACGACCCGCAGCCCGTAGGTCCCGTCCGCGAACGCCGGGCTCGTGACCCAGGGCACGACGACGTCGTAGTTGGTGGCGAGCCAGGCCTTGGTGCGGGTGATCCAGTCGCTGGACGTGTGCGTGGCCTCGTAGTGCTCGATCGTCTCGTACACGTGGTGTCCGTCGATGGGCACCGCGGCGCTGAATGGGACGTACTGGTCGGCGCTCACGACGAAGTCCCAGTACTGGCGCACGATGGTGCCGAGCGCTTCCGGGGGCACGACCTGCCAGCTCGCTCCCGAGTCGGCCGTCGACTCGATCTCGTAGTAGTCGACACCGCTCAGGCACTGGACGGTGCCGTGGATCTCCACGACGCCGGCGAACGGCGCGTCGCCGTTGGTCGCGATCGCGTTGGGATGCGCGAGGCCGACGGGAGTGGGATCGGCGCCAGGGTTGCCGCCGATGTCGTCCGCGTCCACCTGGCAGGCCTTCGCCAGCGCGAGGCACTCGCCTTCGAGACAGTCGTTCGTTCCGATGCAGCAGGCGTCGTCGCTGGCGGTCAGCGTCACGTCCAGCACCTGCGGCACGTTCCAGCGCGCGGAGAACCACCCCTCGTTCACGACCACGTGCTCCTGGCCGCCGCAGGTCTGGGTCGCGCGGAAGACGATGTCGGGCGTGCAGTCCCACCACGGCTGCCAGGGCCACCACGGCCACAGGCGCAGCGCCTGCAGGGCGGGCACGATCGGCAGGCGATCGACGATGCGGCTCGCCAGGCGACCGAGCAAGCCGGGCTCGACGCGGCCCGCGGCCTTGACGGCCGCGCGCGACATGGGGAGGTCACCGGGGCGATCGCCGAGCAGCTTCTCGAAGACCGCGAGGTCCGGCTGCGGCTCGGGCAGCGGGAGGCGCTTGATGCGGGGCTCGCGCTGCAGGGCCTCGAGGAGGTGGCCGGCGAGCGTCGGCTCCACCTGCCAGCGGCGCAGCCGCCACCACCACCAGGGCCACCATCCGCAGCACCAGCGGAACTTGATCGTGAACGCGCCGGAGGCGTCGGTGGTCGCGCAGCCCACCTGCTGCCGGCTCCACCACCACCACCAGGCGTCCACGTCATAGGCGCAGACCACGGCCCCGGGGACCGGCGAGCCGTCCGGGCAGAGCAGGCGGCCACGGATGGTGAAGGTGCGGCACCAGCGCAGCCACCAGAACCAGTAGTAGGGCGTGATGCGCACGGCCGGCGCGACGAGCTCGTCCTTCCCGAGCCAGCGCCGCAGCGGGACGTCGACGGCGATCGTCTGCAGGCCGAGCAGCTCGTCGTCGCTCGCGTCCGGCGGGCCCACGACCACGCGCACGCCTCGCGCGGAACCCTTGAAGTCGATCGCGACCTGCGCCTTCCCCTTCGCGTCGAGGTTCGCGACCTGCGACGCGAGCGGCTTGCCGCCCGAGGCCACCAGCACCTTGACCGGCTGCTTGGGGTCGAAGCCCTCGATGCCCGAGGCGTCGAGGGGAACCGTGATCCGCGCCATCTTGACCTCCTCCGACCACGTCTCGCGAGAGGCTCCGCCCTACGTCGAGCGCTGGACGTCCGCCCGCGTCAGGCCGCGTGCATGCCTGGTCGTCGGCCCGGAAGATCGGGCGCGGAGAGCGGTCGAGAGATCAGCGAATGATCAGTTTTCGCTTTGATGGCGCGCCGGCCCGCGTCAGCGCGGCAGCAGCGCGACGATGCGGACGGGCCCGCCGGAGCCGCCGGCGATCTTCATCGGCAGCGCGATGACCCACGCGCCCGTGGGCGGCACCTCGTGCAGGTTCGCGACGTTCTCCAGTCCGGGCACGTTCGCCGCCGCCGCGATCTGGTGGACGATGAAGTCCTTCGACGGCCCGTGGTCGATGCTGGCCGTGTCCACTCCCAGCACGCCCACCTCCCGCGTCTGCACGAGGAACTGCGCCGCGTCGCGGCCGTACGACGGGAAATGGAGGTTGGACGTCTCGCCCGGCCGGTCGTCGCCCAGGTAGCGCTTGCGGTCGGGCCACCGCGATCCCCAGCCGGTGCGCAGCAGCACGATCGCGCCCCTGGGGATGGCGCCGTGACGGGACTCGAACGCGGCCACGTCCTCGCGCGTGAGCGTGTAGTCGGGGTTCGCGTCGGCCTTGGCCGACACGTCGATCACGAACGCGCGCCCGATGAGCTGGTCGAGCGGCAGCTGGTCCGCCGTGCGGCGTCCCTCGGCGAAGTGGATGGGTGCGTCGAGGTGCGTGCCGCCGTGCTCGGGCGCCGCGTACGCGTTCGCGGAGTAGAAGAACCCGCCCGGCGTCGGACCGAACGCGAGACGCTCCAGCTTGAAGCCGGACGGCGCGTTGGGCCAGTAGAGCGTGCGCTCGTCGAACGCGTGCGACAGGTCCACCACGCGCGCGCGGTCGAGGTCCATCGGCCCCTGCGCGGCCGCGGGGACGGCCGCCAGCGCCAGCAGCCACACCGTTCGCTTCGTCATGAGCACCTCCGAGGGTCCTAGCTTCCGGCGCGTGCCGTTGCGTCGGCGGCCTGCCACCGCGCGCGCCACCGGCGCAGCAGGTAGTACTCGTTGAAGGGGCGGTCGTCCGTGAGGGCGGGCGTCTGCTGGGACAGGCCGAGCAGCTGCCCCACCTGGAACTCACGGCGCAGGACCAGGTCGAGGTTCCCTTCCGCAGTCGGCGCCGGCCCCCACTCGACCAGGTCCTTCCGTGCCGTTTCGGGCATGCGGGCGACCAGCTCGGCCGCGGTGCGGTCCGGGATCGGCGCGTCGCTCGCGAGGAAGTGGATCCCCCACTCCTCGACCGACCCGAAGGCCCGGACGTGGCGGAACGACTCGGTCAGGGCGCGCGTGAACGAGGACGTGACCACCAGGTCTCCGTGCGGCAGCCACTGCTGGACGATGCCGCCCGGCCGCAGGCGGGCCCGGGACAGCCGATAGAACTCGCGCGTGTAGAGCAGGCTCGAGCCCGCCGCCGCCACGGGCGGGGGCGGGTCGACCGTGATCACGTCGAAGGAGTCGCGCGTGCGCTCCAGGACGCGCCGCCCGTCGTCCACCACGACGTGCGCGTTGGGCCGGCGGAGCAGCTCGGGGCCGTCCTCGTGGAAGAAGCCGAACAGCTCCGGAACGCTGGGGATCAGCTCCACGGCGGTGGTCTGGATGTCCCAGGACGTCAGCGAGCGGAAGCTGGTGCCCATCCCGAAGCACACCACGAGCGCGCTGCGCGGCGGCGTCTCCAGGAACGCGAGCGGCAGGTGGGCCATCAGCTTCGTGATCGGCGTCAGCTTGGTCATCCCCTGGCCGTTCACGAGCAGGCGGCGGCCGAGCCCCTGGCCGGTGGCGATCACGGTGGCGGCATGGTCGCGGCGGACCTCGCGCCGGGCGAAGATCGTCGCGAAGTCGCGCGTGGCGAAGACCAGCGCGAGCGACGCCGCCGCGGCCGCCCCCCACGCCAGCCGCCCGCGTGCCTCCGGTGCGGGCGTCGCGGCCGGCAGCGCCAGCAGCGCGCAGCCCGCCAGGAGCGCGCTCAGCACCACCAGGCTCCAGCGCTCGCCCAGCCAGGGCAGCAGGGCGAAGCCCGACAGCAACGGGCCCAGGATGCAGCCGAGGATGTTGAGGGCGTACGCGCCGCCGACCCGCTCCGGCCGGCCCTCGGACCAGCGGTCGAGGAGCCAGGGCGTGAGGAAGCCCAGCGCGGCGCACAGCGGCCCCACACCCAGCGCGACCCGCACCGCGCCCGTCGCCAGGTGGAGCGACACCGGCCAGCGTGGGTCCGTGGTCAGCAGTGGCAGCAGCCCGGCGACGCCCAGCAGTGGCCCGATCCAACGCGGCGGCGTCGGCCGGCCCCCGGCGCGGGCCAGCCACCAGCGGTAGACGGCCGAGCCCGCGAACGTCGCCGAGAGGTACAGCGCGAGGATGATGGCGAACGCGTAGACCAGGGTGCCCAGGTACGGAGTGAACTGGCGGATCCAGACGACCTCCATGGCCATCGAGGCGAGGCCGGTCATGAACAGGAGCGCCTGCAGCGAGAGCCGGCCGCCGAGGGCCGCCGGCTCCGCGGCCTCCGGAGCCGCTTCGGCCCCGGCCGCCGGCTCGGCCGTCCGCGACGCCAGGAGGCTCGTCGCGAGCGCGGCGGCGGCCAGCAGGCCGTTGAGCCCCGCCGCCAGCAGCACGGTCCGGCGCAGGCCGACGAGCTCGATCACGACGAACGCCGAGAGGAGCGTTCCCGCGGTGGCGCCCAGCACGTTGGCCACGTAGAGGAAGCTGAAGGATCGCGTCGACCAGCCCGGCCGCGTCCGCCGGATCGACCACATCGCGAGCGGGAAGGTGGCGCCCATCGCGGTGCAGAACGGCAGCAGCACGACCGCGACGCAGGCGCCGGACACGAGGTAGTGGCCGGCCGAGCCCCACGACAGGCCCGTGGCCGCGGAGAGCAGGCGCCGGCCCGCCTCGAGCCCCGAGGGCACGGAGTCCCCGGACAGCGCGATGGCCAGCTCCGCCAGCGCGTAGAGGCGCAACGGAAGCGCCGGGGAGACGCCGGTGCGGCGCGCCAGCCGTCCCGCGCCCCAGCTGCCGAGCGCGAGGCCCGCCATGAAGGTCGCGATGACGATCGAGACCATCGGCGTGGTGACGCCGAAGGCCGCCATCGCGAGGCGCAGCCAGACCACCTGGTAGACGAGGCTGCAGGCGCCGGACACGAAGAAGAACGCGAACCAGGCGGTCTTCACGCGGGCAAGAGCCTAGCACGCCGCCCGCAGCCGACCTGGCTCAGGGCACGAGCAGCAGCTTGCCCACGCTCCCGCGGCCTTCCAGCAGCCGGTGCGCCTCCGCCGCGTCCGCGAGCGCGAACGTGCGATGGACGCGCAGCTTCAGCAGGCCGCTCACGACCCAGGAGAAGACGTCGCCCGCGCGGCCGAGCAGCTCCTCGCGGGTGGCGGTGTAGTGCCACAGCGTCGGGCGCGTGAGGAAGACGCCCTTGACGGCGAGGCGCGCGGGGTCGACGGGCGGCACGACGCCGCTCGACTGGCCGTAGAGCGCGAGCGTGCCGCGCAGGGCCAGCGCGTCGAGGCTGCGGTCGAACGTGGTGCGGCCGACCGAGTCGTAGACGACGTCGACGCCGCGCCCGCCGGTCAGGTCCTTGACCGCCTCCAGGAAGTCCTCCTCCGTGTAGCGGATGACCTCGTCGGCGCCCGCTTCGCTCGCCAGCGCGGCCTTCTCGGGCGTCGAGACCGTGCCGAAGACGCGCGCACCCCTCATCTTCGCGACCTGCACCAGCAGCAGCCCGACGCCGCCGGCCGCGGCATGCACCAGCGCGGTCTGGCCCGCCGTCAGCCGATGGGTGTCGGTGGCCAGGTAGTGCGCCGTCATGCCCTGCAGCGGCGCGGCCGCGGCTTCGTCCCACTCCAGCCCGTCGGGGACCGGCACCAGCTTGTCGGCCGGGACGACGGCCTCCTCCGCGTACGAGCCGAGCGCGCCCGCCCACGCCACGCGGTCGCCCACGCGCACCGGGGCGTCGGGCCCGACGGCGGAGACCACGCCGGCTCCCTCGCTTCCGGGCGTGAAAGGAAGCGGCACCTTGTAGAGGCCGGTGCGGTGGTAGACGTCGATGAAGTTCACGCCGATCGCGTGCAGGCGCACGCGGGCCTGGCCCGGACCGGGCTCGGGGACCGGAACGTCTTCGAGGACCAGTGCCTCCGGCCCGCCGGGCTCGTGGACTTGCAGGGCTTTCATGAATCGACCTTAGCAGAAGCGCGGCCGCGGGCGGGGTCGAGCGCGGGCGCCAGCGGCCAGTCGCGCCGGTCGCCCTCGTAGAAGACGCGCTCGAGGAACAGCCCGGACGGCGGCGCGGTGAGGCGCGCGGGCGCGTCCGAGTCCTCGCGCAGGAAACGCGAGACGTCGCCGACCGAGAGCGCGCCCCGCCCCACCTCGGCCAGCACCCCCACCATGCGCCTCACCATCTTCCACACGAAGTGCGACCCCTGGACGCGCAGGAGCACGAGGTCGCCCGCCTCGGCGATCTCGAGCGCCTCCAGCTGCACCTGCGTCGACTTCTCCTCGGGATCGTCGTGCGTGAAGGAGCGGAAGTCGTGGAGGCCGCGGAACAGCGGGGCCGCGCGCCGCATGCGGTCCGCTTCGATCGGGTCCTTGATCCACCACACGAACGGCTTCAGGAAGGCGGTCCGCCGCCGCGCGATCTGGTAGAGGTAGCTGCGCGCCTGCGCGCCGCGGCGGGCGTGGAAGCGGTGCGAGACCCGCGCGAGCGCGAGCACGTGGATGTCGGACGGCAGCGCGTCGTTGAGGGCGAAGCGCAGCGCGTCCTCGCGCAGCGTCGTGTCGAGGTCGAGGTGCGCGACCTGGCCCAGGGCGTGCACGCCGGCGTCGGTGCGCCCCGATCCGTAGAGCTCGAGCGGCCGGCGGCCCGCCACCTTGCCCGCGGCGTCCAGGATCTCGCCCGCGACGGTGCGCGCGTTCTTCTGCACCTGCCAGCCGGAGTAGCGGGTGCCGGCGTACTCGATGGTGAGCTTGAATCGGGGCATGGCTCCGGCGAGGCCGCATGTTGGCGGCGGCGGCCCGCGCGGTCAAGGGTAAGCTGGGACGCGTGCGGGACGGGACGGTGCGCCGGGCGGTGAAGCGCGTCACGCTCTGGCGCTTTCGCGTCGACCTCGCGCTCACGCGGGCCATCCGTCGCGCGCGAGGCGAGCGGCCCTACCGGCTGGGCGGCGAGTGCCGGCGCTGCGCCCGCTGCTGCGAGGCGCCCGGGATCCAGGTGGGCCGCGCCGTCTTCCACCTGCGCTCGCTGCGCGAGCCGTTCCTGTGGTGGCAGCGCGTCGTGAACGGCTTCGAGCTGCGCTCGCAGGACCCGCGGCACCGCCTCTTCGTCTTCCACTGCACCCACTTCGACCTGGCGACCCGGACCTGCGACAGCTACGACTCGCGGCCGGGCATGTGCCGCGACTACCCGCGCGCGCTCCTGTGGCAGCCCAACCCCGAGATGCTTCCCGGCTGCGGCTACCGGCCCCAGGACCCGCGCGCGAGCTCCCTGCTGCGGGCGATCGACGCGCAGCCCCTCACGCCCGAGCAGCGGGAGCGGCTGCGCAAGGGCCTGCGCCTCGAGTAGATCCAAGGTCTTTCACAGGAAAGCCAAAAGACTCCGGGCCGCACCGGCCGCAACTTCGGGGCATGTGATGCGCCCCTAGGCGGCCCTCGGCCGACGGGCACGAAGGAAGGTGCCCGATGGCTCCTCGATCGAGGTGTGCCTGGATGGCGGCCCTGGCGGTGACGGCCGTCACCTCGTCGGGAACCGCGGCGGACGTCCCTGCATTCCGCGTCCGCTTCGGCGGCAGTCACCACGCGCAGTCGCTGCACCGCGCCCTGGACGGGGCCCACGAGCGGCTGGGGCGCCCCGAGTGCGCCCGTCTCTTCACCGACTTCACGGACGAGAAGGGGCGCCCGCTGCAGGAGCGGCTCGACCTGCTCGGGCTCAGCGGCCAGGAGTTCCTGCGCTACATCGGGTTCTACGAGGGCTACGGCCACCGTCGCTGCGGCCAGTCACAGGTGCTGGCGTTCACCCAGCCCGGCAGCCTGGCCGTGCGCGTGTGCCCGCAGGTCGCCCGCCAGGACGGCGTGACGGTGGAGCTGGTCCTCATCCACGAGCTGCTGCACTCGCTGGGCCTGGGCGAGAACCCGCCCAGCTCCGCGGAGATCACCCGGCAGGTGACGAAGCGCTGCGGCGGGCGGGCGGACGCTACGGTCCTTTCGGCCACACGGTAGTGGTCGACTCGGCCGGGCTCACGATGCGGAACAGCAGCCGCACCTTGCCCAGTCGGATCTCGTCGAAGTCGGCCAGGGGCACGGACCGCGTCACACGCTGGCCGCGGAGGAACGTGCCGTTCTTGCTCCGGCAGTCCTCGAGCGTGGCGCCGTCCGCCTCGACGCGCACGACCGCGTGGCGGCGGGACACGCTCGAGTGCTCGAGGAGGACGGCCGCCTGCGGATCGCGTCCGATCACGTTCTCGCCCGCCTGCAGATCGAACTCGACCGAGTCCAGGATCACGCGGAACACCCTTCCGCCTCCGTCGCGGCCGATGGTGGCGGCGGCCGCGCTGAACGCGTAGCCGAAGCGGTGCACGGTGCGCACGTAGCGCGGCTTCCGCGGATCGTCTCCCAGCGCGGAGCGCACCTCGTTCACGAGCGTGGGGACGTTCGAGTCCGACACGAACGTGCCGGGCCACAGCCGCTCCAGGATCTCCTGCCGGGCCACCGCGCGAGGCCGGTGCTCCACGAGCAGCTCGAGCAGCGCGAACGCCTTGGGCGTGAGCGGCCGCGGCGCGCCGTCGGCCAGGAGCAGGCGCGCGTCCGAGTCCAGCACGAAAGGGCCGAAGCGGAGCTTCAAGTTCGCGGCGAGGATACCGCCGCGCCGGAGCGGCCGGCAAGGCCGCGTAGAATGCGCCGTG
>JAICEW010000236.1 GCA_025923995.1 Vicinamibacteria bacterium | reverse complement strand
TTGGGCGCGTAGCGGTAGTTGAAGGTGACCGTGAGCTTGCGGCCGCTCCGCTTCTCGGCGTCCAGCACCGCCTGGCACTGGGTCTCGTCGATCACCATCGGCTTCTCGGTGATGACGTCGACGCCGCGTTCGAAGGCCTTCACGATGCAGTCGGCGTGCGCGGCGTCGACCGTGGTGACGATCAGCGTGTCCGGCTTCGTGGCCGAGAGCATTTCGTCCAGGCTGGTAAAGGTCGGACAACTGACGCCGATGTAGCGTCGGCCCGCGGCCACGCGCAACGGGTTGACGTCGCACAGGCCCACGAACTCGGCGACGTCCGCGTAGCGGTCCTTGATGTCGCGGCCCCACATGCGAACGCCGCGGATGCCGGTGCCGACCAGCGCATAGCGCCGCTTGGGCCCGCCAGTGGCGGACCAAGCGGGCACGGTGGACGCGGCCAGGGCCGCGCCGGCCGTGGCCAGGAACTCGCGGCGCGAGGGATGGTCGCCGAGGGGCATCGTCGGGCCTCCGTTTCTGGATGGACGCAGCCGGTCTACCAGACGGAGAGGGGAATGGTCAAGCCAATGGCGAGGCCCGATCGCCCGATGGTCAGAAGACCGGGCGGACGGCGGTCTCGTGCCTCAGTGCACCAGCCGCAGCGTGATGACGTTCGACGTGATGCCCTGCTGGGTCACCCAGACATCGAGCCGGCCACCCTCCTCGAGGATCCTCAGCCGCCGCTGGTGCGTGTGGTTGCTGCTCACCTTCACCAGCGACTCGTCGCTGAAGTGCCACTCGGGCTCGACACTCCCGTTCGTCTCGGCGCCGAACTGGTCCTTGGCCGTCACGTCCATCCGGGCGATGAAGTCGGGCGGGATCGGCTCGTTGATGTCCCAGTTCGGCCAGAACTTGCCCGTGCCGTTCTCGACCGTGAACAGGCGCACCGTGAGGCGCGCGGGCGGAGCCGTGGAGGTGACGGGCGTCTCGCACAGCCCCTCGCTGCACGGCTCGGGCGTCGGAGCGGTGGACGGGCTGGGGGTCGGGCTGGGCGCGATGACGGGCGGGGGCGTCGCCTGCGGAGTCGGCGTCGGGATCGGGACGACCGGAGCCACCGGCTGGACCGTGCTTCCACCACAGGCCGCCGCCAGCAGCGCCGCGCCGAACGTCGTCTTCACTCGCAGGTTCATGCTCACGTCCTTTCCGAACGGTCTCAACGCCAAAAAACGCGTGATTCTACCGGCTCCGACCCGGGAAGATCAATCCTTGACAATGTTTGGCACTCTCCGGATCACCCCGGGTCTTAGAATTCCTGGGCCGTGCGTCCAGTGGGGCAGGACGCCGCGGGAGGTGACCTCATGACGCGAACCCTCTTCGCCCTGGCCCTGGCGCTCCCGGGGCCGCTCCTGGCCGCCGATGCCTTCACCACCGGCCGGCCCGACATCAAGTCGATCAGCGCGCTCGCGTTCGGTCCCGAGGGCGTGCTCTTCGTGGGCGACGGCAAGGCCGCCACCGTGTTCGCGGTCGACCTGGGCACGCGGCCGGCGCAGACCGTGAAGGAGCCGAAGGAGATCGCGGACGTCGAGGGCAAGCTGGCCGCGCTGCTCGGCGCGGGTCCGGGCGACATCATGGTCCACGACCTGGCTGTCGACCCGATCGCCAAGCGTCCGTACGTCGCGGTCTCGCGCGGCCGCGCGCAGTGGAACACGCAGTGGCTGCTCCCCAACGACGTGGCCGACGCGACGGTGCTCGTCCGCTTCGACGCGGAGGGCAAGCCGGAGGTGGTCGACCTCTCGTCGGTCCGTCACGCGAAGGTAGGCCTGCCCAACCCCGTGGACGCGGCCAAGACGGTGCCCTGGAAGAAGACCTCGCTGCGCGCCGACGCCATCACCGACATGGCGTACGCGGACGGCGCGCTGTACGTCGCCGGCCTCTCGAACGAGGAGTTCGCGGCGTCGATGTGGAAGGTCGCGTATCCCTTCGCGGGACCCGTCTCGGTGACGACGATCGAGAACTACCACGGCGCGCACGGCAAGTACGAGACGGAGGCGCCGGTGCGCACCTTCGTGCCGTACCCGATCAAGGGCAGGACGCACCTGCTGGCGGCCTACCTGTGCACGCCGCTCGTCACGTTCGACGCCTCGGACCTCAAGGACAAGCAGCACGTGCGCGGCCGCACCGTCGGCGAGTTCGGCTCGGGCAACTACCCGCTCGACATGATCCTGGTGAAGTCGGGAGGCAAGGACAAGCTGCTGATCGCCAACAGCAACCTGCCGCTCATGGTCGTGGACCCGGCCGACGTGGCGGCCTACGAGGGCGCGATCGACAAGCGGGTCGAGACCTACACCGCAGGCGTGGCCTTCCAGCAGCGCTCGGGCACGGGCATCCAGCAGATGGACAACTTCGGCGACGAGCACGTCGTCATGCTGCGCCGGCAGGCGGGGGGGCGACTCGACCTCACGCCCATGCCGCTGCGCCGGTTCTGATCCCCACGATCGTCTGGGTGGCGGCGCTCGCCGCCGCCCAGCCGCAGATCCGCCTCGAGACCGCGGGGGAGGCGCCCCACCGGGTGGGCGTGGTCGGCCTGGACGTGGCCCAGCGCGCGCGGATCGCCGACGACGCGGCGCGCCGCCGCGCGCTCGCCGTGTACGCGGGCGAGATCGGGCCCGACACGCCGCAGATGGCCGGCACCTACGAAGCCACCGCGGACGGGCTGCACTTCACGCCGCTGTTCCGGTGGAGCCCCGGCGTCGCGTACACCGTGCGCGTCCGCATCGGCGCGCTGGCGCTGGAGGAGCGCTTCCAGGTGGACGCGGTCGCGCACGAGCCGCCCCGCGTCACCGCGGTGCACCCCTCGGGCGACACGCTGCCCGAGAACGCGCTCCGCCTCTACGTGCACTTCTCGCGCGCGATGGCGATGCGCGACGCCGCGCGGCACGTGCGCCTGCTGGACGCGGACGGGCAGCCGATCGCGCTCGCGTTCGTGGAGGTCGAGGGCGGGCTGTGGGATCCCGGCCGCACCCGGCTCACCCTGCTCTTCCATCCCGGCCGCGTGAAACGCGGCGTGGCGCCGGGCGAGCGCATGGGGCCGCCGCTGCGCGCCGGCCGCGAGTACCGCCTGGTCGTGGACGCGGAGATGGCGGACGCGTCCGGCGTGCGCCTGGGGACCGCGTTCGAGCATCACTTCCGCGCGGTCGAGGCCGACCGCGAGCCGCCGCGCGCGGAGGGCGTGAGGGTCGAGCCGCCGGCGTCCCGTGCGGCGCCGGTGTCGGTGCGCCTGCCCGAGCCGCTCGACCAGGCGCTGCTCGCGCGCTGGGTCTGGGTGGAGGACGCGCGGGGCGCCCGCGTCGAGGGACGCGTGGACGCGCACGAGACGCGGTGGGACCTGACGCCCGAGCGGCCGTGGGCGCCCGGGTCCTACGCCGTCCGCATCGAGCGCGCGCTCGAGGACCGCGCGGGCAACCGCTTCGACCGTGCCTTCGACCGCGACCCGGGAGCGGCCGCGCCGGCCGCCGGCCCGCCCCTCCGTCTCCCGTTCGATGTGCGCTGAGGGCCGGGCGGCCGCGGCGGTAGACTGGTCGCGCATGGCCACGGCTGTGGAATCGACGGGACCCGCTTCGGCCGACGCGCTGGCCGACTTCGTCCGCCGCCACCCGCGGTTGCTGGTCCTGACCGGCGCCGGCTGCTCGACCGGCAGCGGCATCCCGGGCTATCGCGACCGCGACGGAGCGTGGAGCGCTCGCGCGCCCGTGCAGTACCGCGAGTTCGTGGAGAGCGGCCCCGCCCGGCGGCGCTACTGGTCGCGCAGCCTGCTGGGCTGGCCGCGCGTCGCGTCGGCGTCGCCCAACGGGGCGCACCGTGCGCTGGCCGCGCTCGAGCGGTCCGGCGTGGTCCGCGCCGTGGTGACCCAGAACGTGGACGGGCTGCACCAGCGCGCCGGCAGCCGACGCGTGGTGGACCTGCACGGCCGGCTCGACGAGGTCGAGTGCCTCGACTGCGGCGGGCGCGTGCCCCGGCAGGACGTCCAGCAGCAGCTGCTGGCCTGGAACCCGCGCTTCGGACCCGCCGTCGGCTCCGACGCGCCCGCGCGTCCCGACGGCGACGCGCAGTGGGAAACGGACCTGGCCGACTTCGAGGTCCCGCCCTGCCCGTGCTGCGGGGGAGTCCTCAAGCCCGCGGTCGTCTTCTTCGGCGAGAACGTGCCGCGCGTTCGTGTGGACCAGGCGATGACGGCGCTGCGCGATGCGGACGCGCTGCTGGTGGTCGGATCATCGCTGATGGTCTTCTCCGGCTACCGGTTCTGCCTGGCGGCGCGGGCGGCGGGCCAGCCCGTGGCCGCGGTCAACCTCGGACGCACGCGGGCCGACGAGCTGCTGGCGCTGAAGGTCGAGGAGGAGTGCGGAGAGGTGTTGTCCGGCCTCGCTTCGACCCTAGGCTAGGCCGACGGGCGACGGTCCGGACCGAGCCCTTCAGTCGATCCGGAAGCTCACCGGCGCGACCGCCATGGTGGCCGCCGCCCGGCCCTTCCGCTGGGCGGGCGTGAAGAGCCACTGACGGACGCAGGAGAGCGCCGCCGCGTCCAGACCGCGGACGGAGCGCCCGACCTCGGCGTGGGCCACGCGGCCCTCCTCGTTGATCAACATGCGGACATCCACCTGCCCCTCGACCTTCTTGCGGAAGGCCGCCTCCGGGTAGAGGGGCTTGGTCTGGCGAAGGATCTTCGGCGGCGCGTCGTACTCAGGGACGCCCTCGAGCTTTCCGTGCAGGTTCCACACGGTCCAGCTCGCGGCCTCGCGGACGGACCGATCCGGGTCGTCCAGGGCCGCGATCAGCGCGGTCGCCAGTCCCGGCTCGCGCGCATCGGCGCCCACGAGCTCCCAGGCCGCCCGGCTGCGGGTGGCGGGATCCGGATCGGCCAGCGCCGCGACCAGCTCCGGCACCGGCCGCGAGGGGACCGGCCGCGTGACGGTCGCGGTCGCCGTCGTGTCGCGCGTGGTGGCGCAGCCCACCGCGAGGAGAAGCCCGACGGACGCGAGCGCCCTCTTCATGGCGTCCAGCCGCGTCAGCGGCCGGGCCGGCGCTCCATCACCAGCCGCACCTTGTTGCCCGCTGCGTTGTACTCCAGCGTGTCCACGAGTCGGCGCATCAGGAACACGCCGCGTCCGCGGGTGCTCAGGAGCCCCTCCGGCCCGGTCGGATCGGAGACGGTCCTGGAGTCGAAGCCGGGGCCGGAGTCCGCCACCTCGACCGCCGCGCACGTCCCCGGCGTGACCGCGACCGCGACCCGCACGTTGGCCTCCGGCCGCAGGCGGTGCCCGTGCACGGCCGCGTTCGAGAGGGCCTCGGCCACCGCCACCGCCAGGTTGTCCCGCTCGTCGTCGCTGAGCCGCGCGGGAGCGCACAGCTCGAGGATGCGGTCGACGGCTCTCGCCACCGCGTCGCGCCGGCTCGGCATGCGGAAGCGGGTCAGCGTGGTGCGGGACGCCGGGGCGGTCTTGCGCGGGCGCTTGCTGGTCTGGGGGGCACGCCGGGCCGGGGGCAAGGTCCGCAAATTCTAGCCCTGATTTGACGCTGCGCGCGCGCGACCGTTAGAGTCCACTCGACCGATGTCCAACGGTGCCCTGTTGCTGCTCGCGCTCATCGCCGTCGCGTCCATCGTCCAGACCGTGTGCCTGGCCATGCTGGCCTGGAACGGCCTGCGCACCAAGGCCGAGATCGAGAGCCTCGGACGCCAGCTCACGCGCGACCTCCAGCCCCTGATCGAGGACGTCACGCGCATCACGCGCAACGCGGCCGAGATCTCCGACCGCGGGCTGACCCAGGCCCGCCGGCTGGACGAGGCCGTGGGGGACGCCGCGCGGACGCTCGAGCAGATCGTGTCCACGACCCATCAGGTGGTGCTCCCGGTCGCGACCCGCGCCGCCGCGATCGCGGCGGGGTTCAAGATGTTCGGCGTCGGACGCCGGCTGTTCCGGCGGCTGTTCTGACCCAGGCGCTCGCGGGCGCGGGCCTACTCCCGCTTCTGCAACCGCGCCAGCTCCTTCGCGAGGTCCGTCCGTTGCCCCGCCAGGTCCTCGAACCGGCACTCGCCGGGTGCCTTGTCCTCGCGGAAGCGCAGGAAGACGGGCTGCCGCAGCAGGCCCTCCTCGGTCCATTCCTTGTAGCGGACCTCGCACACCAGCTCCGGCACCACCCAGACGTGGTCCCGTCCGAGCGGCTGCGGTCCCTCGCAGGCGCGGGCGGGGAGCACCAGGCCGTCGAGCTGCCGGCGGACGCGCGCGAGCTGCTGGTCCGCGAACCCGCTGCCCGCGCGACCGACGTAGAGCAGGTGCTCGCCCTGGTACGAGCCCAGGTGCAGCGCGCCGAAGCCGGTGCGGCCGCCCTGCGGCTTCGTGAAGCCGACCACGACGAAGTCGCCGGTGCGGTCGACGCGCAGCTTCACCCACTGCGGTGAGCGGCCGCCGACGTACGGCGAGTCCACGCGCTTGGCCATGATGCCTTCCAGCCCGAGCCGGCGGACCTCCTCGTAGAACGCCTCGCCTTCCGCCAGGACGTGGTCCGCGTAGCGGATCGGTCCCGCGGCCGGCAGCAGGCCCGAAAGCGCCTGCTTGCGCGCCAGCAGCGGCAGCGGGCGAAGGTCCAGCCCCTCGAAGCCGAGCAGGTCGAAGACGAACAGCGTCGCGGGGCGCTCGATCGACGCCCGCTCGAGGTCGGCCCGGCGGAGCAGCTGGACGCGCTTCTGCAGCCCCTGGAAGCTCGGCCGTCCCGTCTCGTCGAGGACGACCACCTCGCCGTCGATCACGAGGTCGGGGAAGGGGAGCTGGCGCAGGGCGCGCACGATCTCCGGGAAGACGTGGGTCGCGTCGTGGCCGCGACGGTAGAGGAGCCGCACGTCGTCGCCCTCGCGGGCGGCCAGCAGGCGGAAGCCGTCGTGCTTGAGCTCGAACAGCCAGGCGTCGCTGGTGAAGGGCGCGTCGCGCGTCTCCGCCAGCATGAGCTTCACGTCGTGCGCCCGCACGCGCTGCCGCGACGCGCCGGCGTCCTCGATCCGCTTCCGCGCCTGCTGCGGGTCCGCCATCGCGGCCCCGAAGGTAGCACGGGCCGCCCGCGGCGCCGTCAGGCCGGCGGCGTGTCGTCCGGGCCCAGCAGCGCCAGCCCGAAGAGGCGCTCGGGGTCCGTGAACCATGCGCGCAGGGCGAGGCCGGTGCCCTGCAGGCGGCGCTCGAGGGACTCCCGCGTGTACTTGCAGCTGATCTCGGTGCGCAGCTCGTCGCCGGCGTCGAACCGCAGCGACAGGCCGACCGCGGGGATGCGGACTTCCTGGCGCTCCCGCGAGCGGACGCGCATCTCGATCCAGGCGCGCCCCTCGTCGTAGAAGGCGACGTGCTCGAACGCGCGCAGGTCGAAGTCCGCGCCGAGGCGGTCGTTGAGGACCTGCAGGAGGTTCAGGTTGAACTCGGCGGTGATGCCGGCCTCGTCGTTGTAGGCGCGCTCCAGGCGTGCCGTGTCCTTCACGAGGTCGACGCCCAGCAGCAGCCCGTCCGCGCCCGTCATCTGGCGGCGCAGGCGGCGCAGGAACGGCGGCACCTCGTCGTCGGGATGCAGGTTGCCGATGGTGCCGCCCAGGAACGCGATCAGCCGCCGTTCGCCGGTTCCCAGCGCCGTCACGTCCTGCTGGAAGTCGCCGACGATCCCGCGCGCGGCCAGGCCCGGGTACTCGCGCGCCAGCTGGTTGAGCGAGCTCTCCAGCGAGCCGCGGTGGATGTCGAACAGCACGCAGCGCCGCAGGATCCGCGCCTGGCGCATCGCGTCGAGTAGGAGACGCACCTTGGGGCTCACGCCGCCGCCCAGCTCCACCAGCTCCTGCGGCCGCACCCGCGCCACGACGTTCGCGGCACAGGAGCGGAGCAGGGCCTCCTCGGTGCGGGTCTGGTAGTACTCCTCCGTCCGCGTGATGCGCTCGAACAGCCGGCTGCCGCGGTCGTCGTAGAAGTACTTGCTGGGGAGGAACGGCACGGGGGCCAGCAGGCTCGCGCGGACCTCCTCCGCCATCAGGGTGGTCGTGTCGTCGGTGACGAAGCGGTCTCGTGCGAGAGCCGGCTGGCGCATGCTGTTCCTCCCTGCCCCGGGTCTCGACGTTACCTCATCGGCTGGACCGCCGGGGTCCGGCCGGCATGCGCTGCAGCTCGCGTTGCACGGCTCGCAGGCTCCCGACGTCGCCCCGGTCGCGGTACTCGCCGTCGTAGCCCGCCTGGCGGATGAGCCGGGCCCGGTCGCCGGGCGACGGGTGGCTGCTGAAGAACTGCTCGACCTTGCCCGGGTTGCTGCGACGCTGGCTGGCCAGCAGGTCGAAGAAGGTGGCCATGGCCATCGGGTCGTAGCCGGCCCGGGCCATCATGTGCGCGCCCGCCTGGTCGGCCTCGCGCTCGAAGTCGCGGCTGAACTTCAGGAAGGCCGCGTTCAGGCCCAGGCCGCCGACGACGCCTGCGATCTGGCCCGACTTGCGGTCGTTGCGGCCGAGGATCTGCGTCAGCAGACCGAGCCCGGTCTGGGCTGCGGCGCCCTTGGTGGCCTGCTTGGTGCCGTGCCGCAGCGAGATGTGGGCGATCTCGTGCGCGATCACGCCCGCCAGCTCGTCCTCGCTGCGCACTGCCTGGATCAGGCCGCGGTTCACGTAGAGGAACCCGCCAGGCAGCGCGAACGCGTTGATCTCGGGCGCGTTCACGACCTGGACCTGGTAGTTGAAGTCCGGGCCGCCCGCGTACCGGGACAGCCGGGCGACGATGTCGCCGACGTAGTCGTCGGCGCTCCCGCTGCGGATCATCGGCAGCTGCTGCTCGACCTGCCGGGCCGCCTGGCGTCCGAGCTGCACGTCCTGCTCGGGCGAGTAGAGGTTGAACCCGCCGCTGCGCGGCTCGCGGGCCCGTGACTGCGCCTGCGCCGAGGCGCAGCCGGAAACGACCGGGACGAGTGCAAATGCGAAAATGAAACGACGTCCGATATTGCCAAGACGCATGGCTTGCCCCTCCGGGGGCTTCAAGGAGCAACCCCCGTGCCAACACCGCTATCCTCGATGCGTCCGTTGGTTACGGCCGCAGGATGGTGCGGTCCGACACGAATCGAGGACGGACGGGTGTCCTGTGAGGTGCGAATTGATGTAATACCCTCATCGTTCGCACGACGGACCGCGAGCGAGCCGACGACCGTCGGCGGATGGAGCGGTGGGTCTGGTTTGCGGTGCAGCGGGCTTCGAACCACGGACCGCGAGCGCAGCCGACTTCACGTCGGCGAAGCGGGGGGGTCTGGGGGGTGTGACCACAGCACCCCCCAGCTCAGTACGGAAGCGATTCGGGTCTGGTGACCCGCGCGGCCTTCAAAGCCGTCCGGCCGGAGGGTAATGCCTGCGGCGGTAGGTTCGATTCCTACCCGCTTCCGCCACCTGCTGTTGCAGCGTCGAGACTTGCGAACCGAAGGACTGCCGACTGTCCCCGAACTGTCCCTCTTCCACGTTGCGGTCTCTCGGCTGACTCGATAGAAACGCGTCTGCGCGGACCAGCGCGTCGGCCGTTTCGCGTTCCGTGACGATGTTGTAGCGGAGCAGCATCGAGCGCGTCTTGTGGCCAGAGACCTTCATCGCCGTGGTCTCGTCCACGCCTGCGCGGATCAGTGTCCGCACGGCGGAGCGCCTGAGGTCGTGGAAGAGCAGCCCCGCGGGCAGCCTCGCGGCCGTGAGGGCCTTCCTCCATCTGCGCCCGAAGTCGTCCACTGGCGAACCTGGCCGGCCTTTGCTCACGCGGTGGAAGATCAGCGGGCAGTCGAAGCGTCGCGTCCGGAGCCGGCGTTCCATGATCCCGCGGACGACTCCCTCGAGCCCGAGAGAGCGGCCAGTGCGGTTCTTCGTGATCGCCCCGGGGATTCTCAGGACCCATGGTGTTCCGGAGCGGTCGAGCATGTCCCAGGTCAACCGTGCGATCTCGCCCTTCCGCATTCCCGTGCGGAAACTCCATTCGATGAAATCGCGGAGGCTCTCGTCGGCGACATGGGCAAGCAGGGCCTCGACGTCGGCCCGCTCGAAGAACCCCGTCCGGACGTTGTCGACCGGCAGGGAAGGGAAGTAGGGGACGAGGTACTTGGGGAACAGAGGCGGCGTCTGCTGGGCCGCCACGTTGAAGGCGCGCCTCAGGGCGTGGACCTCGCGGTTGACCGTGGCGGGTGCCTTCTTCGCGTCGAGCCGCTGCCGCTGGTAGCGCTCGAGGGCGGCCGTCGTCACGTTCATCGCGGGCCGCCCGGCGAAGAAAGCGCGCACCGACTT
>JAICEW010000235.1 GCA_025923995.1 Vicinamibacteria bacterium | reverse complement strand
TGACGATGCACTGCGTCGACCGGGCACGGTTCAGCTCGCGCAGCCGCGCCATCACGGACTCGCCGTTCTTGGTGTCCAGGTTCCCGGTGGGCTCGCCCGCCAGCATTTTGGACGGCGCGCCCACCTGGGCGCGCGCGACGGCCACGCGCTGCTGCTGGCCGCCCGAGAGCTGGCTGGGGAAGTGCTTGGCGCGGTGGCCCATCCCGACCCGCTCCAGCGCCTGCTGCGTGCGCTCGCGGCGCTCGGCCGGAGGCGTCGAGCGATAGGTGAGCGGCAGCTCGACGTTCTCGTAGACCGTGAGGTCGCCGATCAGGTTGAAGCTCTGGAAGATGAACCCGATCTCGCGGTTGCGGATGCGCGCCCGCTCCGCGAAGTCGAGCGACTGCACCGCCGCGCCGTTCAGCGTGTACGTTCCGGACGTCGGCGAGTCCAGCAGCCCCAGGATCGAGAGCAGCGTCGACTTGCCGCAGCCGGACGGGCCGGCGATCGCGACGTACTCGCCCTTCTGGATCTCCAGGTGGATGCCGGACAGCGCGTGCGTCTCCACCTCGTCCGTCGTGAACACCTTGGTGAGCCCGGACAGCCGGATCAGCGGCGTGCCGCTTTCGCTCATGCGCACTCCTTCTTCGTTAGAACCGTCACTCAATCCCCGCCAGCGTGTCCACGACCACTGCCGTTGCGTCGTCCGCGAGCGAGCCGCCCGCGAACGCGCGGGCCAGCTCCAGCACCGCCGCCGACGCGGCCGCCGCCGGCCGATCGCGCCATTCCCCGAGCCGCGCCAGCAGGCGCGCCTCGCCCAGCTCCTCCCCGTCCGTGCCCGCGGCCTCGGCCACCCCGTCGGTGAAGAGCGCGAGGCGGTCGCCGGGACCGAGCGGGAGCCGGCCTTCCTCGTAGCGCGCCTCCGTGAGCACGCCCAGCACCGGCCCGCCCGCGGTGAGCCGGCTCGTGCGGCCGTCCGCGTGGAGGAGCAGCGGCGCCGGGTGCCCCGCGTTCGCGTACTCGAGCGTGCCGAGGGCGGGGTCCAGCACGGCGAACACGAGGGACACGAACCGCTCGTCGCCCAGCCGCGGGGCCAGGATGCGGCTCAGCTGCGCGCACACCTGCGCCGGCGGCAGCGCCGCCTCCACCAGGTCCTCGAGCGTCGCCAGCGTGCTGGCCATCAGCAGCGCGGCCGGCATACCCTTCCCGCAGACGTCGGCGATCGCGACCGCCAGCCGCCCGTCCGGACGTCGCGCGGCCACGTAGGCGTCGCCGCCCAGCGGCTCGGCGAAGTGCCAGGCGACGCCGATGTCGAACCCCTGCACGGACGGCACCGGGCGCGCCAGCAGGCGGCGCTGCACGACCAGGGCGTCCGCCTCCAGCCGTTGCGTGCGGCGGCGGCGGTCGCCGGCGGTCACGTGGGCGTCCACCGCGGCCAGCACCCGCGCGTTGTCCCAGGGCTTCTCGATGAAGTCGCACACGCCCTCGCGCATGGTCGCGACCGCCAGCGGCACCGTGGACCAGGCGGTCATCACCATGATCGGGAGGAACGGGTCGACCTCGCGCACCCGCGAGACGAGCTCCAGCCCTTCCTGGCCGGTGGTCGTGTCCCGCGCGTAGTTGAGGTCCATGATCAGCATGTCGTAACGCAGGCCGGGATGCGCGAGTTCCGCCAGGACGGCCGCGGGCGACGCGACCGTGCGCACCTGGTAGCCGTGGGGCTTGAGCAGCAGCCGCAGCGCCTCGCGCACCGCCGGCTGGTCGTCGGCGACGAGGATGCGGCCGCGCGCCGCGGCGGCCGGGCGCGGGAGGGGACGCGACGTGTCGAGGGCCATCGTGCTCATTCCGACCTCAGCGCGACGAGCGGATCGACGCGCGTCGCCCTCCGTGCGGGCAGGTAACCGGCGCCCAGCGCCGCCAGCAGCAGGGCGGCGGTCGCCACGGCGAACGTGAGGGGGTCGCGCGCCGAGAGGCCGAACAGCTGCGACTCGATCGCGCGGCCCAGGCCGTAGCCGCCCGGCAGGCCGAACACGACGCCCAGGCCCGCCAGCAAGGCGACGTCGCGGAGGACCATCCGCATGACGTCCCGGCGCTCGGCGCCCAGCGCCATGCGGATCCCGATCTCGCGCGTCCGCTGCGCGACCGCGTATGCCATCACGCCGTAGAGGCCGAGCGCCGCGAGCAGCGTGGCCAGCAGGCCGAACGCGGCGGCCAGGCCGGCCACCAGGCGCTCCAGGAACAGCGATTGGCCGATCTGCGCCGGCATGGTGCGCGCCTGGGTGACCGGCAGCCCGGGGTCGATCCTCGCCACCAGCGCCGGCACGCGCGCCAGCAGCCCCTGGGGGTCGGCGGCCGTGCGGACGTAGTACGTCATCTCGCCCAGCGTGTCCTGCTGCGCGGCGGCCACGTACGCGTAGCGCAGCGGAGCCTCGCGCAGGGACGATCCCTTGCCGTCCCTGACCACGCCGACGATCTCGACGTCCACCAGCCCGGTGCGCACGCGCCCGAACCGGCGTCCCAGCGGGTCCGCGTCGCCGAAGAAGTAGCGGGCGAAGGTCTCGTTGACGACCGCGACCTTCGTGCCGCCCTTGCGGTCGGCGTCCGTGATGTCCCGGCCCCGCACCAGCGGCATGCCCAGCGTCTCGAAGAACCCCGGACCGACCCAGTTGAAGTTCGGGTTCATGTCCTCGTCTTCGCGCTCGGGGTACCCCTCGACCTTGATCGTGCTCGAGCTGTCGTTGCCCGCCATGAGCGCCATCGCGGCCAGGCTCACGGACTCGACGCCGGGCTCGGCGCGCAGCGCCTCTCTCAGCCGGTCGAAGAAGGCCAGGCGCTGCCCCTGGTCGTAGCCGCCCCGCGCGGGATCCACGTGGAAGGTGACCAGCCGGTCCGGCCGGAAGCCCGGATCGAGCGACCGCAGGTTGGCCAGGCTGCGGGTGAAGAGGCCGGCCCCGACCAGCAGCAGCAGCGACAGCGCGACCTGCGCGACGACCAGGGTCCGGCGGAAGCGGGAACCGGACGAACCGCCCACCACGGCGGTCGCCTCGTTCCTGAGCGTGGCCATGATCGGAGGGCGCGTCGCCTGCAGGGCCGGCACCAGGCCGCAGGCGAGCCCGGTGAGCGCCGCCACCACGAAGGCGAACAGGCCGACGCGCACGTCGGGCTCGGAGGTGAGGGCGCTCGACGGTCCGCCGAAGGGCAGCGCGGCGATGAGCGTCTGGCCCATCCACAGCGACAGCACGAGCCCGAGCACGCCTCCGCCCAGGGAGAGCAGCAGGCTTTCGGTCACCAGCTGCCGCACCAGCCGGGCGCGGCCGGCGCCCAGGGCCGTGCGCACCGCGATCTCCCTCTGGCGCGACGACCCGCGGGCCAGCAGCAGGCCGGCCACGTTCGCGCACGCGATCAGCAGGACCAGGCCCACCATCCCCATGAGCACGACCAGCGGACCGCTCGCCTGGTCGCGCAGCGCGGACGTGCCCCGCGCGCCGGGCAGCAGGCGCAGCCGCTTGCGCAGGAACTCGTCGCGGTACCGGGGCGCGAGCGTGGTCGCGTCCTTGATGTCCTCCTGCAGGAGCTGGGCGTAGACGGCGTTCGAGCCGGCCTCGGCGGAGGCCAGCGTCTGGCCCTCCCCCAGCCGGGCCACCACCGTGAGCCACCGGACGCGCCAGTTCCCGAGCGTCGGCCGCCAGGTCGGCAGCACCTCCACCGTCATCGCGAGGGGAACGTAGAGGTCGATGGCCGGCCCCACCTCGAGGCCCTCGAAGCCCTCGGGCGCCACGCCGACCACGGTCATCGGATGGCCGTTCACCTTGAGCACGCGGCCCAGCACGCCGGGGTCGCCGCCGAGGCGCGTGCGGAACAGGCGGTGGCTGACGACGACCACTGGATGACCGCCCGGCGTGCGATCGTCTTCGGGCCCCAGCAGTCGGCCCAGCGCGGGCGAGAGGCCGAGCACCGGGAAGTACGTGCCGGAGACCAGGTCCACGTTCAGGCTCTCGGTGGCCGTCCCGATCGTCACGTGCGCGTCGGTGGCGCGGAACGCGATCATGCCGGCGAAGCCGGGCGCGCGGCCGCGCAGCCCCTCGTACATGGGGTGCGAGAGCGTCGTGAGCGTGTCCGAGTTGTTCGAGGTGTGGCCCGAGTAGATGCCCGGCGCGTCCAGCACGACCAGGCGCTGCGGGTCGGGCACCGGCACCGGCCGCAGCATCACCTGGTCCATGAGGCCGAAGATGGCGGCGTTGGCGCCGATGCCGAGCGCGAGCGTCGCCAGCACCACCGCGGTGAACCCGGCGTTCTTGCGCAGCGAGCGCGCCGCGAAGCGCACGTCGTCCCAGAGGGTGCCGGCCACGTTCCTCCGAGGAACCATCGGCGTCCTCCCTAGTTCAGGCGGATCCGGTCGCTCGCATCCCAGGCGGAGGTGTCGGACAGGATCACCTGCTCGCCCGGCTGCAGACCTTCGCGCACCTCGACGGTGCTGACCGAGGCGCGGCCCAGCGTCACCTTCACGCGCGACGCGTGCACGCCGTCCGACTCCAGGCGGAACAGGCTCACCTGCGACTCCGGCTGGCCCTGCGCCGGACGCCCCACGAAGATGACGTCCGTCAGGCGCTCCAGCTCGATGGTGCCGTCCACGGTGAGGTCCGGCCGCGCGCCCCTGGGCAGCTCGCCCGTGAGCGCGATGTCCACGGTCACGGTGCCGTTCTGGACCGCCGGGTCGACGCGGGCCACCTTGCCCGCCACCACGCCGTTGCGCGTGTCCACCTCGGCCACCTGGCCGATCTGGACGTCCTTGGCCTGCGTCTCCGGGACGCGCACGACCGCCTTGAGCTTCGTGGGCTGGGCCACGCGCGCGAGGTTCGTGCCCGGCGCCACCTGCTGGCCGACCTCGACCGGAAGCTGCTGCAGCACGCCGTCGATGCCGGCGCGCACCTTGAGGGCCTGCAGCTGGTCGCGGCGCACGTTGGCCAGCGCGCGCACCTGCTCGACCCGGGCCTGCTGGACCGCGAGCTGGGCCTGGATCGACTCGTCGGCGACGGCGAGCCTCGCCTTCTCGACCCGGTCCCGGTTGGCCAGCTCGTCGGCCGACACTCGCGACAGCTTCTGCGTGATGTCGGGGAGCAGCCCGTGCTTGAACAGCTCCTCGTCGCGGTCGGCCTGCATCTTGGCCTGGCTGTACTCCGCCTGGATGCGAGCGGCGGTCGCTTCCTGGTCCAGGCGCTGGGTCTTGAGCCGGACCTTCAGCTCGACGTACGCCGCCTGGGCCGCGCGGAGCTGGGCCTCGGCGTCGAGCGCCGCCATCTCGACCTCGGGGTTCGAGAGCTCGAGCACGATCGTGTCGGGCTTCACCGCGGAGCCGGCCAGCGTGACCAGCCGCTCGACGCGGCCCTGCGTCTGCGCGGGGATCCAGCGGATCTCCTCGGGGACGAGCGTGCCCAGGCCGCGCACCTGGCGCAGCATCGGGCCCCGCTTGACCGCGTCGATCCAGACGCTCGTCCGCTCGACCGAGCGGGCGGCGGGCTTGAGCCGCGCGAGACCGAGCGTGACCAGGAGGACCGCGGCCGCGCCGGCGATGCCGTAGAGCAGCCGGCGGCGCTTCTTCTGCTTCAGGATTTCGGGAGAGCGTGGGACGTCCATGGCCGTGCATTACCCAAGACGCGTGCCAGGCCGTTTTGGTTGCCTAACCGCCTGCAGATAAAGGGACTCCAAGTCCCTGGTCGGGCGGGCGGCGTTCGTCGGTGGGATGGCGGCGTCCCAGAACCGGACACCTGGAGCTCGGTCCGACCAAGCTCCAGATCGCCTGACCGCAGCGGCTTCAGGCCAGGTAGAGGACCTCGAACTCGGCGGAGGGCCGATAGCCGAGACGGGCGGCGAGCCGCTTCGAGACGGGGTTGGAGGCGCTCCACTGGGGCACCAGGCCCGCCTCCAGCGCGTGCCCCAGGAGTGCCGCGGCCGCGACGGCCGCCAGACCGACGCCCCGATGCGCCACCCGCGTCGAGATCGCGACCTCGAGGTCCCGGGAGGAGACGGTGTATGAGGTCGCCGCGCAGGCCAGCGTGCCGTCGGAGGCGACGGTGCCGTAGCCGACACCGTCGCGGGCGAAGTGCTCGGGTCCGGCGAACACCTGCAGTCCGTGGGGCTCGAGCTCGCGCTCGAGCTGCCGCGCTTCGCGGAGCCCCATGCGCCGGAGCTCGTAGCCGGGCGGACAGCTCGACGCGAGGCGTGCGAGCGCCTCGCGGTCGAGGGCCGACGCGTCGAAGACGGTATTGGGCCGGTCGGCGACGCGGGCGCCGTGGACGTCGAGGATCAGGGCTCGCCAGGCGGGATCGTTGCCGTACACGATCTCCCGCGGCGGGACCACGGTCGCGAGCAGGCCGCGGGCCTTCGGGTGGCGCGGGTCGCCGCCGACGATCGCGTAGCAGCCGATGTCGAGCCGGGCCACTCGCGGGTCGGCCGGATCGTCGGCGTCGACCGAACCGAGGCGCCCCTCGACGACCGCCGCCACCACCGCGCGCGGCAGGTGGCGGTCGAAGAGCGCCGCCAGGCCGCTCACTGGCCCTTCGTGAGCTCCGCCTCCAGCTTCTCCAGGAAGTACCCGACGTCGGTCACCAGGCCGATGGCCTGCATGGTCCCGCGGTTGCCGAGCTTGGTGGGCAGGGCCTCGGTGATGTCGACCGCGACCGTGCGCACGCGCGCGGGCAGCAGGTTGCCGACGGCGATCGAGTGCAGGGCCGTGGCGAGCATCAGGCACATGCCCGCGCCCTTGAGCGCGTCGAGGTACGCGCGCTGCGCGGCGAGCGTGTCCGTGTAGACGTCCTTGAGCGGCCCGTCGTCGCGGATCGACCCCGCCAGCACGAACGTGATGCCCCTGCGCACCGCCTCGTACATCACGCCGCTCGTGACCAGGCCCGACTCCACTGCGGCCTTGATGCCGCCCGCCCGGTTGACCGCGTTGATGGCGTAGAGGTGGTTGCGGCTCCCGCCGTCCACCGCCCGGCCGCTCATCTGGCACACGCCCAGGCTCGTCTTCAGGATGGACTTCTCGAGGTCGTGGACGGCGAACGCGTTGCCGGTCAGGATCACGTCCACCCAGCCGGCCTTGACCAGCCGTGCCAGCGCCGCGTCGCCGCCCGAGTGCACGATGGCCGGACCGGCCACGACCACGATCTTCTCGCCCGCGTCGCGCGTCTTCCGCATCTCGCTCGCCGAGCCGCGGATGGCGATGCCCTTGTTCACCTCGGCCGAGATGTCGTTCGACATGAAGCCGAAGACGGAGTAGTCGCGGCTGCGCTCGGGCGGGCGCACGCGGATGCCGGCGCCGCGCAGCGCGACCCGCTCGCCCTTCTTCACCAGCCCCTGCTTGACGCAGCGGGGCTCCCCGTCGCGGATGACGAGGGCCGAGTCCATCTTCTGGTCGATCGCCTCGTGCCACTTGCCGTCGATGCGCACCGCGGTCTCGTAGTTGGTCGTCGAGTAGAACTCGTCGGGCAGGATGCCGTCCGCCTCGGCCGGCGCGAACTTCGCGTCCCCCACCTCGGCCACCGCGCCCAGGTAGGTGAGGTTCTCCAGGATCCGGTCGAGCGCCTCCGGGTCCTTCGCGGCCACCTCCAGCCGCGCGACCGAGGGGTCGTCGTTGGTGCGCCCGATCCGGAAGTCCACCATCTGGAACTCGCCGCCGCCCTCGACGATGCGGTCGAACGCCTTGCGCAGGATGTCGGAGTCGATCAGGTGGCCTTCCATGTTGACTGTCTCGCGGACCATGGGATTCCTCGCTCGAAAGGACGATTGTCGCTCCCGGCCGCGGGTCCGTCGAGCCCACCGGCCCCGGGGCCGGTTGAGTATCGGACACTCAACTCGCCCCGGGGCGAGCTCGCGTCACTCCTCGAGCGAGCCGTCGGGACGAAGGCGGGCCTTGCCGGGGCGTGATTGGCCCCGGACCGAGCTGAAGGAGCCTGCGATCTCGATGCTGTCATCGGGAGCGAGAGACACGGACGTGAGCCGCATCCCACCCAGGTCCGAAACCGTCAGCGCCTGGAACCTCGGATCCAGCCCGTCTCGTCCGAACCGCACCAGGATGGAGGCCTGCGGCGGAGCGCCCGGGACGCGCTCGATGTGCCATCCCCAGAGCAACGCGCCCCCGTCGCTCTGCACCAACACGTCGGTCACTTCCTGGATCCCAGCGGCCTTCGCATCCCACAGCAAGCGCCCGTCGGGCGCGAACGCCGCGATGCGGCGGTTCTCGAACACCTCGCGTTGCGCACCGGCCGCGCACCAGAGTTCCGGCGCGAGGAACGCAAGGGTGGTCCCCTCGGGACCCGCCGTTGGGCGTTGCATGCGATAGCCCTGTGGGACCTGGTAGGCAGTCTCCTCGGATCCGCCCTGACCGGCAGACAGGACGAGGACAAGGAGAACGCGAGCGGCGTGCCAGCTCATAGCTTCGGCAGCGTCAGCCCCTGCTGCGCCTGGTACTTGCCCTTCTTGTCCGCGTACGAGACCTCGCAGGGCTCGTCGCTCTCGAAGAACAGCATCTGCGCGATGCCCTCGTTCGCGTAGATCTTCGCGGGCAGCGGCGTCGTGTTCGAGACCTCGAGCGTGACGATGCCCTCCCACTCCGGCTCCAGCGGCGTCACGTTCACGATGATCCCGCAGCGCGCGTACGTGCTCTTGCCCAGGCACACCACCAGCACGTTGCGCGGGATGCGGAAGTACTCGACCGTGCGCGCCAGCGCGAACGAGTTGGGCGGGATCACGCAGACCTCTCCACGGAAGTCCACGAACGACCGGGAATCGAAGTGCTTGGGGTCGATCACGGTCGAGTTGATGTTGGTGAAGATCTTGAAGTCGTCCGCGATCCGCACGTCGTAGCCGTAGGACGAGACGCCGTACGACACGACCCCTTCCCGCACCTGCCGGTCGGAGAAGGGCTCGATCATGCCGTGCTCCCTCGCCATCCGGGTGATCCAGCGGTCGGACTTGATGGACATGCGGCCAAGGATTCCACGGGCCGGCAGGCGAGGCAACCAAGCCTCGAAAGAGGCGTGAAGGTCGACGGGCGCGCGAAGCCCGGCTGTCGGACAACCCGGTGTAGGATCGAAGCGATGCCCCTGCTCGCGCTGGCAGCCGCGCTCCTGGCGCAGGCCGCCGCTCCTCCCCGACCCGCGGTCCTGCCCAGCTACGCGAGGGTCGTCCTGGAGACCACGCTGGGCCCGATCGAGATCGAGGTCGACCGGGCGAACGCCCCGATCACGGCCGCGAACTTCCTGAAGTACGTCGAGGCCGGCCGCTACGACGGCGGGCGCTTCCACCGGACGGTGCGCCCGGAGAACCAGCCGGACAGCCGGATCAAGATCGAGGTGGTCCAGGCGGGCGTCGACCCGCGGCGCCAGTCGGAAGACTGGGCGCCCATCCAGATCGAGCGCACCCGCGACACCGGGATCAAGCACCGGGACGGCACGATCTCGATGGCCCGCGACGGCCCCGACTCGGCCACCTCCGACTTCTTCATCTGCATCGGCGACCAGCCGGAGCTGGACTTCGGCGGGAAGCGCAACCCGGACGGCCAGGGCTTCGCGGCGTTCGGGCGCGTCGTGCGCGGCATGGACGTGGTCCGCCGCATCCAGGGCTCGGCCGCGGACCACCAGGTCCTCACGCCGCCGATCCTGATCCGTACCGCTCGGCGGTCGCGCTAGTTCGCGGGCCGGACCTCGACGATCACGGGCGGCGTGCGGATCGCAGGCTCCTCCTGGCCGTCCCGCCCGCAGTAGCGCTTGGCGAGCGTGCCCAGGATGCGGTACCGCCCTGCGGACAGCGGCGTGTAGGCGCCGTTCCAGGCGCGGGCGGTCCACGGGAACTCTCGCGTCTCCCGGGCTCCTGCCGCCAGTCGCAGCTCGACGAGGCGTGCGGCGCAGACCCGGCCCTCCTCGCCAGCCACGGCTTCGCCCTCCATCGTCTCCAGCCGGTAGCCGAGGAAGCAGGCGTCGGGGAACGTGAGTCGCAGGTCGCTGGTCCCCGGGTTCGTGAGCGTGACGCGGATCGTCGAGACGTGAGGGCTGGAGAGCTCGCGTTCCTGCGAGCGCGTCGGGACGACGATCGTGGGCTCGACCGACACGTCGAGCTTGAGCGTGCGCGAGTCGCCCCCGGCCACGCACTCCGCATAGGGCGACTCGGCCGGCCACACGGCGCCCGCCCAGGCGAGCCCGGCCACCGACACGACGAGACGGGCCGCGAGTCCCATGCCCGATCGTAGCGCCTCGGAGCCGCTCGCGCCGGGGGCGGCCGTTATAGTGTCGGGTATGGCGAACGGCCCGGCTCGGCCCGCATTGTCCCGGCGCAAGCG
>JAICEW010000234.1 GCA_025923995.1 Vicinamibacteria bacterium | reverse complement strand
GCGTTCAAGCGGGTCCGCCTGAAGCCGGGCGAGAAGACGACGGTCTCGATGACGCTGGGGCCCGAGGCGCTCGCGCTGCTGGACGGCGCGATGAAGCCGGTCGTGGAGCCGGGCGACTACGACCTGATGGTCGGACCAAGCTCCAAGGAGCTGATGAAGATCACGCTGCGAGTGACCAGGCCCTGACACGACCGGCCCGGTTCTTGCTTCCTCTACCCTGGGCACGGAGGTGCCCAGGACCTTGGTCGTTATTCCAGGGAGGCTCCGTGCCCGAGTCGCCGTTTCTACAACCCGGCATGGCCCGTGTGCTCGCGGACCTCACGGCGGCGCTCTCCTCTAGCGGCGACCTGCTGCGGGAGCTGCGCGGGAGCCGTCAGGCGAACCGCTGGAGCGCACACCTGCTGACGGAGGTCAGCGAGCTCGCGGGGGACGTGTTCGACTTCGAACGGTCCCGTTGGTCCGTCGAGCACACGATGGCCGCTCTCGCACGCTGCCGAGCGCGCCTGTTGCACATTGCCGTTGTCGCCCTGGGCGCCACGGAGTGGCTCGACTCGGGCTGCTACCTCCCGCGCACCTGAGGGCCGTCGGCGGGATCGCGGCTGGTGGGCCCGGAAGGACTCGAACCTTCGACTAGCCGGTTATGAGCCGGCCGTTCTAACCACTGAACTACGGGCCCAGGGAGAGGTTAGCAGGTCAGTCCCCGGGGCGGTATTCGCGCTCGAGGTGCGCGCGGATCTCCGGCTCGTCGAGCCAGACCGGCTTCCATCCGCAGCGCGCGAACAGCGCGGCCTGGTCCGCGAAGTGCGGCGAGCGCGCGTCCTTGGTCGCGGAGCCGAACTGGTGGATGCTCCTGGACCGCACGCGTCCCGACGCGTCCCACTCCGCGATCAGCACGTACGAGTCGCCCGCGACGCCGCGGCGCCGGCCGTCGGGAGCCCTCTCGCTGTAGACCGCGCGCAGCAGGTCCGGGCCGCCGTCGATGCCGATGTCGGTGGTGCCGCGCTTCAGGCGGTTGACCTCGGACCAGGGCACGTCGAGCCGCCCGTAGCGCGTCTCGAGCGCGCCGGCCGCGTCGCGCAGCCGCCCGAGCAGCACGTCCGTCGGCTGGACCCGGATGCGTCCCTTGTCGTCCACCCTCATCGTCAGCAGCGCGAGCGCGGCCGAGCGGTTCGCCGCATCCGCGCGGCGGTCCCAGGCGCGCAGGCGCTGAAGCGCCGCTTCCGTGAGCGGGTCGGCCGGCGGCGGCGCCGCGAGCAGCGCGTCGAGGTTGCGTGCGAGCTCGGAGCCGGCCGCGTACGTCACGTCGCACTTGTACGCGTCGAGCTCCTCGGCGGAGATCGAGGGATCGCCGCCCAGCAGCTCGAGCGCGCGCCGCCCGCGGTTGGTGAGGTGCGTCTCGATCCCGAGCGCGGCGGGGAAGAGGTCCGGGTCGGGATTGCCCTCTCCCGTCGTGGTGAGGAAGGGCGTGCCGTTGCAGGTCTGGACGAAGCCGGACGGCGGATCGACCACCCGCGGCAGCTCGTCGAAGGAAAGGTACTCGCTCCAGATGGCGGCCGAGGTGTCGCCGGGCAGGTGCTCCGACCAGGCGAACCCTTCCGCCCGCCGCGGCAGGCGCGCGTTGTAGACGTACGCGATGTGCCCCTGGCCGTCGGCGTATGCGGTGTTGAACATGGGGATGGCCGACAGGCGCATCGCATCCGTCCACTCGTCCAGCGTGCCCGCCTTGTTCATCCGGTACCACTGCTCCACCGGGCGCACGTCGCCCAGGCCCGCCAGCCGCAGCGCGTAGGTGCCGCGCGGAGCGCGGATGGCGGGCCCGTGGACGGTCCACAGCGTCTCGCGCCGGACCGTCCAGTGGATCGGTCCCAGCAGCTTCACCTCGATCGCGGCCGTGCGCACCTCGAAGTCGCGCCACGCACCGTCCAGACGATACTGCCGCGGGTTCGCGGGGTTGACGGTGAGCGCGTAAACGTCGATGAGGTCCGGCGCGTTCACGGTGTGCGCCCAGCCCAGGGCGCGGTTGTGCCCGTGCAGGATGACCGGCGCGCCGGGGAAGACGCCGCCCACCGCGTCCCAGCCCGTTTCGCTGCGCAGGTGCGCCTCGTACCAGGCGACGGGCCCGTCCCACGGCTGGTGCGAGTTGACGAGCAGGCGCGTCGCGCCGTCGGCGGAGCGCGAGGGCGCGATCGCGAACGCGTTCGAGCCGGGCGGCGGCGAGGGGGGAGGCGTCTCGGCCAGCAGCCCCGTGAGCACGCGCGCCAGCCCGTAGAAGAGCGGCAGCTTGTGGACGAAGCCGGCGATCACGTCCTGGCCGCGCACCGGGAACAGGCCCGGCCAGGCGCGATCCGGATGGCGCGCCGCGAAGAGGTTGATCCCGTCCGCGTACGCCTCGCACAGCGCGCGCGTTTGCGGGCTCAGGTCGCGCGCATAGCCCGCGTCGACCGCCTCGCGGACGCGCAGGAGCTGCACGAGGTAGTCGTTGGGCGCGCCCTCGCGCCCGAGGCGGGTCGCCAGCCGCCCGCGCGCGGCCAGCAGCGCGCCCTGGATGGTGTCGAAGTCGTCCTCGGCGTGGGCCCAGGCCAGCCCGTATGCCGCATCCGCGTCGGTGCGGCCGAAGACGTGCGGCACGCCCCAGGTGTCGCGCAGGATGCGGACGTCGTAGCGATGCGCGGGGACGAGCCGCGAAGGATCGAGTGGAGCGGGCCGCGGCGGCAGCGCCGCGACGCCGAGTGCCAGGACCGTCGCCACGAGCGCCCAGCCGGTTCGCGCCATCGGGCGGCGAGTCTAACCCGGTGGCCGCCGTGCGCGCGGCCACCGGGCGAACGGATGGGCTACTTGTTCTCGCGGTACGTCGTGTACATCGAGTCCATGCGCGCGTCCTGTCCGGCCGTGAACTGGAACATGCACGAGTCGTCCGTGTAGTCCATGAAGTTCGTGATGGGATCGAGGCCCGGCTTGTTGGGGCAGGAGTTGCGGCCCGTCGGGCAGCCGAAGGCGGGCGACTTCTCGGCGGGCGTGTCGGAGACGTAGTCGCCGTTGTTGTTACAGCCGCCCTGGAACGTGTGGTACAGGCCCATCCAGTGCCCGACCTCGTGCGTGGCCGTGTCGCCCAGGTTGTAGGGCGCGGCGGAGCCGCCCGGCATCGAGGAGAACAGGATCACCACGCCGTCGTCCCACGGCCGCGAGTTGTACGAGCTGGGGAAGGTGGCCCAGCCCAGCAGCCCTCCGCCGGGGTTCGAGCTGTAGATGTTGAGGTCGTTGGCGCTGCCCTGGCGCAGCGCCTGCTTCATGCTGCGCTCCGCCGAGGTGCCCGGGCCCGCGGTGTACCAGCTCGAGTTGGTCGTGCGGTCGACGCTGACGAGGCTGAAGGACCAGCCGGTGCCGGCGTACGCGTTGTTGAGCACGCTGATCTGGTTGTTGATCATGGCGTCGCTGACGTTGCCCTGGTTGGCGCCGGTGCCCGAGCGGATGACGTGGAAGTAGACGGGGATGACTCCGCCCGTGGCGTCCGGGCCGAACGCGCGGCTCGCGAAGTCCTCCTGGAACCGGGCCTCCATCTCCGCGGCCTGGTGGGCCTCCAGGTGCGACCCGCAGCGGCGTCCGCTCTGGATGAACGCCTCCTGGCTGACGTACGACTGATCGCAGAACTCGAACGTCCCCGCGGGCTTCGCGCCGTCCCGCGCACCGTCGGCCGCCTCCGACCCGGCAGTGACCCCCAGGACGACCGCCGCGGCCAGGACCAGGCGGTGTGCTCGATACTCCATGACCGAAATCCTCCTTCGGGCGCAGTTCCGCCCACGTTTGAGACCGATTTCAGGGACTAAGAGGGTTCCTGACGGGATTAGAGGGCGGCCGGTGCCGTTTTGCTCACCGGCTTCCGCGGAAAACGCCACGTTGACGGTCCGCCGGCCGCCATGGGATCATCCGCACACTGCCGCCGCATCGATGAGCGACTCGCTGTTCAACCAGATCGCGCCTTATTCCAAGAAGGACCGGGTGGTCCTCGCCATCCGGGAGGCGATCGTCTCCGGCAAGATGCAGCCGGGCGACGCGATCGTCGAGGGTCGCGTGGCCCGCCAGCTGGGCGTGGGCCAGCCGCTGGTGCGCGAGGCGCTGATCGACCTGGAGCATCAGGGCTTCGTGCAGCGCATCCCCTACAAGGGCACGTCGGTGACGAAGCTCAGCCCCGCCGACGTCGAGCAGATCCAGGACCTGCGCATCGAGCTGGAGAGCCTGGTGGTCGAGCGCGCGCGCGGGCGCCTCGGCGCCAGCGACCTCAAGGAGATGCGCGAGCTCGTCGACGGCATGCGCCAGGCGGCGGCCAAGAAGGACCTGGGCCGCTTCAACGAGCACGACCTCGCGTTCCACCGCGCGCTGTGGCAGCTGGCGGGGAACCGCTACCTGGCCGACGCGCTGGAGCGCGCCGTGGTGCCGCTGCTGACGTTCTTCTACCTGCAGAGCGGGCACATCTCGGAGTCGCACGTGCAGAGCGTGCGCGACCACGAGGACATGGTCGAGGCGCTGGTGGTGGCCGATCCCGCCGAGTCGCGTGCCCGCACCCGCCGCGCCCTGGGCGAGCTCAAGGCGCACTGCGACCAGCTCCTGCCCCCGTCGATGCGTTAACCGGGCCACCCTTCCTTCCCGACCGCGGTGTATCGTCGCCTCCTCCGGAGGGACGACCATGTCGACGACGACGGCCTGGGTCTGGCTGGTGGTGGCGGGTCTGGTGGAGATCGCCTGGGCGGCGGGGATCAAGTACACGGAGGGCTGGACGCGCCTGTGGCCCAGCGTGGCCGTGCTCACGCTCTACCTCGTCGACATCTTCCTGTTGTCGATCCCCATGTCGCGCCTGCCGGTGGGAACCGCCTACTCGGTCTGGGTCGGCATCGGCAGCCTGGGCGCCACCATCGCCGGCATCGCGCTGTTCGGGGAGACGGCGACGCCGGGACGGCTGCTGTGCATCGGCCTCATCCTGGCGGGCGTCGTCGGACTGAAGCTCCAGGCCCGCTGATCTCGGGCCGCGCGCCGACCGCCAGGTAGACCTGGTAGCGGTCGTGGAACGGCTCGGTCGCCGCGGGCGCGAACGCGCGCCGGTACGCGCCGTCCTCCAGGCCGCGCAGGAAGCGGCGCCGCTCCTGCTTGCGCACCACGATCGCGTCGACGGGCAGGGCCTGCTCGACCAGGCGCACGCGCCTCAGGTCGGTCGCGTCCCACACCACCACCGCGACCGGGTACGCGTCCCATCCGTACCGGTACGCCTTGGCCGCGACCGCCACACGGACGTCGTGGCCGGCGGTGCTGCGCACCAGGAAGTCCGAGTAGGCGCGGCCGAAGGCGTCGTCGCGCGCGCGCTCGCGGCCGAGCGTGGTCAGGCTGGACACGGCGACCACCGCGACGGCCGCGGGGACGAGGAGTCGCCAGGCGTCGCGCCGGCGCCACCCGGCCGCGGGACGCGCGACGAGCGCGTCCGCGAACACGGCCAGGGCCGGCGGCATCGCGTGCATGAACACGCGCACCGCGCGCCAGTCGCCGATCGGGTACACCAGCGCCAGCACGCCCCACGTCCCCAGGAACCCCAGCGCCGCCACCGCCGCCACCGCGCGCCGCTCGCCGCCCCTGCGCAGGCCGATCGCCACCGCGGCGGCCACGGCCAGCCACTGCAGCGCGTGGCCCCACTCCCAGGCCTCGCGCGGCGGGAAGGGCAGGCCGCGCAGGTTCGCGGCCACGTTCTGGGTGAGCGTGCCGGCGCGCTCGGCCGGGGTCTCGTCGGAGATCAGGAACTCGCTCAGCACGTGCGGGTGCGGCGCGCGGGCCACGTAGAAGGGCGTGGCCACCAGGAGGCAGGCTCCCAGGACCAGCGCACCCGCGAGCAGGCCACGGTTCCGCGTTCCGGACGGCCAGCGGGTGATCGCCCACACGGCCGCCGGCACGTACACGAGCACGGTCTCGTGGTGGATCGCGCCCGCGCCCAGGACGAGCGCCATCGCGGCCGCGCGAGCGACGGACGGGCGTTCCCGCGCGCCCAGGAACGACGCGAGGAAGCCGGTCGTGATCAGGGTGAACACGCTCTCCGACATCGCGGTGTGCGCGAAGACCGCCTCGGGCGGGAACAGCGCGAGCAGCGCCGCCGCCGCCATGCCCGAGCGCCCCCCCCACCGCCTCCCGATCGCCCAGGCCAGGATCACGAGCGTGGCCAGGAAGGCGAGCCGGCTGGTCAGCACGGCCACCGTCTCGGTCGTGCCGGCCAGGCGGAAGGCGGCGCCCAGCACGAACGCCTGGCCCGGCATGTGGACGTCGGGCTGGGGGAAGCCGCGCGCGGCGATGGCGAGCGGATGGTAGAAGCTCGAGAGCGGCCCGTGCCCGTCGGCCACGTGCCGTCCCGCGGCGGCGAACACGAGCTCGTCGTTCCAGACCAGCCCGGGCACCGCGCGGGTGCGGGTGATCGCGAGGGCCAGGAGGCCGATCGCCAGCGCACACGCCGCCGCGCGCCAGGCCGCGTGCGTGCTCACCGGCAGTCGCGGTAGAGCGCGATCTCGGGCACGCGCCAGCGCGGCCACGAGAGGTCCTGCTCGCGCAGCCCCACCATCAGGCGCACGGCCCGTACGCGCCGAGGCGTCAGGCGCAGCACCAGTCGGGCCTCGCGCGGACGCCGGAGCAGCTCCGCGATCGTGGCCCACCTCTCCTCGGGCCCGTCCGCGTAGGGAACGCGGTCCCAGCCCTCGGCCTCGCCGTCGGTCATCACGACCAGGTTGCGAGGGAACTCGTCGTACGGGTAGCCCAGCGAGAGCGCGACCGCGCTCACCGTCTCTGGCGCTCCCAGCGCGACCTCCACCCGATCGCCCGGCTTCTGCGGCAGGTCGGTGCGCCACGCGGTGCGGGGGTCCTGGTCGCGCGCGAGATACGGGTTCGCCTCTCCGCTCCCGCTCATGGCCCACGTCGAGGGATCGATCGCGTCCATCGGGGTGCAGGGCGTCACGGCCGGCCCTCCGGGGGCGAGGCGATAGACGCGCTCCTGGCCGAGGCCGAACGCGGCGTAGCGCGCGGGCACGACGTCCTCGAAGGTCCGCTCGACGGTCAGCCTCGCCTCCGACTCCAGAGCCGCCAGTCGCACGCGCCGCTCGTCCGCCGTCCAGACCAGCGGATGGAGGACGATCGTGCGCACCCCGAGCCGGTCCAGCAGCGTGAGCGAGGGCTCCGCCGGGAAGTCGCGGAGGCTCCAGGCCAGCAGGTCGTGCGCGGGCGGGTAGAACGAGGTGCGTCCGATGGGCAGCGGCCGCCAGTGGCGCGTCGAGAAGAAGGGATAGGCCGCCCACAGCTTGCGCGCGGGATCGGGGTAGAGCGGCAGCTCCACCACCGGTCCCGCTTCGTCCGCGAGCGCCGCGTAGACGGAGGGGACGTGGCGGCCGGTCGGTACGTGGGTGGGCCGCCGCGCCGGCGTCCAATGCTCGAGCGGAAGCAGCACGGCCAGGACGGCGGTGACGAGGAGGGCGGCTGCGCGTGGCAATCGGGTCAGGAGAGCGGCCGCGCCGAGGCCCACGAGCGCCGCGGTCCCCAGCGTCACCAGCACGCCGATGCGCTCGGGGCTGGCCATGCCGCGCGCGGGTGGGACCAGCCGGTGCAGCCAGGCGTAGGGGCCCGTCATCCAGGGCGTGCCGGCGACGCGGATGGTGGGACCGAGGGAGAGCACGAGCGCGGCGAGGGCGGTCGCGAACGCGATCCAGGCCAGCGCGTGCCCCTCGCCGGAGAAGCCGCGCCGCGTGAGCCGCAGCGCGCCGAGGAGCGCGCAGGCCGCGGCCACGAAACCCACGAAGTGCGGCAGCTCGCGAGCGACGCCCAGCCGTGGGACGCGCCACAGGACGTTGTCCGGCTCCGGGTCCACGTAGGCCAGCAGGTCCGCTCCGTCCACCAGCTCCTTCTCGATGCCCATCGCCCGGAACTGCGCGACGTAGGGCAGCACGAACGGCAGCACCACGAGCGCCGCGCAGCCCAGCGCGGCTGCCAGCACCAGCGCCTCGCGCCGGGTGGGCAGCCGCCGCAGGCCCAGGTAGGCGCCGGCCAGCCACAGCGGAAGCACGAGCAGTGAGTAGGCGAGGTAGTACGAGCCCGACAGCGCCTGCAGCGCCAGCATGGCCGCGCCGAGCGCGGCGTCGCGGCGGCGCCCGCGGTCGGCGAAGCGCAGCAGGAACAGCAGCGCCAGGGGCCACCATTGCACGTGCAGGACGTGGACGCGCGGCAGCTCGTGGCGCGTGAAGCTGGTGAGCGCGTACGCCAGCCCGGCCAGGAAGGCCGCGTCCGCGCGTCCCGTGACCCGGCGCACCAGCGCGAACATCGCCAGCGCGGACATCGCGAGCGCCAGCACCACCGCGGCGTTGTAGGCGAGCAGTGGATTGCCGCTCATCCACTGGATCGGCGCCACCAGGAGCGCTTCCGGCGTGAGGTGGTCCGCGAAGGCCAGGCTGCGCGCGTAGGGATGGAAGCTGTTGGAGTCGAACAACGCCCACGGCCGGCGCACGAGCTGGTGCGCGTCCCAGGCCATCACGTAGGAGAGGTGCAGCGGGTCGCCCGCGTCGGGGGCGGTGTCGTGCGGGGAGAGGGACGAGGGGCGGGCCCACAGGACCGCCAGCGCCACGTAGACGACGGCGGGCAGCAGGAACGGCGCGAAGCGCTTCAGCGCTCCTCCACGGGCGCGAAGAACGACAGCCCGCGCACGTTCTCGTTGACCCGCATCGGGTGCTGCAGGGCCGGAAAGGCGCGCTGCGCGCAGTCGCTGCGCTCGCACAGGCGGCAGGTCACGCCCACCGGCACCACCGCCTCGGCGCTGGTGAGGTCGACGCCGTCCGCGTACACCAGCTCGCGCGCGTAGCCGATCTCGCAGCCCATGCCGATGGCCAGCACCGAGAGCGGCGCGTGGTATCCGCCCGGGTTGCGCCTGATGGTGCGCGCCACCCAGAAGTACTTGGTCCCATCGGGCATCTGCTGGACCTGCACGCGGATCATGCCCGGCGTCAGGAACGCCGCGAACACGTTCCAGCGCGGGCAGGCGCCGGAGAAGCGCGCGAAGCGCAGGCCGGAGGCGCTGAACCGCTTCGAGATGTTGCCGGCCACGTCGATGCGCACGAAGTGGAACGGCACGCCCTCGGCGCCGGGCCGGCGCAGGGACGTGAGCCGATGGCAGACCTGCTCGAAGCTGGCCCGGAAGCGATGGCCGAGCAGGTCCAGGTCGTACCGCTCCTGCCGTGCGGCCTCCAGCAGCGGGCGGTACGGCATGATCACGGCGCCCGCGAAGTAGTTGGCGAGCGTCACGCGGCCCAGCGCGCGCGACTCGTCCGTGGTGAGCAGCGCGTCGCTCGAGATGCGGTCCAGCGTCGCCGACTCGCGCAGCAGGCCGAGCTGGCAGGCCACCTGGAAGTTGCGGCTGCCCCGGCGCAGCGCCTCCGAGAGCGAGAGCACGCGCGAGGCCTCGTCGTAGCGGCGCACCGCGCCGCGCATGGCGGCCACGGTCTCGACGCGCACCTGCACCGAGAACGCGTCGTGCAGGTGGCGCACCAGCGCCTGGTAGAGGTCCTCTCCGTCCAGGCGCGCGTCGCGGCGCAGCGCGTCGGCCCCCTCCTCCAGCTCGGGGAAGTAGTTCACGTGGCGCTGCAGGAGGTCGCTGACCTCCTCCGAGGGGAGGCGCGAGCGGTCGACGCCCGTGAGGTCGTCGCGGTCGTAGAGACGCAGGGCCAGCGTCTGGGCCGACTCGCGGGCGTGCTGGTACGCGTGGTAGAGCGTGAGCACCGCCCGCGCCAGCGCGGGCGAGCTGGCCGACAGCTCGCGCACCTCCTCGGCCACCAGCTCGTGCCCCTCGAACAGCGAGTCGCCGAACGCCTCCATCACCTCGGTGGCGAGCCGCGCGTCGTTCTCGGCCGCGAACGTCGTGAGGTCCAGCTCGAAGATCTGCGCCAGCTTGATGAGCAGCGGCGCGGAGAGCGCCCGGCGGTTGTGCTCGATGAGGTTCAGGTAGCTGGCAGAGATCGAGAGCCGCTCGGCCAGCTGGACCTGTGACAGCCCGCGCCGCCGCCGCAGGGCGCGCACCCGGGAGCCCAGTTGAGGGACCTCTTTCACGACAGATGCTTCCTTATTAAGGACTTGCGGAGCGTAGACCCGCCGCGCACCCCTTGTCAAGGATTGACAGACTCACACCCAAGGCTTGACAGGAGTGAACCGTGCCAACCACCGACAGGTCAATTGGTTGTTGCGGCCCGCCGACCCGCTCCCGATACTCTGAGAATCATCGACAGAAGGGGGCATACGTGACCACTTTCGCAACCGGCCTCTCCCGTCAGGACCTCGAG
>JAICEW010000233.1 GCA_025923995.1 Vicinamibacteria bacterium | reverse complement strand
GCCGGTCCCCCCCTCCGCGACCCCGCGGGCCGCGCGCGCCGGGGCGCCTCCGGCGTGGGCCGGCCCACGGCGTGGCCGCGCGTCCGTCAGCGCGCCCACGCCGTGCGCGGCCGCGAGGGCCCAGGCCAGCGAGGCGAGCAGCAGCGCCTTGGCGGGATAGCGAAAGGCCCTCAGCGGCGGCGCCAGCGCGACCAGGGCGTCGTACACGGGCCCGTGTCGGCCCATCGCGGCCGCCGTCGCGATCAGTCCGAGCGCGAGCAGGCCCCAGGTCGCCCGCGAGGAACCGCGCGCTGCGGCCGCCGCCAGCACCACGGTCACCGCCCCGAGATAGATCGAGGGCAGGAACGGGTCGGGCGCGCCGAAGAGCCCGTCGCGCACGCGCGCCGTGAGCGCGAGGCGGTGCAGGGGCACCGGGCAGAACGACTGCGCGAGGTGGACGGGGTGCACCGACCAGTGCGTGCGGGCTTCCCTGGGAAGCTCCGTCCGCCCGGCGCGCCGCGCCGCGTCGAGGGCGGGCAGCCACTGGGCCGCCGAGAGGCCGAGGGCCAGCACGGCGGCCGCCACGGTGCCGGCCGCGGCGCGGGCGAGGCGTGCCCCCTGCATGTGCGAGCGCCGCACGTGGGCGAGGGCCAGCACCGCGACGCCGGCCCCGCCGAGCACGACCGTCTCGGGCGATCCGGCCAGCACCTGCAGCGCGGACACGCTTCCCCAGGCGAGCGTTGCGCGCCAGCGTCCACGCAGGGCATCGAGCCCGGAGCCGATCGCCCAGGGCATCCAGGCCGCGCCGGCCAGCTGGTTCCAGGCATCGACGACGGAGAGCAGCGGACCGGAAGCCATCCACAGCGCACCGGCCGCCCAGGCCGGAAGCCCGGCGAGGCCGAGCCGCCGGGCCAGCCAGCAGGCCCCGAGCCCGCCGAGCAGGAGGTGCGCGAACGCGTAGAGCGTGTAGTACGTCCACGGCGGCATGGCCAGACGCAGGATCGTCGGCGGATAGAGGACCTGGTTGTTCGCGTCGGCCAGGAGCGGCTGGCCGAAAGACGCGAGCGGGTTCCACAGCGGCCACGCCCCTTCCGACCACGCGCGCGCGTAGGCCTCGGACTGCGTGAGCCACATCAGGTGCACATCACGCCGGAAGAACACGCGGCCGGTCATCGTCGCCGGCCCCAGGAGGACGAAGGCCTCGAGGGCGAGCGCGGCCGTCAGCGCGAGGCCGGGGCGCAGCCGGCTCGCCGCTGTCACGCGCCCGCCGCCCGGCGTCCGCCCGGGCTCACAGCAGCCTCAGCTTGCGGGCTCCAAAGGCGCTCATCCGCAGCAGCAGCCAGCCGTGGCGGAAGCGGGAGATGTTCGTCTCGCCGTAGCGGCGCTCGTGGTAGCGCACCGCCAGGTCCACGATGCGGAGGTTGAGCCGCGCCGCGCCGAAGAGCAGGTCGAAGTCGCCGAAGGGATCGAACTCGCCGAAGTACGCCCGGTTGGCGGCGATGCGCTCGTAGTCCTCGCGGAACAGCGCCTTGGTCCCGCACAGCGTGTCGCGCACCTGCTGGCCCAGCAGCCAGGAGAACAGCCAGGCGAACGCCTTGTTCGCGAGCAGGTTCAGGAAGCGCATGGCCCGGCCTTCCATCGGGTAGACCAGGCGCGAGCCGTTCACCATGTCGCCCTTGCCGCGCACCAGCGCGTCCACGAACTTCGGCACGTCCTCGGGAGCCACGCCCATGTCGGAGTCGAGGATCAGCACGACGTCGCCGCGCGCCTCGGCGAAGCCCACGCGGACCGCGTCGCCCTTGCCCCGTCCCGGCTGCTTGAGCAAGCGGAACGGACGATGCGGGTTCTCCTCGACCGTCCGCCGGAGCACCGCTTCCGTGTCGTCGGTCGAGTTGCCTTCCACGAACAGGAACTCGCTCCCCGGCGGCAGCTCGGGCAGGCGCTGCACCAGGGACGGGATGTGCCCGGCCTCGTTCCGGCAGGGGATGATCACGCTGGTCGTCGGGCGCGACGTCGGGGCCTGCCGGTGCGGGGCCGGCCGGGCGATGAGCCCGTACATCAGCGAGAGCCACTCCACGCCCGGCACGTGGCCCAGGAAGCGGTTCACCACGTCCGACAGGATCGGCACGCCGACCGGCAGGACGATCTGGGCGTCCCTGCGCACGATCTCGAAGTCGGCGAGGCCCAGCATGCTCACGACCTCCTCCGGCGGGAGCCAGGACTCCGGCGGCTGCCGGTACTTGAGGCGGAGCATCTCGGCCACGCGCAGGACGGGCTGCCAGGCGCGGCTGTAGCTGTAGATGAAGATGCGCGTGCGCCGGTGGCAGAGCGGGTGGAGCGCCTCCAGCGCGGCCTGCACGTCGGTCAGGTGCGTGATGACGTTGACCAGCAGGATCGCGTCGAACGGCCCGCCCGCCTGCGCGAGCACCGCCGGGTCGCTGCCGTCGCCCGCGATGAAACGCAGGCCGCGATCCCCGTAGCGGGCGCGCGCGGCCTCGACGTGCCGCTCGGAGACGTCGATCCCGACGCCCTGCGAAGGCTCGAGAGCCGCCAGCAGCTGGCCGGCCCCGCAGCCGATGTCGAGGACCCGCTGGCCGGCGGGAAGCCGGACGCGCAGGACGCGCGTGAGCGCGTCGTAGAAGTACTTCCGCGCCGTCCGCGCCCGCTCGATGCCCTCGAAGTGGCCGTCGTAGAAGCGGCGCACCTCCTCCAGGATCGGGTCGGCGGGACGCACCGCCTCGAGCAGCCCGGACGGCATCATTGGTAGAACCAGTACCGGAAGGCCGCGTACCGCCCGCGCAGCTCCAGCGTCGTGCGCGCGCCGACGATGAGCGCGGCGTCCACCTCGAGCACCACTTCGTCCCAGCCGGGCCCCGGCCGGAACGACGACGTGCCCGCCGGCTGGCCGTTCACGCGCAGGCCCACGACCGCTTCGCGAACGTCGAGGTCGTAGGCGTTGGCACCCGCGGCGCTCCACACGACGGCGCGCGCCGACGACGACGTGCGCGACACGATCAGCAGGCCGCGTCCGGGGCGGGTCGCGACCGTGAACCGCTCGTGCCCGCGCACGAGGCGGCCCGCGTCGGCCAGCCGGCGCGCGCCCGGGTCGTCCGGGGCGTAGCGGTCCACCCGGGCGGCGCCGGAGAGGCGCACGTTGCCCACGGCTGACGCGACGGAGTAGCCGTGCGCCTCTTCGTCGCGGGTGTCGCAGACGTTGAGCCGGTCGACGCGCTCGCGCCCGCCGATCCGCTCGCGGGTCCCGGGCAGCTGCGGCTCGTCGCTGCCGTCCAGGACGCCGTACTGCATCCGGAGCACCACGATCTCGTCCGAGAAGCTGGACGTGCGGAACAGCGCCGGCTCGGTCGTCAGCTCGCGGAGGGCGGGCACGCCCTGCAGGGCGGACTCCGTCGCCATCAGCAGCGGAGGACGCTCGGCCGCCGGCAGCCGCGTCAGGGCCTCCAGCACGCCCGCCTCGCGCTCGGCGGGCCGGTTGCCGAGGAACCCGGCCGTGGTCACGCCGTGCAGGTTCAGGCTGCGATGGCCCGTGAGGTACTCGACGCTCGTGGCCAGGTTCGCGACGGTCGCGCCGGGCGGGAGCTCGCGCCTGATCCAGTCCGCCGCCACCAGGTCGCGCCGCGCGATCTGGCCCGCCATGTCGCCGTAGATCACGCCGAACCGCAGTGTCGCGAGGGCGCCCAGCGCGAGGAAGAGGGCGGACCCGGCGACGAAGAGGTTCCGTTCCAGGCGCACGTCCCCGCGGGCCAGCAGCGTGCAGAGCACGTGCAGGCCCGCCGCGCACAGCACGAGCAGGCCGGGGAAGGCCCACAGGACGTAGCGATTGAACTGGATGCCCATGAAGATGTTGGGCGCGAGGAACACGCACACGGCCGCGGCCATGCCCGCCCACAGCCGCGTGGGCCACGCGCGCGGGCCGGGGCGCGCGAGCGCCAGCAGCACGAGCAGCAGCCCGGCGGGGGGGAAGAACAGCGAGGCCCAGCCGCGCGCGAACCCGATCGGGGCCTGGGAGGGATACAGCCCGAGCAGCAGGCCGCGCACGACGTCCACGAGGAAGTCGGCGACGAGCCCCAGCGCCTCCGGGCCGCCGTAGGTGGCGACGAGCGACTTGTCGGCGATCGACGTCCCGATCCAGGCGCCGGTCAGCGCGCGGTTCAGCGCGAGGACGAGGGCGGCCGCCAGCAGCGGCGCCCAGGCCATCGCCCGCGCGGCGGCGTCACGCCGGCGGCCGGGGACCACGAGCGACGCGGCGCCGAGGGCGAGCGCGATCAGCAGGCCTTCGGGCCGCGTCAGCGCGATCAGCACGCCGACGAGGGCCACGCGTCCCACGCGCTGCGCCGGCCATCCGCTGGCCAGCTCCAGCAGCAGCCACAGCGCGAGGGCCATGAAGAGCGCGACGTCGGAGCCGTACAGGAAGCCCCACACCACGGGCCCGCCCAGCGCCACCAGCGCGCCCGCGAGCCAGCCCGTCCTCTCGCCCCCCAGCCGATCGCCCGCGCGCCGGGCCATCTCGGTCGAGGCGACCAGCAGCAGCGCGCCCGTGAGGACGGCGAACGCGACCAGCCACTCGCCACGCAGGCCGGCCTTGTGCGCCGCGGCCAGCGCGACGGTGTGCAGCAGGCTCGTGGCGCCGGTGGTGGCCGCGTCCCCGGCGTAGTAGCGGAACGGGTGGCCCTCCGCCATCGCCTTCGCGTACTGGCACACGAGGTACAGGTCGACGTTCTGGGGGACGAAGCGTCCGCCGGTGGCCACCCACATGAGCGCGAGGAAGAGGACGGCCGATGCGAGGGCCAGCAGCGCCAGCACGACCGGCGCGCGTAGCGGCGACGAGGCGGCCGCGCGGGCCGCGGTTGGCGACATGCGAGCGGATGATACTACGCGCGCTCCCCGGTCCTTGACTCCACGCGCGGGCGGCGCGAATATCGCTCGGCTTCGCGCGCCCCTGCCAAGCGATGACGCTCGCGCCACCTGAATGGACGAGATCCGGACGCTGCAGCCGCTGCTCGACACCGCCCTCCTCCCCTGGCTCGCGCTGGCTTTCGGCCTGATCATCGGGAGCTTCTCGAACGTCGTCATCCATCGTCTGCCGCTGGGGCTCTCGGTCGTGTCCCCGCGCTCGCGCTGTCCGGCCTGCGGCCGGCCGGTCGCGGCCCTCGAGAACGTGCCGATCGTGAGCTGGCTCGCGCTGCGCGGGCGGTGCCGGGGCTGCCGCGCGCCCATCGCGGTGCGCTATCCGCTGGTGGAGGCGGCGATGGGCGCCGGTTACGCGGCGCTGGCGTGGTGGCTGGGCCCGCAGCCGCGCACGGTGGTGCTGATGGTCCTCTTCACGGCGCTGGTGGTGCTGGCGCTCATCGACCTCGACCACCACCTGCTCCCGGACGTGATCACGCTGCCGGGGACGGTCGTGGGGCTGGCGGCGAGCCTGCTGCCAGGCGCTCCGGCTCCGCTCGAGTCCGCGCTCTCGGCGGCGGCGGGATACCTCGGCTTCGGCGCGGTGGCGCTCGCCTATCGCCGGACGCGTGGTGTCGAGGGGCTGGGCCGCGGCGACTGGAAGATGGCGGCGATGCTGGGCGCGTTCCTCGGCTGGCAGGGGCTGCTGCTGACCGTGTTCATGGCCGCGCTCTCGGGGACGCTCGTGGGCGTCGCGCTCATGGCACGCGGACGGACCGCCCAGGAGGCGCTCCCGCTGGGGACGTTCCTCGCGGCCGGCGGCATCGTGACCCTGTTCGTGGGACAGCTCATCATCGCCTGGTACGGGAACCTCCTGCGTGTTTGAGCAGCGCCGCCCCCGGCTGCGCGCCGCGGTCCTGGTCGTGCTGCTGGCCCTGGGCCTGGTCGAGGTGCAGAGCGTGGTGCACACCGTGCGCGCGCAGACGCGCATGCGCGAGCGCGTCATCCGCACGCTGGAGGCGCCCGTCACCGCGAGCTGGCCCGAGATCGCTCGCGTGCTGCAGCCCGGAACCCCGAACGCGTGGCGGCGGGGCCTCGAGATGATGCTCGAGCGCTCGAGCGCGACCGAGGCCGAGCTGCTGGACATGGAGGGGCGCGTGCTGGCGTCGCATCCCGGGTCCGCGCCGGTCTCGCACTGGCCCCAGCCGGCGCGCCTGCAGTCGATCGTGTCGGGGATGATCCTCACCTGGGGCCCCGTGTCCGGCCAGCAGACGCGCCTGCTGACCTACGCCGGGTTCCCGTCCGGCGGCCGCGCGGTCGTGCTGCGCCTGGCCGCGCCGGTGCCCGAGCTGGTCGAGGACCTGAAGGAGCGGCGCGAGCTGCTGAAGGGGCACGGGCTGGTCCTGGTGCTGCTCGCGATCGCGGCCGGGCTCATCCTGATGCCGCAGTCGCCGCCGTCCCCGACGTCGACGGGCGTCGAGGCCTACGCGGAGGCGCTGGGACGCATGCGCGACCTGGGCCAGGCCCTGAGCCAGGCGCACCGCGTGGAGCGCGACCGGCTGACGGGAGCGATGCGCGACCTCGAGGCCATGGCGCGCGCGGGCGAGCTCACCGCGGGCATCGCGCACGAGGTGCGCAACGGGCTCGGCACCATCCTCGGCTACGCGCGCCTGCTGGAGCAGCCGGGCCACGGCCCCGACGTGATCGAGGCGGCGCGCGGCATCCGGGAGGAGTGCGAGACCCAGGAGGCCGTCGTGCGGGCCTTCATGGACTTCGTGCGGCGCGAGACGGTGCAGGTGGCGCCGTCCGACGTGGGCCGCCTCCTCGCCCGCGTGGCCGCGCGGGAGCAGTCGCGCCGCTCCGGAGCGGCGGTGGAGCTGCGCGGCGGCGCGGACCTGCGCTGGAGCGGCGACGAGGAGCTGCTCGAGCGCGCGTTCGAGAACATCGTGCGCAACGCGCGCGAGGCGGCGGGCGAGCGGGGCCGCTTGGTCGTGGAGGGGGGCGCCGACTCGGAGCGGCTGCGCGTCGCCGTCAGCGACGACGGTCCCGGGTTCCCCGTGGGCGCCGACGTGGCGCGACCGTTCGTCTCGCTGCGTCCGGGCGGACTGGGCCTGGGCCTGCCGATCGCGATCAAGATCGTGACGCTGCACGGCGGCAGCGTCCGCCTCGGCGCCAACCCCCCTCGCGGGGCCCGGGTCGAGGTCGACCTGCCCGCCCCTGGGGCGGACACGTCAGACGCCACGAACGTTACCAATGGTGACGCCGGCCCGGTGCCCGCAACGCGGGCCGAGAGCCGCTCTAAGTCCGCAAGTAATTGATTTGCAGGCTGTTGCGTGAGACACTCCGCCCAGGGAATGTCCTTTGCTTATGGGAGGCGCGCATGAAGGTTCCGAGCGTCAAGGAACGCGGGTTCACACTCGTCGAGCTGCTCATCGTGGTCGCCATCATCGCGATCATGGCGGCCGTCTCTCTCCCCGCCCTCGTGGGGTACGTGCGGCAGTACAAGATCAAGGGCGCCTCGCAGGAGGTCGCGAAGGAGATCCAGGGCGCGCGCGGCAAGGCGATCGGGAAGAACGTCAACAACGGCGTCGTCTTCCTGACGCTCAACGCGAACGAGTACCGCTGGATCATCGAGGACGACCAGAACCCCGCGGACGGCATGCTCTCGGGCACGACGCGGTTCGACTGGGCCGAACTCATGGACGACGATTTCGATGCCCTGGATGGGCAGCGGGGCCCGACCCTGGTTCTGCCCACCGGCGTCGTGTTCAGCCAGGCCTGCCCGGGCATGACCGGGCCCTGGGTCAACGCGCTGCGCTTCGGGCGGCTGGGCTCCTGGTGCGAGCTCGGCACCGACCAGAACTGCCCCCCCATCTCGGTGGGCAGCGCCTTCGTGCAGTCGGCCGGCGCCACCGCCACCGTCTGCCTCTCGCAACCCGATACCGGGCTGACGCGCGTCGTCACCATCGCCAAGGGTGGCCGCGTGACGGCCCAGCCGTAGGAGCCCCCCCATGCAGCGCGCAATCGAGATCGAACGGCGCGACGGCGAGGCCGGGTTCACCCTGATCGAGACGCTCGTCGCGATCGTGGTGCTCGTCTTCGGGCTGATCGCGGTGACGAACCTCCTCCTGGTCGGCGCCACCAACAACAGCGTCGCGAACCAGGGCACGGCGGCGACCGCTGTCGCCACCCAGCAGATGGAGACCCTGAAGGCGCGGCGCTTCACCGAGCTGGCTCCGGGCGGCGACCTGGGCTCGGACGTCAACGACTACTCCGACAACGTGGTCGTCGCGGGGGTCGGCACCATCAACGTGCGGTGGACGGTCGTGATGCCGGAGGACGAGCCCCAGCTCCGCCTGATCACGGTGCAGGCCGAGGGGCTGGGCCCCATGGTCCGCATGCGATCGCGCGTGCAGCTCACCACGGTCCGCTCGTGCACCGGCGATCTCGAATCGGGATGCCCCGCGCCATGACGCGACCGAGCATCGGATCACCACAGGTCGGAGGACTCGAGATGACCCGAGAGCGAGAGGCCGGCTTCAGCTTGATCGAGCTGCTGGTGGCCATGACCATCACGCTGATCGTGAGCGGCGCGATCTACGGGCTGCTGGCGGGCGGACAGAACGCGTTCCGCCGCGAGCCCGAGCTCACCGAGCGCCAGCAGAACATCCGCCTGGCGATGGACCTCATCATGCGCGACACCGCCAACGCGGGTGTCAGCCTGCCGCCGTTCACGCAGGTGTTCACCACGGGACTCGACGACGATGCCCTCAGCCCCCCGGGACCCTCGGGCGAGCAGTCCGACGAGTACGAGCTGTTGACGGGAACGAACCAGGAGAGCGAGCCCGTCTGCGTGAACAACACGAACGGCCAGGGCACGCAGGTGTACTTGACGCGGACCAGCGTCCCCCCGATCGACCCTGACGGCCCGACGCCGCAGGCGCGGAAGGTGTTCCTCGTCTTCTCCTCTGACCCGGCCACCAACGCGGAAGACCGCTGGACCACCCGGCGCCTTTCGGATCAGGACGTCGACAACTACCCCTCCACCGCAGGGACCCCCGACTGCTCGGCCGGCAACCACGCGAGGCTCACGTTTGCCGGAGCCACGCCGGGCAATCCGACCACCTTGTGCGAAGCGGCGGAGGAACCGCCGGTGGGCAACATCAGCGGCGGCAGCGGCTGCACCATGGCGGTCACGCGCATCGTCTATGCGAACCAGGTGCGCTACCGGATCCGCGCCGAACCCGACGGCGTGCCGGTGCTGGAGCGGAGCAGCTCCGAGGACGGCAATCCGCCCACCTTCCACGCGCTGGCGCGCGGTATCGAGGAGATGCAGATCCAATACGCCTCCGTCGGTGACCCGGACGTCTGGCTGGACGAGCCCCCGGTCGTGGCCGACCCCGTGGCGCCGACCGCCGACATCCCCGGGTACGCGACCCTCGTCCGCCAGGTCCGCGTGACGCTCACGTCGCGCAGCGAGGCCCGGAACATCCAGGGTGCGACGAACAACGCGGGCGGAGCGGATCCCCGCCTCCGTGGCACCCTCGTTTCGACCAGCACGCCGCGCGCCACGCTCATGCACCTGGCGCGCAACCGGCCGCCCAGCCCCATTCCCTCGCCGGGCCTCTGGTACTGGGAGTAGTCCCGATGCAGAGCCGAGCCACCGCCCTCTTCAACGTCAAGGAGTCGCCGCTCATGCGCACGAACCGATCGCTCCACGGAACACAGTCCGGGTTCGCCCTGGTGCTGGCACTGCTCGCGCTGCTGCTGCTCACCTTCCTGGGACTCACCCTCGCGGTGACGACCTCGACCGAGCTGCAGATCGCCACCAACTACCGGTGGAGCGAGCAGGCGCGGTACGTGGCGGAGGCGGGGATCGAAGCGGGCAAGGTGATGCTCCGCGAGACCATCAGCTGGGAGAACCTGCTGCCCGCGCCGCGTCTCGCGACCTGGGACGGCTCAGCGACGCCGACCAGCCCCGCCTACGCCGCACGCACGGACATCCGCGACTACGAGAACTTCGGCTGCGACGGCAGGGGCGGTGGCATCGGCTACGGACGCGTGCTCGACGGCACGGCCCTGGGCGGCGGCACCGCCGTGCCGCAGCAGTACATCAGCAGCTTCGGCGGGCAGCAGCTGACCGGCGCGTTCACGTTGTGGGTGCGGCGTCCGCTCCACTACCTGCCCGACGGGACCATCACCGACTGGGGCGGGACCGGCAACTTCGGCCCGCTGATCGGCATGCCGGGCGACAACACCAACCTGGTCCTGGTGGCCGAGGGGATGGCGCCGTTCACCACCATGGGCACGGGCGCCGCGCAGCAGATGATGACCGGCCGCGCAAAGGCCACCTACATCATCGAGGTCGCGCTCTCCCAGGCTCCCCCGACGCTGTCGGGCTGCGACGCGCCCTACTCGGGGCAGGCGGGCAAGGGCGCGGACGGCTCGAACAACAGCAAGTGTGAGCGG
>JAICEW010000232.1 GCA_025923995.1 Vicinamibacteria bacterium | reverse complement strand
TCGCATCGTGGGGTGAGGCGTGCACGTCGGCCACGTACGTGCGCTCGGGCACGCCGGCGAAGCGCTCCTGCCGGCGCCAGGTGCCGCCCCCGTCCTCGCTCACCTGGATGAGGCCGTCGTCCGTCCCCACGTACAGCAGGTTCTCGGCGACCGGCGACTCGTCCAGCGCCACGATGTTGCCGTAGAAGGAGGTCGAGCGGTTCCTGGCCACCGCGTCGACGCTCCACACGCGTCCCATCACCTTGAGCTGGTTGCGGTCGATGCCGGCCGTGAGATCGGGGCTGACCGCCTTCCAGTTGTCGCCGCGGTCGTCGCTGCGGAACAGGCGCTGGGTGCCGAAGTACAGGCGTGTGCGGGAGTGGGGTGACAGCAGCAGCGGCGCGTCCCAGTGGTAGCGCAACGGCTCCTCGCCCGGCCCCGGCTGCGGCTGGATGTCGATCTTCTCGCCGGTCTTCCGGTCGAAGCGGGCCAGCACGCCGTACTGGCTCTCCGTGTACACGAGGTTCTCGTCCTCGGGGTCGACCTGGACGCCGAACCCGTCGCCGAACACGGTCACGAACCAGTCGGCGTTGGTGATGCCGACGTTGTTGCGCGTGCGCGAGGGTCCGCCCAGGGTCGCGTTGTCCTGCGTGCCGCCGTAGACGTTGTAGAAGGGCTTCGCGTTGTCGACCGCCACCCGGTAGAACTGCGTGATGGGCAGGTTGGGCTTGAACTGCCAGGTCTTCCCGCGGTCCCAGCTCTCGTAGACCCCGCCGTCGTTGCCGTTGAGCAGGTGGTCGGTGTGCTCGGGGTCGATCCACAGCGCGTGGTTGTCCACGTGCTTGTCCTGCTCGCCCACGTTCTTCCAGGTCTTGCCGCCGTCCTCGGTGACCTTCATGAAGACGTCGACCGCGTACACGCGGTCCGGGTTCTTCGGGTCCGGGAACAGCTCGTGGTAGTACTGCGCGCCCGGCGTCGAGTAGTCGCCGCGCCGCTCCCAGTTGATGCCGCCGTCGGCCGAGCGGTAGGTGCCCGCGGTCTTGCGGTCGGTGGCCTCGACCATCGCGTACACCAGGTCGGGGTTGGCCGGGGAGACCGCGAGGGCGATGCGTCCCAGCTCGCCCTTGGGCAGGCCGCCCTCGACCTTCTTCCAGGTGGCGCCCGCGTCGGTCGACCGGTGCACGGCGCTCTCGGGCCCGCCCTGGATCGCCGTCCAGACGTGCCGCCGCCGCTGCCACGACGAGGCCAGGATCACGTCGGGGTTGCGCGGGTCGAGCCACACGTCGCTGACGCCCGTGCGCTCGCTGATCGACAGCGCGGCCTTCCAGGTCCTGCCCGCGTCGGTCGTCTTGTAGAGCCCGCGGTCGCCGCCGTCGCGCCACAGCGGCCCCTGCGCGGCCACGTACACCACCTTCGAGTCGCGGGGGTCGATCACGATCTTCCCCACGTGCTCCGACTCCTTGAGCCCGACGTTCTCCCAGGTCTTGCCGTTGTCGTTCGAGCGGTAGACGCCGTCGCCGTAGCTCACGCTGCGCTGCGAGTTGTTCTCGCCCGTGCCCACCCACACCGTGAGCGGGTCCTTGGGGTCGACCGTGACGCAGCCGATCGAGTAGGAGGCCTGTCCGTCGAAGACGGGCGTGAAGGTGATGCCCCAGTCGGTGGTGCGCCACACGCCGCCCGAGGCGACCGCCACGAAGTAGGTGGCGGGACGCGGCGAGACGGCGAGGTCCGCGATGCGTCCCGACATCACCGCGGGCCCGAGGGAGCGGAAGGACAGGCCCGAGAACGTGTCGGCCGACATGGGGTCCTTGGGCGGCGGCGCCTTGTCCGAGTCCTTCGCGGGCGTCGCGACGGCAGCGGCCAGGAACAGCGCAGCGAGTCTCGTCATCCCAGGATCTCCTCCCTCAGGGCGCCCACACTATCACCGCCCGCGCGGGAACCGCCGCGGGGGTCCCCTCGTTACCAGGGATGTATCGCGAGTGAGGAGGCTCCCGTGCGCCTGCGCCTCGACGGAATCCGCCACGGCCTGCGGCTGCTCCATCGGCAGCCCGGCCTGACCGCGCTGGCGGTCATGGCCCTCTCCCTGAGCATCGGGCTCACCGGCACCATGTTCAGCATCCTGGACGGCCTGGTCCTGCGCGGCCTCCCGTTCCACAACGCGGACCGGCTGATGCACCTCGAGATGCAGCGGCCCGCGACGGCCCAGAGGAGCCTGGAGGTTCCGGTCCACGACTACGTGGACTGGCGCGCGCGCCAGACGTCCTTCGAGGACCTGGCGGCGTTCCGGTCGCTGGACATGGTCCTCTCCGGCGCCGGCCGCGCCGAGCGCTACCTCGGCTCCGCGATCAGCGCGAACGCGTTCCGCCTGGTGGGCGCATCGGCGGCGCTGGGCCGGACCTTCAGCCAGGAGGAGGACCGCCCCGGGGGCCCGCCCGTCGTGGTGCTGGGCCACGCGCTGTGGCGGGACCGGTTCGCAGCCGATCCGGGCCTGATCGGGCGCAGCGTGCGCGTCAACGGCGAGGTCCTCACCGTGATCGGCGTCATGCCGGACACGTTCCAGTTCCCCGTCCGCGACGCGATGTGGGTTCCGCTGCGTCCCGATCCGACCGCGCACGCGCGCGGCGCCGGCCCGACGCTCGAGGTGTTCGGTCCCCTCAAGCCCGGCACCTCCCTGGAGCAGGCGCGCGCCGAGATGGCCGCCATCGCCCGCTCGCTGGAGACGGAGCACCCGGCGGCGAACGCGGGGCTGGGATCGGTCGTGAAGCCCTACGCCGCGGAGTTCGTGGGCGACAGCGGCGTGAAGATGCTGTGGGTGATGATGGCCGCCGTCTTCGGCGTGGTGGTCGTCGCGTGCGCGAACGTGGCCAACCTGCTGCTCGGCCGCGCGGCCGAGCGGGTGCGCGAGCTGGGCATCCGTTCGGCGCTGGGCGCCGGCCGGCTGCGCCTGGTCGCGCACCTGCTGGGCGAGGCGCTCGTGCTGGCGGGGCTGGGAGGAGCCTTCGGCCTCGCGCTCGCGCGGGCCGGCGTCGCCTGGTTCAACGCCACCATCCCGATCGAGGACGTGCCCTTCTGGTTCGAGATCCGGGTGGACCTGGCTGGCACGCTGTTCGTGCTGGCGCTCGTCGTCCTCTCCGCGCTGCTGTCCGGCATCGCGCCCGCGCTGCAGGCTTCGCGCGCCGACGTAAGCGATCTGCTGCGCGAGGACACGCGCACCGGGACCGGGCTGCGCATGGGCCGGCTCAGCCGCAGCCTGGTGGTGGCCGAGGTGGCCATGGCCTGCGGCCTGCTGGTGGCCGCGGGCCTGATGATCCGTACCATCGTCAACATGAGCCCCGGGCGCATGCCCTTCGCGTCGGACCACGTCCTGACCGCGCGGCTCGACCTGGGCGAGACGGCCTATCCCGACGCGGCGCGCCGCGCCGCGTTCCACGAGGAGCTGGAGCGCCGCCTGGCCGCGCTGCCCGGGGTGCGCAGCGTCTCCGTCATGGCCGCCCCGCCCGGCATCGGCGGCGGGCGCGACCAGGTCATGATCGAGGGCCAGCCGGCGGTCGACGAGCGGCAGCTGCCGCTCACGGTGTGGGCCGCGATCTCGCCGCGCTTCTTCGAGACGTTCGGCGTCGGCGTGCACGAGGGACGCGTCTTCACCCCCGCGGACGGCGCGCAGTCGCCGAAGGTGGTGATCGTCAACCGCGCGTTCGTGCGGCGCTTCTTCCCGGGCGGCCGCGCGCTGGGGCGCCGCCTGCGACTGGTGTACGCGGGGGCCGGCCCCGAGTGGCTCGAGGTGGTGGGCACGGTGCCCGACCTGAACATGGGCACGCCCGCCCGTCCCCAGCGCGAGGCCGTCTACGTGCCCCTCGCCCAGTCTCCGCCCAGCGGCGTCTTCGTCGCCCTCTCCGCGGCCGGCGCGCCCGAGTCGCTGGCCGGGTCACTGCGCGACGCGGTGGCCCGCATGGATCCCGACCTGCCGGCGCGCGCCGTCAAGCCCTACGACGCCCTCCTCTACGAGTTCACCTGGGGCGTGAACGTCATCGGGCGGCTCTTCACTGCGTTCGGCGCGGCCGCGCTCTTCCTGGCCGCGGTCGGCGTTTACGGCGTGATGGCGTTCGCGGTGAGCCGCCGCACGCGCGAGATCGGGATCCGCATGGCGCTGGGAGCGTCGCGCGGCCGCGTCCTGCTCATGGTGCTGGGCCAGGGCGCGCGCCAGCTCGCGCTGGGCTCCGCCATCGGCCTGGTGCTCGCACTCGCGCTGGGTCGGCTGCTCGCGGTCGTGCTGGTCGACGTGACGCCCACGGACCCGGCGACGTTCGGAGCCGTCCTGGCGGCGCTGGGCCTTGCCGGCCTGGCAGCCTGCGTGTGGCCGGCCCGCCGCGCCTCGCGCATGGACCCGGTCGGGGCCCTGCGCCAGGACTAGTGCGGGTTACACCATCTCCCAGGTCAGCGTGGTGTCCGCGGGGATGTCCACGCGCGCGGTGCGTCCCACCACCAGGTCCAGGAAGCGGGGGCTGATGCCGGTGCCGGGCCGCTTGTAGGTCAGCATCGCGCGCGTGATCACCGTACCGCTGGGGATGGCGGCGGCGGAGGTCACGCTGCGGCGCGCGAAGCGGTGCGCGTCCGCCTCCAGCGGCTCCAGGCCCTTCTGCGCCCTGCCCAGCGCCTGCTCGACGGTGCGGATGCCCTCGACCATCGCCCTGAGCTCCGGCGGGTCGACCGAGAGATGGTGGTCCGGCGAGCCGGGCAGCGTCTTGTCCACCGTGTAGTGCTTCTCGATCATGCAGGCGCCCAGCGCGACCGCGGCCTGCGGCACGCTGATGCCGAGCGAGTGGTCGGACAGCCCCACCGGCACCCCCGGGAACGCGCGCATGAGGTGCTCCATCATCCGCAGGTTGATGCCCTCGGGCGGGCAGGGGTACTTGAGGGTGCAGTGCAGCAGCACCACCTGCTGGTTGCCGGCGCGCGCGCACACCTCGAGCGCCTCCTCGACCTCGGCCAGCGTGGAGGTGCCGGTGGAGAGGATCATGGGCCTGCCCACGCGGGCGGCGCGCTCGATGAGGCCGTGGCAGGTGAGGTCGGCCGACGCGATCTTGTAGGCCGGCACGTCCAGCGAGGCCAGGAAGTCCACCGCCTCGTCGTCGAACGGCGTGGAGAAGGCCGTGATGCCGACGTGGCGCGCGTGGCCCAGCAGCGACTTGAAGTCGCGGTCGGACAGCTTGTCCAGCTTGTCGAACGTGTCCCACTGCGTGCCTTGCGGATCCTTGGGCTCGAACCAGTAGCGCGGCGCCACCCGCGTCGAGATCTTCCCGGCCGTGTAGCTCTGGAACTTGATCGCGTCCGCGCCCGCCGCGCCGGCGGTCTCGATCAGCTTGTATCCGAGCTGCACGTCGCAGTTGTGGTTGACTCCCGCCTCGGCGATCACGTACGCGGGCTGACCGATCCCGACCGTCCGTCCGGCGATCTCGAACGTGCTCTTCATCGAATCCCTTCACCGAGGATCGTCTTGTCCAGCGCGACCGACCTCAGGTTCGCCGACTTGTGGCGCGCCTGCGCGTTGATGGCGGCCAGCGCCGGCTCGCGGTCGAGCAGCGCGATGGCCTCGCGCGTGCTCACCAGGTGTCCGGGCCGGTCCAGGCGCGCGAAGATCTCCTGCATCAGGCGCACGTCCTCCGGCTCGTCCACCGTCAGCCGGTACTCGGGCCGGTAGAGCCCCTCGGGCAGCTCCGCGGTCGCGATGCGGAACGCGCTCGGATTCTCCTTGATGTACAGCGTGACCAGCTCCGAGCGGTGGCGCGGCTCGCCGCGGGTCCACGACCACTCCAGCGCCTGCGTGGTGATCACCTCGGAGAGGATGCCCATCAGCAAGGCGTCGCCCGGCACGTACGTGTAGTCGGCCTGCTGCTCGCGGTGGCGCGCGACCAGCTTCTCCAGCGTCTCCAGGTCCGTCAGCGGGTTGTCGCCCGTCACGCGCACCACGTGCTCGGCCCGGAAGCGGCGCGCACACTGCAGGTGCCGGCCCAGCACGTCCTCCTCGTCGCCGCGGAAGACGGGCACGCCCAGGCGGTCGGCGACCGCGACCAGCGCGTCGTTCTCCCGGTGGGTGGAGGTGGCCAGCACCACGCCGTCCGTGCCCCGGGCCGCCGCCATGCGGGCCAGCAGCACCTCCAGCAGCGGCCGTCCGGCGAGCGGGGCGAGCGCCTTGCCCGGCGCGCGCGACGAGGCCATGCGCGCGCTGACGACGACGAGCGCGCTCACTCCAGCATGTCCTCCCGGATCGTCTCGTCGGCCTGGATGGGCCGGCTGGCCCGGCGGCCGATCACGCGGTGCGCCTCGCGCGGCGCGAAGCCGGGCTCGAACCGCTCGTCGGTGCGCTTGAAGGCCAGCATGCCCGCCTCCAGCACCTCGCCGCGCTTGATGAGCGCGCCGGCCACGATGTGGCGGGCCATCTTGCGGTGGTAGCGGTGCGCGGCCTCGCTGTCCGCGGCCGAGCCGTCGCCCACCGCGCGCTCGGCCTGCCGCAGCAGCTCGACCATGCGGTAGAAGTCCTCGGGGTTGAGCGAGCTCTGGTAGTCGTAGCCCTTCTCGCTGCGGTCCATCGTGAAGTGCTTCTCCACCAGGTTGGCGCCCCAGCCCACCGCCAGCGCGGGCGCGACCAGCGCGAACGCGCTGCCGCCGTCGGTGTGGTCCAGGAATCCCACCGGCACGCGGTAGCGCTCCTTCCACGAGGTGAGCTCGCGGAAGCGGATCTCCTCGACGGGCGTGGGGAAGGTCTGGAAGCCGTGCAGCAGGCCCACCGGCGCGCCGTCGGCGAACGAGAGCGCGTCGCGCACGGCCTCCTCGGGCACGCCGCCGGTCGCGAACAGCACGGGCCGGCCCACCGCCGCCGCCGCCTTGATGAACTCCGGGTTCTCCATGTCGGTGGTGTGGACCTTGTACGCGTCCGCGCCCTCGGCCGCGGCCAGGTCCAGCGACGGCCGGTCGAAGGCCTCCACCAGCAGCGCCAGGCCCGAGGCGCGGGCCGCGCGCAGGACCTTCTTCCACTCCTTCTCGCTCAGCTCGATCTGGTCGAAGTCCTTGCGGCCGGGATGGCGGCGCACGACCAGCAGCTCCGAGCGGAAGAGCTGGAACTTGATGCCGTCGGCGCCCATCTTGAAGGCCGCCTCCAGCATCTTGAGGGCTGCGTCGGCCGATCCGCCATGCGCGGAGGCCACCTCGGCCAGCACGAAGCAGGGATGGCCGTCACCGACCTGGCGGGTGCCGATGGCGAGGGAAGTGGGGTTCATTGCAGCAGCGCCCTCAAACTACCACGGGCCGGCCGCGCGCCGTGTCCCGCAGCAGGGCGACGATGCGCGCGGTCGCGCCGCCGTCGACGCCCATCGCCAGCTCGGAGAGATAGGCTTCGCGGGCCCGGTCGAGGCCCTCGCGCACCGCGCCGGGCTCGAGCGCGTCGCGCAGCGCGGGACCGGGATCGGCGCCCGCCGGAACGCCGAGCGCGACGCCGGCCTCGACCAGGTCCGCCAGGTGGGTCGGCATGTTGAGGACCAGCACCGGCCGGCCCAGCACCAGTGCCTCCACGGCCGACAGGGACTCGACGGTCACCAGCGCGTCGGACGCGTGCAGCAGGTGCATGAGGTCCAGGCGCGGGTCCACGAGGGTCACGCGCCGCGCGCCCACGTCGCGCAGCGCGGTCGCGTAGGGCTGGGCCGGCTCGGCCGGATGCGGCTTCACGATCGCCCGCACGCCGGGCAGCGCCTCGAGCGCGCGCACCAGGGGTGCGAACGCGCTGCCGATCGAGTGGTGCGTGTCGCGGATGGCGCGGAAGCGGCTGGCGATCACCACCAGGCGTTCGCCGTCGGCCACGCCCAGGCCCCGGCGCACCTCGGAGCGGTCCCACGTCCGCGCCGCGCGCAGGAGGTCGTCGAAGCGGGGGCTGCCCGTGGTGACCAGGCTGTCGGGAGCGTACCCGCCGCGCGTGGTGAGCAGCCGGCGCGCGGCGTCGCCGAACACGGCCGTGCGGTCGGGCCGCGGGCAGCCGCCCTCGTCCGGATCGTGCCGGTACGAGAAGTACTTCGGATAGACGATGCCGTGCTGGATGGCGACCGTGGGCACCGAGGCGGCGCGGCAGGCCATGCGCGCCGCGCGGCCCCAGCCGCTCGACTCGGCGTAGAGGCAGGCGGCGTCGGGCCGGAAGAACGCGAGCGCCTCGCGCATCTCGCTGACCGAGCGGATGGCCCACGGCAGCTGCAGCAGCAGTGTCTCGGCCAGGTCGCCGTGCGAGAGGTCCGAGAAGGCCGCGCCGCGGTGCGAGAACGCCTCCGGCCGCGCGGCGCTGTGGCGGAGCCGCCGCCAGAGTCCGCGCACTGCCCGCGTCCCCTGCCACACGTCGCGCAGCACGCGCGGCGTGACCAGGCGGTTGACGTGCACGTATGGCCCGTCGTCCTCGCCCAGGCTCAGCCAGTCCTTCACCTGCTCGCCGCGGCCGCGTCGCCTGAAGGGCGCGCGCGGGCCCAGCGCCAGCACCGCCGCCCGCCATCCCGGCTCGCTCTCCAGCTCGGGGATGAGCCGGTCGAAGTAGTGCTCGTACGGACGCGACTCGCTCGTGTCCGGGTCGACGCGCTCCTTCCAGAACGCGGCGTGGGAGAGGAAGAGCACGGTCTTGCGCCGGGGATCGGGCGCCGGTGCGGGAGGCCGCCGGCCGACCGCGGCCTTGAGCGCGGTCGCCACCGCCTTCCCCGTGTTGATCCGGCTGCGGACGGACGCGCGCCACGCGCTCGCCGCCGACGGCACGGCCGTCCGGCCGTGGAACAGCACACCCAGGGCCGAGCAGGTGCGCGCGAGGAGCAGCGCCTGCTCGGCCGAGAGGCCGTCCGCCTCCACCTCGTCCGGCCGCTCGCGCTCCAGCACCCGCGCGCAGGCCTCGATGACGCGCACGCGCTCGGGCGCGCCCGTCGAGTGGTAGAGGAACAGCTCGGCGAACCACCACAGCGGGATCTCGCGCCACACGAGCAGCTCGCGCAGCGAGCGTCCGTCCAGCCAGGCCCGCCGCCCGAACTGCTTGGTCCAGGCCATGGCCGCCTCGTCCGCCTCGTCGCGCAGCGCCGCGCGCTCCTCCGCCCAGCGCACGTAGCGCCGCCCGTCCGCGGGCGGCTCGGCCGCGCGTCCCCAGAAGACGATCGACTTCACGCGCGTCCCCGCTGGCGCTCGAGCAGCCGTGCGGCCGCCTCGTAGACCGCCAGCGGCGGCACCGAGCGCAGGCACTCGGGCGGATCGTCGCCCGCGCACTCGGCGGGTGGCTTGCGGATGAGGTTGCACGGCGCGCACCACATCTCGTGCCGCACGACGACGTGGCGCGTGCCGGGAGCGCCGCTGCCGCCCGAGAAGTAGCGGACCGGATCGGACGGCCCGAAGACGCTCACCGACGGCGTGCCGACCGCGCAGGCCATGTGCATCGGCCCCGTGTCGGGCGACAGGAAGAGGTCGACCGCGTCGATCACCGCCATCGTCTCGCGCGTCGAGAGGCGCCCGGTCAGGTCGATGGGGCGCGCGGCCAGGCCGCGGGCCAGGCGCGCGGCCAGCTCCTTGTCCGCCTCCGATCCGGTGATGAGCACCGTCGCGCCGTGCTCCTCCTGGAGGCGGTAGCCCACCTCGGCCCAGCGCTCGACCGGCCACTGCTTGACCGGCCGCCCGCCGCTGGGATGGATCGCGACCAGCGGCCGGCGCCGCTCCAGGTCCAGCGAGGCCAGCAGGCGCGTGGCGAACGCCCGGTCCTCGGGCGTCAGCGGCTGGAAGGTGGGCTCGATGGCGGTGGTCCCCACCACGACCCCGACCGCGCGCCGGTTCTGCTCGACCCAGGAGACCGTCTCGTCCAGCGGGATCACGTGCGTGAGCAGGTACCGCCCGCCCGTGTTGGCGTAGCCCGCCCGCCAGCGCGCGCCGGTCTCGTGCATCAGCCAGGCCGCGCGCACGTCGCCCTGCAGGTCGATCGCGAGGTCGGGCGGGGACGCGCGCAGCGCGCGCGCCTTGGCGCGCAGCTCGCCCAAGGAGAGGGCGCCCTCCTGCGCGCGCCCGGCCCAGGGCGCGCTCCAGACCAGCACCTCGTCGACGGGCGCGTTCTTGGCGACCTCCTCGCTCCAGCCGCCGACCGCCAGGCGGATGCGCGCGCTGGGCAGCGCGCGGCGCAGGTCGTGCAGCGCGGGCAGGGACATGAGCACGTCCCCGATGCGGTCCAGCCGCAGCACCAGCACCTCGCGCACGGCGGCCGGGTCGAGCGGGCCCGGCGCGCGCGCGAAGAGGCGTCGCAGGGAGAACCAGGCGTGGCCGGGCACGTCCAGCGCGGCCAGCAGCAGCCGCTCGCGCAGGTCGTAGACGCGGGAGCCGGTGCCCCTAACGGGCGTC
>JAICEW010000231.1 GCA_025923995.1 Vicinamibacteria bacterium | reverse complement strand
CGCCGACATAAAGTCGGCTCCGCTCGCAGGCTCGTGGCTCGAGCGGCGCGTACGGCCTCCCCACACCCCTCGCTCGCTCCGCCGACATAAAGTCGGCTCCGACATAGCCCAGCCAAGGCCTTGACCCGCGTTCTCTACCGGCCGGATGATGGGGGCCTCCTCGTCGACTGCCTGCCGGCCGCCGCGACGGCCACCAAAGGAAGGGCCCGATGAAGATCGCCACCGCCGCATCCCTCCTCCGCGCTGCGCGTTGGGTGTCGCCCCTGGTCTTCGGCCTGGCCGCCGCGTCCGCCCTGGCGGCTCCGCCCAGCACCGCCACCTTCGAGGGCGGCGCCCCCGCCGGGTTCTTCGTCTTCAACGGCGGCGCGAGCAGCGTCTCGACCGCCGTGCAGGTCGTGCCGGAGGGCGCACCCCTCGCACGGCCGGGCCAGGTGGGTGCCAACGGCGTGCTGGCGGCGAGCTTCACGGTCGGGGACTTCGGGGGCTTCGGGGTCGACTTCTCGGCCGCCGGCTCCACCGGTCCCCAGGACTGGAGCGGCACCGACGGCTTCGCCTTCTGGTTCCACGGCGCCGGGAGCGGCCTCGTCTACCAGGCGGAGATCTTCGACAACCGCTCGGACCCCACGACCGACACCGCCGAGCGGTTCGACTTCAACTTCACGGACGACACGAGCGGGTGGCGCCTGATGCGCATCCCGTTCGCGTCCTTCCAGCGCGCCACCGACTTCCAGCCCCCGGGCGCGCCCAACGACGGCCTGACGCTGACGGAGATGTGGGGCTGGTCGCTGGTCCTGCCCGTGGGCAGCGGGTCGCTGGCGGTCGACGACGTGGGGCCGATCGATCATGTCATCGACGCCTTCGAGAACGGCCTCCCCTCGGGAACCGATCCGCACGGCGTGCCGCTCGGCTTCTTCACGTTCCAGGGCGCGTCGAGCTCCGTGGCCCTCCTCACCACGACGACGCCTCCCGCCATCCTCCCGGCGGTCGGGACGCCGAACACCGTCCTCCAGGCCGACCTGGACGTGACGTCGTTCGCCGGCTTCGTGCACAACTTCTCGGACGCTCCGCCCACCACGTGGACGCCGCAGGACTGGATCCGGTACGAAGGCTTCGCGTTCTGGCTGCACGGGACGGGCAGCGGGGCGACCCTCTTCGTGGACATCCTCGACAACCGGAACCCCGGCTCCACGCAGGACGACGCCGAGCGCTTCACGGTCGCCTTTCCCGACGACTTCACGGGCTGGCGGCAGCTCCGCTTCCCGTTCGCCAGCTTCACGCGCAAGGACATCGGCAACGGCGCGCCGAACGACGGCCTGACGCTGACCGAGGTCCACGGCTGGGCCTTCGGCGCGCTGGGCACCGGCGGTCCTCGCCGCTACTTCATCGACCAGGTGACGCTGTTCGGGGCGGCCGGCGTGCCCCCGCTGACGGTGGCGTTCGTCGCCGGGAGCTTCGGCGTCGGAGAGGGTGCCACCGCGTCGGTCGGCGTCCGTCTCAGCCGCCCGCTGGGCGACGACGACCCGGAGCAGGTCTCCGTCGACTACGCGGTGCTTCCCGGAACCGCCACACCCGAACGCGACTACGTCCCCGTCGCCGACGGCACGCTGACGTTCTCCCAGGGCGGCCCGACCGAGCAGGCCTTCACGGTCGCAACGCTCCAGGACCTGAAGCACGAAGGCGGCGAGACGGTCCTCCTCCGGCTCACCGGCGCGTCCGGTGTCGAGCTGGGGTTCGTACGGCAGGCGGTGCTGAACATCGCCGACGACGATCCCTTCGATCCGAACGTGCTCGACGACTTCGAGACGGATCCGGTCCAGTTCGAAGAGGAGGGACACCTGGCTCTCTCGATGGTCGAGGTCCAGCCGGGCGATCCGCTGGCGCTCCCCGGTCAGGGCGCCCACGAGGGGCTGCTGCACGTCGAGACCCCGATCCTCGTGGATGTGGGCGTGCTGCAGCCGCAGGGCCCGTGCCATGCACTCATCACCCTGGCCATCCTCACCACCCCGATGTTCGACGCCGCCGCCGTGGACCACGACACCGTCTGGCTCGGCCTGGCCCGGGAGTTCCACCGGAAGCCGAACGGCAAGGCGGTCCGGCACGTCCAGGACTTCGACGGCGACGGGGACCAGGACCTCGTCTTCCACTTCCTGGGCCTGCTGGCCGGGTTCGACTGCGACGCCGACAGCGTGCCGCTCGTCGGCCGCACGTTCGCGGGCAAGCGCATCGTGCGGAACGGCTACGCCCGCTTCGGCCGGGACTTCGCGGGCAGCCAGGACTGGACGCAGGCGGAGGGGCTGAGCTTCTGGTTCTACGGCACGGGGAGCGGCGATTCCCTGAGGGTCCAGGTCAAGGACAACCGCGGGCCCGACCCGGGCCCGGCCGGGTGGCACCTCCTCTGGCGCGAAGAGTTCAGCGGACCCGCCGGCCAGCCGCCCGACCCTCGCGTGTGGAACCACGAGATCGGCGACGGCACGGCCAACAACATCCCCGGCTGGGGCAACAGCGAGCTCCAGTACTACACGGCCGACCCGGCCAACGCGGCTCTCGACGGCCAGGGCCGGCTCGTGATCACCGCCCGCGCGGCCGACGGCGCGCTGCCCTGCTACTACGGCCCCTGCCAATACACGTCGGCCCGGCTCACGACACTCGGCAAGCGGGAGGTGGGCTTCGGCCGCGTGGAGGCGCGCATCCGCCTGCCGCGCGGCGCCGGCCTCTGGCCCGCGTTCTGGAGCATGGGCACGGACCTGCCCCAGGTCGGCTGGCCGCAGGCGGGGGAGATCGACGTCATGGAGTGGCTGGGCCGCGAGCCCACGCAGGTGTTCGGCACCATCCACGGGCCCGGCTACTCCGGGGGAGAGAGCTTCGGCGGCATCCACGAGTTCGGCCAGGACATCTCGGAAACGACGCACACCTTCGCCGTCGAGCGCGAGCCGGGCGAGATCCGCTGGTACGTCGACGGCATCCTCTACCATCGCGCCACCCCGGCCGACGTGGCTCCCGACCCGTGGGTCTTCGACCATCCCTTCTTCCTGCTGCTCAACGTAGCGGTCGGGGGGAACTTCGGCGGCCCCGTCGGTCCGGCGACCGTGTTCCCGCAGACGCTCAAGGTGGATTACGTCCGCGTGTACGGAGCCGGAGACACCGCCGAGCGCTTCGAGGCGCCGTTCGTGGACGACTTCGTGGGCTGGCGCAAGTTGACCGTCCCCTTCTCGAGCTTCACGCGCAGCAGCCGGCAGCCGCACGGCGCCCCCAACGACGGCTTCGGCCGTGCGCAGGTGTGGGGATACGGGTTCGTGCTGCCGGAAGGCGGCACGAGCAAGGGAGAGATGTGGCTGGCGCGCGTCGAGCTGGAGGCGGCCGACGTCGTCGTGACCACCGCCGCGGACAACGGTCCGGGGTCGCTGCGGCAGGTGCTGGCGGATCTGCCGGCGGGCGGCGGCGTTCGCTTCGCCCCCGCTCTCGCCGGCCAGACCATCGTCCTCACCTCCGGGCCGCTCGTCCTGTCGAAGAACGTGACGATCGACGCCTCGGACGCGCCCGGGATCGTCCTCAGCGGAAACGGCGCCGACCGCGTCTTCATCGTCGACGCCGGGACGACCGCCTCCGTGCGCCGTCTCACCGTCGCCAACGGCTTCGGCTTCGACCTCGCCGGCGGCATCCTCAACAACGGCTCGCTCACGCTGGACGAGTGCATCGTCCGCGACAACCGCGTGGGTGCTTCCACCAACGAGTTCTGGAAGGGCGGCGGGGGCATCTACAACGGAGGCGGCAGCACGCTCGTCCTGCGGCGGAGCACCGTCCGCGGCAACGTCACCCAGCTCGTGGACGGGGGCGGCCTCTACGCCTTCCTGGGCGCGACCGTCACCGTCGAGGCCAGCACGATCGAGGGCAACACCGCGGGCAACGTGGGCGGCGGCATCCGCAGCCTGGGCCACATGACCCTCACCAACACCACCCTCAGCGGCAACACGTCCATCGCCTGGTACGGCGGCGCCGCCTTCCACACCGACGGCGTCCTGGAGCTGCTGAACTCGACCGTGGCCGCCAACGTGTCACCGTCGTCCGCCCCCGCCGCCCTCTTCGTGGGGACGTTCACCGCCGCCGGCGCCACGTTGCGGATGACGAACACCATCGTCTCCGGCAACACGTCCGGCTGCTTCGCCGGGTTCTTCGGCAGCGGCCCGGTCGTCCTGGTGTCCGGGGGCCACAACGTCGGGAGCGACGCCACCTGCAACCTCACGGCGACCGGTGATCAGCCGGGAACCGACCCGCTGATCGGGCCGTTGGCCGACAACGGCGGCCCCACGGGCACGCACGCGCTGTTCCCCGGCAGCCCGGCCATCGACGCCGCCAACGCCGCGGTGTGTCCGCCGACCGACCAGCGCGGCGTGGCGCGACCGCAAGGAGCCGGCTGCGACGTGGGGGCCTTCGAGCGCTGAAGTGAGGATCGTGCTCCGCCGGAGTGTTCCGGACCCCGTCGGGCGCCAAACGGGCTATGCTCGCCGGCTGAGGAGAGCCCCATGACAAACGACACGTCGACCAAGAACCTGATCCTGGTCCCTGCCGTGATCACGCTGGCGGTGACGCTGCTCCGTCTCACGGGCGAGCTGCTGCACTGGTCGCCCGCCCTGTTCAACCGCGAGGCCGGCGGCGGGGGCGCGCTGGTGGGGATCGCGTGGCTGGTGCCGGTCTTCGGCGCCTGGTTCGGATGGAAGCTGGCGCGCGCGGGCGAGCGGCCGGCCAGCGCGGGCAAGTCGATCGGCTTCGCCGTGCTCGGCTTCGCCATCATGCCGCTCATCGGCTTCGCGGCGGTGAAGGCGGGCCTGCCGCAGCAGAGCTTCGCGACCTTCGGGGTCTTCATCGTCATCGGCATCGTCGGAGCCGTGCTCGCCTACCGTGCCTGGCCGGGCCTGGGCCGGACGCTCTTCGCCTACGGGCTGGCGGCGCGCATCCCGGTCGTGATCGTGATGCTCATCGCGATGCTGGGGAACTGGGGAACCCACTACGACGTGGCGCCGCCCAACTTCCCCCCCATGGGCCCGATCGCGAAGTGGCTCGTGATCGGCGTGTTGCCCCAGCTCACGATCTGGATCTGGTTCACGATCGCGCTGGGGGCGATCGCGGGCACGATCGCCGCGGCGGTGGCGGGACGGCGGGAGCAGGCGGCCTAGCCCACCGTGGCCGCGGTCGAGCGGGGGCGCTTCCGTCTCGCCTGCCTCGCGTCGTGCCTCGCGTTCGCGGGCCTGCTGCTCCACGGCGCGCTGCTGGGCGGCACGCTGTTCCTCCGCGACATCAGCCTCGTCTGGCTGCCGCAGGCCGAGGCGTTCGTGCACTGCGTCGGCCAGGGCTCGCTGCCGCTGTGGGATCCCTACGCCGCGTTCGGACGGCCCCTGCTGGCCGACCCGCGCGCGGAGGTGCTCTACCCGCCCACCTGGTTCAACCTGCTGCTGGGCCCGGCGACCTACTACGCCGTCTTCGCGATCGGCCACGTCGCGCTGGCCGGGCTCGGCACGGCGCTGCTGGGCCGGAGGCTGGGTCTGTCGCGCCCGGCCGCGCTCGCCGCCGCCGGTGTCTTCATGGCCGGCGGTCCGCTGCTCTCGCTCGTCGCCATGTGGGCCCACCTCGCCGGCTGCGCATACATGCCCTGGGTCGCCTGGGCCTGCCTGCGCGTGGACGAGGCGCCGACGCGCCGGCGGGTGGCGGTCGCCGGCGCGCTGGTCGCGCTGCAGGTGCTGGCCGGCTCACCCGAGATGGCGGCGTTGACCGCGCTGGCGGTCGTTCTCGTGGCCGCCTTCCCGCCGGCATCGCCGTCCTCCGCCTCCCGCGGCCGGCGCCTGGCCGCGCTGGGCGCCTGCGCGCTGCTGGGCCTCGCCCTCTCGGCGGCGCAATGGATTCCGACGCTCGACGTCGTGCGTCGGTCGGACCGCTGGAGCTTCGACCGCCAGTCGGCCCTCACCTGGTCGATGCACCCGGCGGCGCTGGTCGAGCTGGTCGTGCCCGCGCGCTGGGCCGAGCAGCGCCTGACGGCGGAGGGCCGCGCCCGCGTGCTCGACGACCGCGAGCCGTGGCTGCGCTCCTGCTATCTCGGCGTCGTGGCGGTGGTGCTGGCCGCGGGCGCCCTCGCCCGGCCGCGGCGCGAGGTGATGGCGCCGGCGGCGATGGTCCTGGCGGGCGCGCTGCTGGCCCTCGGGCGCCACACGCCGGTCTACGCGTGGGCCGCCGCCGCCGTGCCGGGCGTCAGCTCCTTCCGCTTCCCCGTGAAGGCGCTGCTCCTGGCCTCGCTCGGCGCCGCCCTGCTGGCGGGCCTGGGGCTCGACCGCCTGCGCGCGGGGGACAGGCGCGCACGCGGCGCGGCCCTGCTCGCCACCGCCGGTGCGCTGGTGCTCGCGATCCTGGTCGCGGGCGTGGTGCACGGCGTTGCGCCGGTGCCCTCCTTCCTGCGCGCCTGGATCGAGGTGCCGCAACCGCCCGCGGGCGGCGCCCTCGTGACGGCGATGGCGGCGGCGGCGATAGGGGGAGCCTGCGCCTGGTGGGCGCCCAGGACCCGCGGCGCCGTCGTGGCGCTGGCCGTGCTCGCCTGCGCCGAGCTGGCGTCGCGACACCTGGCGCTCAACCCTGCGGCCGACCGCGCGCTGTGGCGCCATCGCCCGCAGGCGCTCGACGCGCTCCAGCGCGACGCGTTCGAACGGACGCTCGTGCGGGACTACACCGCGGGGTCGAACGTGGACCTCGCGCGGCGCGCGTACTCGCTCGCGCGCCCGCCCGCCGCCTGGACGCAGCCCGAGACCCTGGCCCTCGCGCTGCAGGACTACATGAACCCGCCGCTCAACGCGCGCTGGCGCGTGTTCGGCAGCTTCGACGCCGACATCGTCGGGTTCGACCCTTCGCCGCTGGCCGCGCTCCAGGCCCGCTTCCAGCGGGCCGGCCCCGACGGGCAGCTTCGCCTGCTGCGGCTGGGCGCCGTGCGGAACGTGGTCGCCCTCGTGCGCGAGCCCCTGCTCGAGCGTCTGGCGCCGGTCGACGAGCGCCCCTTCCTGCTGGCGGAGCCGGTGCGCGTCTTCCGGGTCGAGGACGCGCGCCCGCGCGCGTTCGTCGCGGACGGCGTGCGCGTGGCGGACGGCCCGGCCGCCGTCGACGTTCTGCTCGATCCCGCCTTCGATCCCGCGCGCGAGGTGGTGCTGCCGCGAGGCGAGCCGCGTCCGCCTTCGCGCGCGTCCGGCCGGGCGCAGGTCACGCGCTTCGGGTGCAGCGCGCTCACCCTCGACGTCGAGGCGGGCTCGCCGGGACTCCTCGTGCTGGTCGACGCGCACGACCCCGGCTGGAGGGCCCGCGTGGACGGCGTGCCGACGCCCGTCGAGCGGGCCAACGTCGGCTTCCGCGGGGTGCCGGTGGCCGCGGGCCGGCACACGGTCGAGCTGCGCTACCTGCCGGGCGCGGTCGTCCAGGGCGCGGCGGCCTCGGTCGTGGCGCTGGTGGTGACGCTCGCGCTCGCGTGGCCGGCGAGGCGCTCGCGGCAGCGCTTCGCGCGCGACGTCAGGAGCGCCGGATCAGCACGAAGGCGACCGCAGCCAGCGCCGCCATCTTGACCAGGTCGACCACCACGTAGCCGCCGTGGGCGATCCCGAACCGACGCGCGAGGTCGGGCGGCAGCGGGCGCGCCAGGAAGTCCGCCTCGCGGCCGACCGTCGCGATCATGGGACCGAGCACGCCGACCTGGAGCAGCACCAGGACCAGCGCGGCCAGGGCCAGCACGCGGGGCGATCCGCCCGCGCTCCATAGCAGCACGATCAGCACCACGCCGAGACCGGCCTGGACGAGCCCCCAGGAGCGGAACATCCAGCGGTTGATCTCGGACGCCAGGTAGCGGAAGGCGTGGCGCCGGTCGTCGGCGGACAGCGGCTGCAGGCGGCGGTTCAGCTCGTCGGGGGTTCGAGCCGGCGTCGACGCCGCCTCGGCCGAGCGGAAGTTGACCGTCGCCATCACCCAGGACGAGACCAGCAGGCCGAGCCACAGGCCCACCACCAGCAGCGACGCGGACCGGCTCACTCGTTGTCGAAGGGGTTGGGCGGGCGCTGGTTCGGGTTCTCGGCCGCGCGCTTGCGCGCCTCCTCGAACTTCTTCTCCAGGATGTCGCGGGCGTGCTTGTTCTGCTCGACCGAGCGCGCGAACTTCTCGTCCAGCCGGTCCTTCTGCGACGCCACCCGGCTCACGAGGTCGTCGAAGTCCCTGGGCGGCTCCTTCTTGCGGTCCACCCAGACGATGGATCCCGTCTCCGGATCCACCTTGAGGTGCGATCCGCAGGACGGGCAGTCGACGTCGAGCGCTTCCGGCATGGGCGGATTGTAGCACCCGGGCCGAAACCCGGCTAAGATCGGGCCCAGCCGTCCCTCCTGAACGCGCCCCATGCCCCTTTCTCCATTGCCGGAACGCGCGCGAGCCGTCGTTTCGGCGCGGCACGGCTGGACGGGACGGGACTGACGGATGGCCGCCTTCCGGCTGCGCCTGCTCCCGCGCGTCATCATCGGCCTGGCGGCGGTGGCCCTGCTGCCCCTGGCGCTGGCGCCCTTCATCATCGACCTCAACCGCGACGCCATGACCAGCCAGGTGCTGCGCACCCACGCGGTCGCGGCCCGCTCGGCGGCCGCGCGCGTCGAGGCCGCGATCGGCGCCGTGCGCGGGCCGGCCGAGGCGCTGGCCCGCAACCCGCTGCTCGCGGCCGACCCGCGCGGGCCCGACGCGCGCAACCTGCTCGCGGGCGTGCTGCAGGCCCAGCCCGAGCTGGCGGGGATCGCGGTGCTGGCCGAGGACGGGCAGGAGGCCATCCGAGTCCAGAGCCGGTCGCGCGCGGAGCTGGTGGGCCAGGCGCTGGAGGCGGTCAAGCAGGGGCCGCTGGCGTTCGTGCGGACGGACGGGGGCGACGCGCTGCGCTTCGACGCGCCCATCGCGGGCGACCGCGGGCTGAACGTGCGCGTGGTGGCGGAGGCGACGGCGCTCGGGATCATCATGCAGCCCGAGGAGCTGGGCCAGGAAGCGGACATGCTGCTCTCCGACGGCCGCGGCGACGTGGTGGCGGCCTCGCGCGACGGCATCTCGCTCGCCTCGTTCCCCGCGGAGCTGGTGAGCGCGGGCCAGTCGGGCCGCGCGTCGGGGGCGGTGCGCGCGGCGGGAGGCCGCGTGCTGGGCGCGTTCGCGCCGGTGCCAGGGACGCCGTGGTTCGTCCTCTCGCGCCAGCCGGCGGAAGTGGCGGAGGCGGTCGCGCGCGACGTGCGCCGCCAGCTCTTCCTGGCGGTGGCGGCGGCGCTGCTGCTGGCGGTCGCGATCTCGGCCCTGGCCTGGCGCTTCCTCGTGCGCCCGCTGCGGGAGATGGCGCGCGTCCAACGCCGCCTCGCGGGCTTCAGCTCGGGCAAGGCGCGGCCCGGCACGGAGATCGGCGAGCTGCGCGACGCGCTGGGGCTGCTCGAGCGGCAGATCAAGGACCGCGAGGCCATCGGGGCCGTGTTCGTCGGGCGCTACCAGGTCGTGAGCTTCCTGGGCGCGGGCGCGATGGGCAGCGTGTTCCGGGGCTGGGACCCGAAGCTGCAGCGGCCGGTCGCGCTCAAGACCATCCGGCTGCACGAGGAGGAGCGCTTCGAGCGCGAGAGCGTCTCCCAGCTGCTCCACGAGGCCGTGACCGCCGCGCGCTTCTCGCATCCCAACATCGTGGCCGTCTACGACGTGGAGGACGCGCCGCAGGCGGCGTTCATCGCGCTCGAGTTCGTGGACGGCGTGAGCCTCCAGCGCTACCTGCGCAACCGCTCGCTGCCGTCGGCGCAGGCGATGCCGCTGGGCCTGGCGGTCGCGCGCGGGCTGGCGGCGGCGCACGCGCACGGCGTCGTGCACCGCGACGTGAAGCCGGGCAACGTGCTGCTGGGCCGGGACGGCTCGATCAAGGTCACCGACTTCGGCATCGCGGGCGCGGTGTCGACCGCGAGCCACACCGAGAGCGTCTTCGGAACGCCGGGCTACCTGCCGCCGGAGGTGCTCAAGGGAGGGCGCTACGACGAGAAGGGCGACCTGTTCGCGGTGGGGGTGGTGCTCTACGAGTGCCTCACGGGGCTGCTGCCGTTCCCCGGCCGCACCTCGCAGGAGATCCTGGCCGCGACCATGCGGCGCGAACCGCAGCCGCTGCGCCTGCGGGTTCCCGGCGTCCCGTTGGACGTGGAGTCGCTGATCATGGGGCTGCTCGCGCCACGGCCGGAGGAGCGCGTGCCCGCCACCGCCGAAGCGCTGGCGCGCCGCCTGGAGGCGATCGTGGCCGCGAACGGGTGGACCTGGGAGCCCGAGATCTCGCTCACGGACAGCGACGACCCGGACGTGGAGCCGCTGCACGCCAGCCTGCACCCGCTGACCGGCTACACGCCCGACACGCCGACCGTGCGCCGCCAGGGGAGCGCCTGATGCTCGCGCTCCT
>JAICEW010000230.1 GCA_025923995.1 Vicinamibacteria bacterium | reverse complement strand
GCGGCGGCGCAGGTCGTACTTCGCGACGTCCGCGTCCCCGGCCTCGCGGACGAGCCAGGGCAGGTCGTTGTGCGTGTCGACGAGCGGCGCGCGGCGCAGGATCTCGCGCGCATGGCGCAACGCTTCGTCCTCCTGGGCGGACCCGCCCGCGGCGGCTCCCACAACGGCCGCCAGCACCGCGGCCTGCTTCCAGCTCATGGCTCCCTCCCAGGAGGTCCCGCGACCTCCACCCATCCGTCGTGGCAATGGACGATCAGGCCGTCCGCGATCGTCTCGATCGTACCGGCCGGGCGTCCTCGCGTGCCGCGGCCGAAGGCGCGGGCCGGACCGTGGGGCAGGTGGCGGCACCCGGGGATCTCGAGGACGTACCCGCGCTCCCCCACGCCCCGCAGGAAGTGCCAGACGCGCTCCGCGCCCCACGCGTCGAAGTCGATGCCCACGAGCTCGAGGCGCGGGAAGGGCTCGCGCGTCGCGCGCGACTCGTCCTGCGGGACGGGCGACGCCCGCCCCGACGCGGTGTCCAGCGCCGCCCGCACGAGCAGGGCCGCACCCCGGCGCGCGATCTCGGCGTAGAGGTCCGACCCGAGACGGCCGCGCTCCAGCGGGAACGTCTCGGCGCAGACGACCGGGCCCGTGTCGACGCCGCCGTCGAGCCGGAACACGGACACGCCCGCCTCCGCGTCGTCGTCGTGGTACGTCCAGAACAACGGCTCCGGCCCGCGATGCCGGGGCAGTGCTGCGGGATGGATGCCGATCGCGCCGAGCGGCGCGGCCGCGAGGACGACGGGAGGAAGGATCGCCGGGAACGTCGCGACACCGATCAGGTCCGGCCGCAGCGCGCGCAACGCATCCGCGGAGCCTTCGGGGTCGCGGCGGTCGAACGTCAGCGTCGCGGCGCCGTGCTCGCGAGCGAGCGCGCGAAGCGTGGAGGTGGACCGCCGGCGGCGCCAGGCGCGCAGGGCCGAGAAGGGACCCCTGACCCGCGGCCCACCCGGGACGACGACGCCCACCACGTGCGTCTCGCGCGCGAGCGCGACGAGCGCCTGCGTCGAGATGGGGCTGCCCGATCCGAACAGGACGACGCGAGGACGCGCGGTCACCGGGCGGGCCTCAGGTGGGCCGGCACCATGAAGAGCGCGAGGGGCCGCCATGTCGGGGGATCGTCCCGCTCGGCCTCGAACACCCGCGTGAGGCCGGCCGCGAGCGGATCGTCCGGCCGCGTGGCCACCAGGTCGGCCTGGAGCGCCTGCGCGCGGTCGGCGTCGGCCGAGCCGCCCGGGCGGGCGATCGCGTAGCGGTTCCCATCGAGCCCGAGGCGGTCTTCGGCCAGGAACACGCGCGCGCCCGGACGCACGTGGGCCTCGATCCAGTCGAGCGCGCGGTCGTAGCCCGCGGGCCGGCAGACGGACGCGACGTAGCGGATCGACGCGATGGCGGGCCACGAGGCCGCGATCGCCACCAGCGCCCAGGCCGCGGCCCGGCTCCGGCCCTCGAGGACACGGACCGCGAAGGCGGCGAACAGGAGGCCGACCGGCAGCGCGGGCAGCAGGTGGCGCTCGTAGCCGATCCAGGCGGTCGAGAGCAGCGCGACCAGCGTGAGCGGATACAGCAGCAGCGGCCACCACTCGCGGCCGCTGGCGCGGGTCAGCCAGAGGCCGGCCGCCGCCAGGAGGGCCGCGACCGGGCCCACCGCCGCGACCGCGCTGCGCGCGTAGGAGAAGGCGACCTTCGCGTGCGTCCAGGCGTCCGCGGACCGCTCGTGGTGGAACCGTCGCTGCGCGGCGACGCCCTCCAGGAACTCGCCCGGCCGCACCGCGAGCGGCCACACGAAGACGGCGAACACGAGGAGCGCGACGCCCAGCGCGACCGGGGCACCGCGCCCGTTCGACAGGCGGCGTGCCAGGTACACCGGCCACAGCGCGACGCCCGTGAACTTCACGGCCATCGCCGCGCCGAGTGCCGCGCCGGTGGCGCGAGCGGTCGCGTTCGTGGTGACGGCCTCGAGCACGAGCAGGGCGGCCACCGCCAGCGCGACGTCGGGCCGCACCATGTGCGCGGTGCGCACGGCGAGCGGCGAGACCGCGAGCACGAGGGCGGCCGCCGTGGCGCCCACGAAGCCCGCCAGCCGCAGGACCCAGCGGTACGTGAGCCAGACGGCGAGGACGCCCAGCGCGGCCACGGTCGCGCGCGCGGCCAGGTACGCGTCGGGGCCTGGCGCCCCGCCCTCGCGGAAGACGAGGGCGAGCCCGGGCAGCAGGACGAAGAAGAAGAGGCCCGGGTACTCGTAGAAGCGGTGATCGAGCGAGCCGTGGGCGAGCATGGCCCAGGCGTTCTCCACGAAGACGCGCTCGTCGTGGACCGGTGGGTGGCGCAGGCCCCAGGCCAGGCCGGGGAAACGCAGCGCCGCCGCCAGCGCCGCCAGCGCCCAGGGCATCGCCCGCCTCACACCTTGTCCCGCCGGGCGCGCCAGCGGCCTTCGGCGACGGCCATCGCGTGAGCGCCCGCGAACGCGATGCGGCGCCACGCGTTGTCCATCAGCCAGGCCTTGCGCCAGACCTGGCGCGCGCGCGTCACGACGCCGGCGCGTCCCTGCTCGCCCGGCGGCGGGAGCACGTGCCGGACCAGGAACGCTCGCACGCGCGGCGGCAGCAGGGTGTCCGCGACGCGCGCGACCTCCGGCGTCCAGATCTCCGGCATGAGCGAGCGGGCCTGGTGCAGCGCCCCCCACAGCGGGCGCACCATCCGCCACTCGCGCGCCCGGCGGGCGGCCTCCGCGACGTCGGCGCGCCCCAGCAGCAGCCGCAGGTCCAGGTAGCGCACCAGCGGCGCCGTGAACTCGTCCTTCGCGAGCGAGAGCGCGTGCGCCAGCAGCGCGTCCGAGTCGTCCAGGCGGAACGCCTGCGGGCCCAGGGCCGGCACCGCGACCCGCCGGGCCCAGAGCACGCCGTAGTCCACGCGGTGCCGCGCGCGCTGGACGAAGGCCTGGTGCAGCTCGACGATCACGTCGCCCAGCTCGAACGCGCGCTCGTGGTACGAGGCCGCGCGGGCGGCCGCACCGCGGGGCGGACGGCGGCGCGCGCCCGCCCGTTCCAGCTGCTGGCAGGCCGCGCCCAGGCGCGCCCGCGGCACGAGCAGGTCGAGGTCCTGCATGGGACGCAGCTCCGGGCGCGCGTAGAGCCTCCGCGCGTAGTCCGCGCCCTTCCAGACGACGAACGGCTCGTCACGCAGCGCGTGCGCGGCCGCCTCCAGCGCCTGAAGTAAGATCTCCGCGCGCCGCGCGGCCAGCCGCTGATGGGCACGCTGCCGCTCGCGGGCGGCCGTGAGCGGCGGAGGCAGCGGCGTCTCGAACATCAGGGGGAGCAGGCCCTCGGGCGCGGCCTGGGCCAGCAGCTGGTCGGCCTCCGCGTCCGAGCCCGGCGGCCACGGCGTCCCTGCGCCGGCCGCCAGCGCCTGCAGCAGGGAGGGAGGAAGCCCCGCGTTCATGCGGAGCGGCAGTCTACCACGCGCCCCACGGAGGACCCGCCCCGCGCGTGTGCGGCATTAGCGTCGTCCTCGATCCCGCCGGCTCGCCCGCGGTCCGCGAGACCCTGCGGCGGCTGCACGAGCCCATCCCCCACCGGGGGCCCGACGGCGAGGGCTTCCTGCTGGTGGACGCGGCCGGCCGTACGGGATCGTTGGAGACGCCGGAGCCATTCGCCCCCGTGCTGGGGCTGGGGTTCCGCCGGCTCAAGATCCGCGACCTCTCGGACGCCGCGGCCCAGCCGATGGGCGATGCCGACGGCTCGCGCTTCATCGTCTTCAACGGCGAGATCGACAACTTCCGGGAGCTGCGGGCCGAGCTCGCGGCCGGCGGCGTCCGCTTCCGCTCGACCGGCGACGCCGAGGTCGCGCTGGCCGCGTTCGGGGCCTGGGGCGAGTCGTGCTTCGAGCGCTTCGAGGGCATGTGGGCGATCGCGATCGCCGACCTGCCCCGGCGGCGGCTGGTGGCGTCCCGGGACCGCTTCGGCATCAAGCCGCTGTTCTGGGCGCGCGACGGTGCGCGCCTGCTGCTGGCCTCGGAGGCGAAGCAGATCCTGCGCGCGCGGGACGAGCGGCCGCGCGCGCACGCGCCGGTGCTGGCGCGCTGGCTGCGCGGCCAGCGCCTGCCCGGCCTCGACGACTCCTTCTTCGCGGGCGTCCGCGCGGTGCCGCCCGCGACCTGGTTCGAGGCTCCCTTCGACTCCGGGAGCGCGCCGAGCTTCCGGCCCTACTGGGACCTCGCCGCCTTCTCCTGCCCCCATCCCGAGCGGGCGCTTCCCTACGCGGACGCGCAACGGCGCCTGCGCGAGACGCTCGCGGAGGTGGTCGCGTCCCAGGACGTCGCGGACGTGACGGTCGGCTGCCTGCTCTCGGGTGGACTCGACTCCGCGACGCTGGCCGCCCTCCTCGCCCGCTCGCGGGCGGCCGACCGCAAGCCGGTCACCTTCTCGTTCGGGCTGCGCGACGACCCGCGGTCGGAGCTGGGCTTCGTGGACGCGCTCGTCGCGCGCGAGGGGTGGCCCAACCAGCAGTGCGGGCTGGACGCGGCCTGGCTGGGGGCCCACGCGCCCCGCGCGGTGCGCGCGCTGGAGGAGCCTCCCCTGTCGCTGGCGGCGCTCGCGCAGTACCGCGTGTTCGGCCTCTGCCGCGAGCACGGCGCGACGGTGATCCTGGACGGCCACGGCGCGGACGAGGTGCTGGGGGGCTATCCGTACCACCAGCGCACGCTGCTGCTCGATCGGGCGCGGGGGCTCCGCCTGGCCTCGCTGGCCCGCGAGGCCCGCGCCATCGCCCGCGCACACGGCACGTCGACCTGGGCCGTCCTCCGCGAGACCGTCCGGCCCGGGCTGGCGAGCCTGGCGCGCGGGCTGCCGGCCTGGCTCGAGCCGGCGTACGGCGGAGGCGACGACGAGGAGCGTCGTGCCGCCGCGGCCGACCGCGGCCGCGATCCCTCGCTCGTCAACCGCCAGCTCCACGGGGACGTGAAGTGGGGCAATGCTAAGATCGTGCTCGCCTTCAGCGACAGGAACGCCATGGCCCACTCCGTCGAGGCACGCGTGCCCTACCTGGACCGACGCGTGGTCGAGCTGGCGTTCACGCTCCCCGACGTGCCCAAGGTGGGCAGCGGCCAGCGCAAGCGCGTGCTGCGCGACGTCGCGCGCGACGGGCTGCTGCCGCGCGAGATCACCGACCGCGCCGACCGTCTCGGCTTCTCCGTGCCGGACGGCGACCTGCTGCGCGACGCGTCGGCCGCGCTCGAACCGTTCGTGGACGGCGTGCTGGGGGCGCCGTGCCTCGTGCGCGAGCCGGCCGCGCGCCTGTGGTCCGATCTGCGCAAGGGCCGCCTCGTCGACCGCTCGGAGGCGTGGCGGCTGGCGGCGCTGGGCCTGTGGGCCGCGGCCTTCGACGTGGCGATCGCATGACCGCGCGCGCGCGCCGGATGCTGCTCTGCGCGTCCGGCGGCTACCAGTGCCACACGCTGCCCGGTTTCGTGCTGGCGCTGCTCCGCCACTTCGCGGACGACGTGCAGGTGGTGCTCTCCCGCGCCGCCGCGAAGCTGGTGGCGCCGCTGGCGGTGGAGGTGGCCAGCCGCCATCCCGTCTTCGTGGAGATGGAGGACCAGGGCGAAGGCGTGTTCGTGCCGCACATCGAGCTGGGCCGCAACGTCGACCTCGTGCTCGTCTATCCCGCGACCGTGAACATCGTCGGCAAGGTGGCGAACGGGATCGCCGACGAGCTGATCGCCGCCCTGGTCCTCGCCACGCGCGCGCCCGTGATCTTCGTGCCGGTCTCGAACCCCGCGATGTGGGAGCAGCCGGCGGTCGCGCGCAACCTCGAGCGGCTCGCAGCCGACGGGTACACGGTGCTGCCGCCGCTGCCGGGCGTCGAGGTGGCGACGCGCGAGGGGCTGGCCGAGACGGCCGAGCCCTTCCCGCTGCCCACGCTGCTCGTGCAGATGGCCGCCGCCATCCGGCCCGCGAAGGGCTGACCTACCAGCCGACGGAGAGCGCCATGCCCCAGGTCCCGCGCGTCCGGGCGGGGGCGAGCCTCACCTGCACCCGTTCGAGCGGGACCTGGCTCCAGCGGTCGCCCTTCACGAGATGGCCGATCAGCAGGCCCCACGCGGCCCCGCCCACCACGCCCATGCCCACCATCTCGGCACGGCCGGGGCAGGTGTCGGAGGGGTCGACGTACTCGGCGCAGTACTCCTCCTCGTCGAGCAGCGCGAACATCACGCCTGCGACCGCGCCGCCGATGGCCATGCCCTGGAGCGCGTGGCCGCGGCGGCCGGTGCTCACCTCGAGGCGCGCGACCGCGTCGCGCGGGACGCGCAGGGGCGGACCGTGGTCGGAGCCCACCAGGAGCACGTCGTCGTCCGCGTCCAGCACGAGCCCTTCGATGCGGCCCTCGAGGATCGATGGGGCCTGCAGACGGACGCGGCTGCCGACCACCACCGGCCCCACGCCGTCGATGCGCTCGTCGCCCGCCGCCATCCCCGGAACGGCGGCCAGCAGCGCGGCGACGCACAAAGCGCTCGTCCGCCGAAGCCATGGTCGCGTCATCGCTCACCTCCCCGACCGCGAGGTTAGGCGACGAGCGACGGGTCGCCGGCGGGCGGTGTGACGCTTTCGGACGGTGTCCGGGTGCCGAGGGCGGCGGCCGTGCCGACCACGAACGCGAAGAGGAGGTAGTGGCCCGTGAACTCCAGGAGCGCGTCCACCTGTGCCTGCACGAGGAACGCCGCGAGCAGGGCGAGCACGATCGCGGCCGGCGCGGCCAGGGGGCCCGCTCGCGCGACGTGGGCCGCGCGCACGGAGAGGCCGATCGTGCCCAGCAGCGCCAGCAGGCCGAGGGCGCCGGTCGTGGCCGCGGTCTCGAGCAGCTGGTTGTGCGCGCTCATGGGGAAGTTGCCGGCGCCCAGCCAGCCGCCGTAGGCCGGGTGCAGCCGTCGGAAGTTGTCGGGGCCCACGCCGAGGAGCGGCCGGTCGCGCCACATCGCGAGCGCGATCCGCCACAGCTGGGCGCGGCCGCGCCGCCAGCTCTGCTCCGGCAGCGCGATCTCCGCCGGCGGCTCCGCGCCGATCCCCACGGGCACCAGGGCCGGCGCGACGCCGCTCGCGCTCAGGAAACCCGACGGCAGCGTGAACAGGTCCCAGACCAGCAGGTACGGACCCGTCCGCGCGGGGGCCTGGACCGCGACCGTGGCGCGCTCGGACTCGCCCGGGGCCACCGAGCGCGTCAGCGGATGGCGCCAGACCGCGATCGGCTCGCCCCCAGGCCACTCGTAGAGGTACGCGTGCAGCGTCGTCCGCTCGGACGGAAGCCACGCCCGCGGGCCCGTGTTCACGAGCTCGATAGCGACGGCGCGCTCCTCCCCGGGCGACAGGCGCAGCGCGGCGTCCGCGGGCCGATAGCGCGCCTGGTAGGCCCTCTCGACCAGCTCGGTCGCGAGCCGCTCCCGGAAGCGTGGATGGCCCAGGAACAGCAGCGCCGCCCCGGCCACCACGCCCGCGCAGGCGAGGACCCCGCGTCGCTCCGCGCGAAGCGCCCAGGCCAGCACCGCGAGCGCCACCAGCGCCGCCGCCAGCCCGCCTCGCGAATAGGTGAACAGCAGGCCGAACGAGACCAGTGCGGCGAAGGCCAGGCGCGCGATCCCACCGAGCCGGGCCACCCCCACGACCAGGCCCGCGGCCAGGAAGGCGGCGGCCTGGTTCGGACCGCCCGCGCCGCCGGTCGCGCGCCGCCCGCCGGAAGCCTCGAACGCGTGCTCGCGGAACCGCGCGAGGAAGGGATCGAGCGCGCGCAGGCCCAGCCCCTCGCCCAGCGACAGCAACGCGACCACTGCCGACGACGCGGCGAAAGCCGCGAGCGCCACCCGCCGGGCCCGAGGCGGGGCGGCGGCGACCGCGACGGCGAGCGTGGCGGCCGCGACCGTCCGCAGCGCGAACTTCGCGGCCAGCCCGGCGTCGGCCGGTGCGAACGCCGCGGAGAGCAGGTTGGCCGCCGCGAACGCGGCCAGACAGGCGAGCGGCAGCCGCCCGAGAGCGTGCGCGACGCGACCGGCGCGGGTGGCGAAGACGACGGCCGCGGCGGCCGCCGCGACCAGCTCGAGCAGGGTCAGCTCGAGGCCGAGCGCGCGGAGGACGGGGCGGAGCGGCTCGAACGGGAGGACGAACGCGAGCGACCCCAGCGCCACGCTCGCGGCGCGCGTGCCGGGGTCGACCCGCTCAGCGGGCGCGTCGATCTTCGTGGACCTCGAGGTACGCCTGCGCCGTCTCGCGGCCGGTGCGCTCCCAGCTGAAGGAGGCGGCCTTGGCCAGGCCCCGCCGGCTCAGGTCCGCGCGCAGCGACGCGTCCGTCGCCAGCGCCATCAGACCGTCCGCCAGCGCGGCCTCGTCGAGCGGGTCCGCCAGCACGGCGGAGCCCTCGGCGATCTCCGTGAGCGAGGAGGAGCGCGACGTCAGCACCGGCGTGCCGCAGGCCATGGCCTCCACCACCGGCAGGCCGAAGCCCTCGTAGAGGCTCGGGTACACGAACGCGACCGCATGCGAGTAGAGGGCCGGCAGGTCCGCCTCGGCGACGTAGCCCAGCAGGTCGACCCGGCCGCGGAGCGCGTCCCCCGAGGCCTCCTTGAGCACGTCCTCGTACATCCATCCGCGCTGGCCCACGATCACGAACCGGTGGTCCGGGAGCGAGGCTGCGACGCGGGCGAACGCGCGCAGCGCCCGGGCCAGGTTCTTGCGCGGCTCCAGCGTGCCGACGTAGAGGAAGTACGGCCCCGTGAGGCCCAGCGTGCGCAGCCGGTCGCGCTCGGCCGTCACCGGGCGGAAGGTGGGAGCGGGCGCGTAGGGGATGACCCGCACGCGTCCGGGGTCGAGGCCGAGCAGGCGGATCACGTCGCGCCGCGTGTTCTCGGACGGCGTCAGCACCAGGCCCGCGCGGCGGGCCACCACCGGCACCAGGCGCGACGTGAGCAGCCGCTTCTTCACCGTGTGGAACTGCGGCATCAGCTCGACGCTCATGTCGTGGACGCTCACGACGTAGGGCACCTGCCCCCACACCGGCGCCAGGTAGTTCGTGTAGTGGACCACGTCGGGGCGCAGGCGCTCCAGGATGCGCGGCAGCACCAGCTGCATCCACACCGAGCGCACGGGGAAGCGCTGTCCCTCGTACAGCGACACCCGCGGGCCGGCGCCTATGGACACCTCGCGGTTGCTGAGCACGACCAGGCGGTCGACCACGCCGCTGCCGGCGCCGTTGGCCAGGCTCGCCAGCAGGCGCGACGTGTAGTACCCGACGCCCGAGAGCTGTCCGGTGACGGTGGTGGCGTCGTAGCCGACGATCACGGCGTCGCTCCGCGCGCGAGGGCGGCCGAGAGACCCACCACGATCGCCAGCACCAGGTACTGCCCGGTGAAGGCGAGCAGGTAGTCGACGACGCCGTGCACCGCGATCGCGGCCACCAGCCCGCAGGTGGCCGCGGCCACCGGCGCGTCGGCCGGCGACGACCAGAGGGCGCGCGCGCTGGCGAGGCCGCTCGTCGCCAGCGTCCCGCAGATGGCGACGAGCCCCAGCGCACCGGTGGTGGCGGCCGCCTCCAGGTAGAGGTCGTTCGCGAACACGCGCGTGTCCCACACCGCCCGGCCGGCGCGTGGGCCGTACAGCCAGCGGAAGTTGTCGGCGCCCACGCCCAGCAGCGGCCGCTCGCGCCACATGGCGAGCGCGAGGCCCCACAGCTCCCGGCGTCCCGGCTGCCAGCCGACGTCCGCCGCGACGGCCGGCGCCACCGGCTCCGGTGCCTGCGCGGGTGGGAGCTCGCTGATCACCGCGGGCACCACGCGCGGGGCGACGCCCTGCCCGCTGAACCACGTGGTGTGCTCGTGGACCATGTCCCAGACCAGCAGCACCTGGCCCGCCTGGCGGGGGGCGCGGACGCTGGCCTCCAGCACGACGCTGTCGCCGGGCCCGAGGTCCCGAGGCAGCTGCGTGCGCTCCCCCTCCTCGAGCAGCTGCCGGTCCAGGTTCCACCAGTGGTACGAGAGATGGAACCGCTCGTCCGCGCTCCACGTCTTGCGCCCGCCGTTGGTGACCCTGACGGGCGTGGTGCGCAGCTCGCCCGGCCGCAGGTGCAGGCGCGTCTCCTCCGGCTCGTACCGCGCGAGGTACCAGCGGCTGGTGCCCTCGCTGCCGAGGCGCAGGCGGAACACCTCGCCCGCCCAGGCGAAGGACGCGGCGCAGCCGCCCAGCACGCCCAGCGCCGCCAGGGCCGGCACCGTCCGGGAGCGCGGCGTGCGCGTGGCCAGCAGCGCGGCCAGCGCGACCAGCCCCACCGCGGTCGCCACCAGCGCGCCGCGCGAGTAGGTCACCATCAGCCCCCCGCCGAGCAGCGCGGCCAGCGGGACCGTCCCGCGCCAGCCGCCCGTGCGGAAGCAGAGCAG
>JAICEW010000229.1 GCA_025923995.1 Vicinamibacteria bacterium | reverse complement strand
GCATCGACTTCGACGCGTGGGGCGCGGAGCGCGTCTGGCACTTCCTGCGGGGCGTGGGGGAGCGCGGGTACGTTCTCGAGATCCCCGGGTGCCGCCACCTGCCCCACGGTCCGGCCCGCGCCTTCGGCCGCGGCGCGCGAGGACGCAGGGCCGGTACGATCGAGACGATCGCGGACGGCCTGATCGTCCATTGCCACGACGGGTGGGTGGAGGTCGCGGGGCCTCCTGGGAGGGAGTCATGAGCTGGAAGCAGGCCGCGGTGCTGGCGGCCGTTGTGGGAGCCGCCGCGGGCGCGTCCGCCCAGGAGGACGAGGCGCTGCGCCATGCGCGCGAGATCCTGCGCCGCGCGCCGCTCGTCGACACGCACAACGACCTGCCCTGGCTCGTCCGCGAGGCCGGGGACGCGGACGTCGCGAAGTACGACCTGCGCCGCCGCACGCCCCACGAGACCGACATCCCGCGGCTGCGGCAGGGGCAGGTGTCCGCGCAGTTCTGGAGCGTCTGGATCCCGTCTGTGGACTCGGGCAGCGCCCGCCTGCAGCTCGAGCAGGTCGACCTCACGCGCCGGATGATCGCGGCGTACCCGGACGACCTCGTCTTCGCCACGCGCTCTTCGGACATCGAGGCCGCGCGCCGCGCGGGGAGGATCGCGTCGTTCCTGGGCGGCGAGAACGGCCGCGCGCTCGAGAACAGCCTGGGCACGCTGCGCGCGTACTACGACCTCGGCATGCGCTACATGACGCTCACGCACGGACGCGGCACGGACTGGGCCGACTCGGCGACCGACGCGGCGAAGGTCGGCGGGCTGAGCCCGTTCGGCCGCGAAGTGGTGCGCGAGATGAACCGGCTGGGGATGCTGGTCGACATCTCCCACGTCTCGCCGGCTGCCATGAACCAGGTGCTCGACGTCTCCGAGGCGCCGGTGATCTTCTCCCACTCCAGCGCACGGGGCGTGACCGACCACCCGCGCAACGTCCCCGACGACGTCCTGCGGCGCCTGGCGAAGAACGGCGGGGTCGTGATGATCACGTTCATCCCCGGCTTCGTGTCCACGCCCGTCATGAAGTGGGAGGAGCCCCTGATGGTGAAGATGCAGGGGCTCACCGCCATCTCGGACTTCGAGCGCGTGGAGAAGGAGCACGAGGCGGTGGCCGGGCCCAAGCCCAGGGCCACGCTGAGGGACGTCGCCGACCACATCGAGCACGCGGCGAAGGTGGCGGGCGTCGACCACGTCGGCCTGGGCTGCGACTTCGCGGGCCTGCCCATGCCGGAGGGCCTGGAGGACGTGAGCCGGTACCCCCACCTCATCGCCGAGCTCGTCCGCAGGGGCTGGAAGGACGAGGACCTGGAGAAGCTGGCGGGGCGGAACTTCATCCGCGCGTTCGCGCAGGCCGAAGCGGTCGCCGCGCGCCTGCAACGCGAGCGGCCGCCGTCCACGGCGACGTTCGAGGGCCTGGACGGGGCCCGGAAGTGAGCCGTTGACACCGGCTGGCGGCCGCTCGATCCTAGGGCCCGCATGACCGCGAGCGCGCCCGCCGCCACCGCGCTGCCCGTGACGCTCGCGGCCCCGCGTGCCGGGTGGATCCAATCGCCCGGCTTCGACCTCGCGTTCTTCGTCCTGGTCCCGCTGCTCACGCTGCCGCTGGTGGCGGGGATCCTGATGGGGGCTCGCTGGCTGACGCTCTTCGGCTTCCTGCTCGCCGTCGCGCACTACCTGTCGACGTTCGCGTTCTTCTTCTGGGACGAGAACCGGCCGTACCACCGGGCGCACCTGGTCGCCTTCTTCGGCGGGCCGGTCGTCATCGCCGCGGCGTTCTTCCTGCTCGTCTCGCTGCGCAGCCCGCTCATGCAGCTCGCGCTGCTGGCCTGGAACACGTACCACGTGGGCCGTCAGAGCTGCGGCCTGGTCTCGCTGTATCGCCATCGGTCCGGCGTCGTCGACCCGGGGCAGAAGGAGCTGGCCAACCACGCCATCCTGCTGGCCAACGCCTGGTTCGTGCTCTGGAACCTGGAGACCCACAACGAGGTCTTTCCCCTCCTGACCGGGCTGGGCGGCGGCGTGCCGGCCCTGCTGTTCGGCGCCTGCGCGGTGGCCGCCGTGTTCGCGCTCGTGCGGCTCGGGGTGGGCCTGCGCGCCCGGGCCGTCGCGGGGCAGCCGGCGGGCCTGCCCGAGGTGGCGATGCTCGGGATGAGCCTGCTCCTCTTCCATCCTTATCTATGGATCCCGGACTCCGAGTCGGCCACGTTCGCCATGCTCCTGCCGCACTACGTGCAGTACCTGGCCCTCGTCTGGCTCCTGCACCGGCGGAAGTTCCGCGAGCCCGGCGGCTCGCGGGCGCAGTCGCTGCTGAGGCTCCTCTCGACGCGGCCGACGCTGCTGGCCGCGACGCTGGGGCTCGGGGCCCTGGCCTTCCTGGGCAGCAAGGTGGTGCTCGCCCGCGTCGGGCACGTCGAGGTGTTCGAGGCCGCGTACCTGCTGCTGGCGTTCGTCCACTTCTACCTGGACGGCCTCTTCTGGGCGTTCAAGGACCCGCACGTCCGGAGCACGATCGCACCGGCGCTCCTGGGCGCGCCGCGCTGACGGCCGCCCGATGATCGAAGCGCTCTCGGGCCAGCCGTGGCTGCGGCCGGCGCTGGACGTGGCGCGGCTCGCGGCGTTCCTCGGCTTCGTCGCGCTCGGACTCGCCGTCGCGCGGCGCCCGGAGCGCCGGAGGGTCGACCGGCTGATCGCGTACGTGATGGCCCTCTCGGTGGCCGTCGGTCTCACGCAGGTCGAGGCCTGGCCGTTCACGAACTGGGCGCTCGTGCACTCGATGGCGCCCTCGCGCATGTCGTCCTGGGAGATCGAGGGGCTCGACGCCACCGGACGCGCGTGGCCTGTCGACGCCCGCGTCCTGCAGCCGCTGGCGCCCGAGGAGTTCGGCTCCTGGATGTTCGCGCGTGTCCCCGGCCTGCCCGAGGACGCGCGTGCGCGTGTCGGCCGGTTCCTGCTGGACCGGGCCGAGGCCGGGCGGCAGCGGCTGGTGAGCGGCCAGCCGGTCGGCGGCAACGAGACGCTCCTGGGGCCGCTGGCGGCCCCGTTCCACTTCCAGCAGAAGCCCATCTGGCGAGCGCCCTCGGACGTGCCCGCCGAGCCCTTCGTCGCCGTGCGCGTCCAGGTGCTCGAGTGGGACGTGGAGACGCGTCGGCGCGACGAGTCGCAGGTGACGCGCCGGCCTCTCCTGCGGTACCCCTCGTGAGCGCGCGCTGGGAGGCGTTCTGGCACGCGCCCACCTCCGTGCGCAACCTCGCGGTCGCGCGCGTGCTGCTGGCGGGCACCGCGCTGTGGATGGTGCTCTCCCGGTTCGACCTGCCGTCGGTGCTCGCGTTCCCCGCCGAGATGTGGGCTGGCGTCGGCGCCGCGCGCCGGGCGCGCTTCCTCCTGGGTGCGCCGCTCGAGCTGGAGCAGACGCTCTACGCGGCGCTGCACGCGACGCTGGTGGCGGCGCTGCTGGGCCTGTACCCGCGGCTCGCCTGCTTCGCGAGCGGCCTGCTGCTCTATCACTTCGCGCCGTTCGAGACGATCATCCGCAGCCCCAACCCGTACCTGCGCGGCCTGACCATCCCCGCCCTCGGCCTGCTGGTCCTCTCCTTCGCGCCCCACGTGCGGCGCTGGCGCGTCTTCCCCGCGGCGGACGACGATGCGCCGGCCTGGCCCCTGCGGCTGGTGCAGGTGCTGCTGTGCCAGATCTACTTCTTCGCGGGCTACGCCAAGCTCGTCACCAGCGGCCTCGAGTGGCCCGCGGCGGAGAACGTCCGTCGTTACCTGCTGCTCCTGAACCAGGGGCTCTCGAACGCGCCCGCGGGATCGCTCGGCTACGCCGTCGCCGACCTGCCCTGGGCCTGCACGCTGCTGGGATGGGGCGGGCTGGCCCTCGAGCTCCTGTTCCCGCTCGTGCTGTTCTCGCGGGTGGCGCGCCTGGTGCTGCTCCCGCTGGCGGTGGTCTTCCACGTCGGCAACGGCGTGCTCTTCCGGATCTTCTTCCAGAACGTGTTCCTGCTCCTGCTGTTCGTGGACTGGGACCGGCGCCGGAGCGCGTCGTGAGCGAGGTCCAGGACGCGGTCACGCTCGTCGTCACGAAGGCGATCGCCGCCTGGACCAGCCGCGAGGCGCTCCTCTGCTTCGGCGTGATGGCGCTGCTCGTCGTACTGACGCCGCGGCTGCGGAGCGCTCCCGGCTACTGGAACCGCGGCCTGCTGACCGACGCCGCCTACACGTTCTTCTACCTGGGTGGCATCTTCTCGTTCCTGGCCGCCGCGCCCGTGAGCCGTGGCCTGAACGCGGTCGTGGCCCGCCACGCGCCGTTCCTCGACCTGGACCTGCTCGCCGGGCTGCACCCGGCCCTCGGGTTCGCCGTGCTGTTCGTCGCGATGGACCTGTGCAGCTACTGGGCGCACCGCGCGACGCACGCGTGGGCGCCGCTGTGGCTGTTCCACGCGATCCACCACTCGCAGACGCAGCCGACCGCGCTCACCAACTTCCGCTTCCACGCCGGCGACGTGTTCTTCCGCACGCTCGTGCAGTTCGTGCCGTTCACGCTGCTGGGAGCGCCCGCGGTGGCCGGCGTCCCCCTGCTCTGGATCACGGTCCCGCTGACCGTCTTCCTGGAGGCCCTCGCCCACTGCGACCTGGGCTGGACGTTCGGCCCGCTGGGCGCCGTCCTCGTGAGCCCCGCCTTCCATCGCGTGCACCACTCGGCCGAGCCTCGCCACCACCATCGCAACTACGGCATCGCCTTCAGCTTCTGGGACCGCCTCTTCGGGACCGCCGACCCGACGGTGCAGCGGCCCGCCGCGTACGGCGCGCCGGGCATGGACGTGCCGGAGTCGTTCCTGCGCCAGCTGGCGTACCCCGTCGTGGGGCTCGCGCGTCGGCGGCGGGCCGATTCGGCCGCGTCCGTTCGGCGGCGGGCGTCGTGAGCGACGCACGGGCGTTCTGGGCGCGGCTGGCGGGCGACCTGGCCGCCGCGCACGGCGCGGCCCTCGTGGTGATCGGCGACCGCCTGGGCCTGTACCGTGCGCTGGCCGAGTCGCCCGCGACTCCGGGCGAGCTGGCCCGGCGCACGTCCACGCACGAGCGCTACCTGCTCGAGTGGCTGCGCCACCAGGAGGCGAGCGGATACGTCGAGCGGCGCGGCGACGCCTACGCGCTCTCGGAAACGCAGCGGCAGGCCTTCGCGGCGGAGGGCGGGCCCGCGTTCGCGGTGCCCGCGTTCCAGCTCGCCGCCGGCCTCGCGCGGATGCGGGACACGGCCGTCGAGGCGTTCCGCACCGGCTCCGGCATCGACCCGGCCGCGTACCCGGCGGACGTCCACGAGGCCATCGCGCGCGGGTCGGCGTCGTTGGCCGAGACGCGTCTGGTCGGATGGCTCCCGCCGGACGTGTCCGCACGCCTGGCGGACGGCGGGAGCGGCGCGGACCTGGGCTGCGGACGCGGTGGAGTCGTGCGCGCGCTGGCCGCGGCGTTTCCGAGCGCCCGGTGGCTGGGGCTCGACGTGGACGAGCCGGCGCTCGACCAGGCGCGCCGCGTGTCCGCGCCCCTGGGCGACCGCGTCCGCTTCGAGCGCGGCTCGTCCGACGCGCTCGCGGGCGAGTGGGATCTCGTGACGTGCATCGACGCGCTGCACGACCTGCCCGGCGCGGTCGACGCGCTACGGAGAATCCGCGCCGCCCTTCGCGGCGGCGGCTGCGCGCTCGTGGTCGAGCCCTGCGCGAGCGGACGTCCCGGGCCCTTCGTGCGCCTGCTCGCCGCCATCTCGACGCTGTACTGCGTCCCCGTGGGCCGGGCGGGAGGGGGCGAAGGCCTCGGGGCGCTCGCGGACGAGGCCGACCTGCTGCGCCTGCTGGAGACGGCCGGGTTCACTCGGGTGCGCGTGGTCGAGCGCCTGCCGCTGCACGTCGTGGTCGAAGCGCGTCCCTGACGCCGATGCAGCTCGTCCATGCGGCCGTCTTCGTCGCGTTCCTGGCCCTCGGCGTGCGCGTGCGGCTCGCGTCCGATCCGCGCGTCCGCAGGCGCCGGGTCGTGCACCTCGTCGCGTACGTCGCGGGCGCGCACCTGCTCGCGGGGCTCACCCAGAAGGACGCCTGGCCCTTCACGAGCCACACGATCGCGGTCGGCCGTGCGCGCGCCGAGGCGCCCGTGTGCCTGGTCGAGCTGGCCGGATTGGACGCGTACGGCGAGGAGTGGCGCCTCGACCCGTACTCGTGGATGCCGCTGTACGAGTCCGTGCTGCACTACTGGCTCGAGCGCAACCTGTCCCGCCTCACGGACGAGGAGCGCCGCACCGCCCTCGCGTTCCTGCTGGATCGGGCCGAGGCCGCGCGCGAGAGGCTCTCGGAGGGCCGGGCGATCGGGCCCCAGCGCTGGCTGGGGCCACTGGGCGCGCCGTACTGGCTGCTGCTGCCGCGCCCCGCACCGCCGCCCGAGACGCTGTCGGGCCTGCGCGTGTACCAGGCGTGCTGGGTGCCGCGCGAGCGCTACACCGACGCGCTCCGGGTCCGCCGCCGCGTGCTGGCCGAGCACTTCGCGGGCGCGGGGGGGCCGCGGTGAGGCGCGCGGTGGAGGCCGCGTTCCTGGCACCCGCTGGCCCGCGGCTGCTGAGCGCCACGCGCGTGATCCTGGCCGCGCAGGCGCTGTGGATCGTGCTCTCGCGCCCGGCCCTGCCGCTGCTCGAGCGGTGGCCCGACGTGTTCTGGTCCGGGGTCGAGCCGGGCCTCGCCGCCCGCTTCCTGTACGCCCCGCTGGGGCCCGTCCTCATGTGGATCCGCTATGGCGCCCTCGTCGCCGTGCTGCTGGCGGCGCTGATCGGGCTCTGGCCGCGGATCAGCAGCGCGATCGCGGCCGTCCTGCTGTACCAGCTCGCACCGCTGGAAGAGATCCTGGCCGGCATGCCGCACACGTCGTTCGGCGGCCTCACGACGCCGACGATCGGCCTCTTCCTCGTGGCCTTCGCGGAGGCGCCCGCACCCGACGCGACGCCCTCGCCCGAGTGGCGGTGGCCCGTCGCGCTCACGCGGCTGGTGTTCGCGTTCTCCTACCTGTCCCCGCTGCTGGCCAAGCTGCGCTTCGCGGGCCCGGCCTGGTTCACGGCCGACAACGTGCGCGCGTGGATCATGGTCAACGAGCCGCTCACGCGCGCTCCGCTGGGATCGGCTGTCGCCGGCAGCGACGCGCTGTGCTGGGCGGTCGCGCTCGGCACGCTCGCGCTCGAGGCCTCGTTCCCGCTGGCCGTCTTCTCGCCCCGCGCGGCGCGCATCCTGGTCCCGCTGGCGGCGGTGTTCCACATCGGGACCGCGCTGGTGCTCGGCTACTTCTTCCCGAGCCTGCCGCTGCTGCTGCTGTTCGTGGAGTGGGACGTCATTCGAGCAGCTCGACCGGCGGCTCGCGCCGCCGCCTGAGGCGGCGCAGCACGGCGACCAGCGCGCGCGTCCAGGCCGGGCTGGCCGGGAACGCGCAGGCGGCCCGCAGCACGCGCTGCGGAACCGACTCGCGATGATCCGGCGGCGCCGTCCACTCGCCGTCGCGCTCGCTCGCTTCCACGCGAGCGAGGACGCGGTCGAGCGGAAGCGGGGGATCGGGAACCGCGAGCGCGTCCCCGCGCGCCAGCACGAGGGGCGGCGCGACGTGCAGCACGCGGTGCACGAGCACGTGCCCGTCGTGCACGAACGCGGCCACGTCGCCCGCAGCCACGGACGCCCCGCAGTGCAGGCGCAACCGCGAGCCGGAGGGGATCGCGGGCTCCATGCTGGCGCCGGTGAAGCGGGCCTCGATCGTGCGGCCCGTGCGCTTCCAGAGGTCGGCGACCGCGAGCAGCTCCGCCGGCGAGAGCGGGTCCATCAGAGGCGGACGGGGAACTCCTTCACCGCCTCGATCTCGCCGTCGCTGAAGCCAGCCTCGCGTCGCAGCTCCGCGTCCACGGGGTAGCGGACCATCGCGCCGCCGGCCACGATCGCGAGCGCCCGGTTGGCCTGGCCCACCGCTCGCGCCAGCTCGAACGCGGCGCGCGCGCCGCCGCGCTCGGCCAGGACGGCCGTCCAGTGGTTCGCGTAGCGCACGTGCTGGATCTCGTCCGCGAGCTGCGCGTCGAGCAGCTCGCGGAGGTCCGGCTCGGCCGCCTGCGCGATGCCGTCCTGGATGGCGTCGATGCCGGCCGCCTCGAAGCTGCGGTTCTGCACGGCCAGCCGGCCCAGCAGCGACTCGATGCGCGTGGTGATCCGGTACTGGAAGTTCAGGATGGGGTGCTCGCCGACGCGCCCGCCGCGCGCCTCGAAGCAGCGCCGGAACATGTCCACGTGCCGCGCCTCGTCCGCGCACTGGCGCGCGATCGCCAGGCGCAGCTCCCAGTCGGCGTCGGGGAAGTCGGCCAGGTTGCGCGCGGCGATCTCGAGGCCGTTCACCTCCTCGTTCATCTGCCGGTGCAGGAACTCGGCCATCGCGCGCGGGTCGTCCTCGGCCAGGTTGGTCATCTCGGACCAGACCTCGCGCACGGTGAAGCGCGCGTCGCGCGCGGGCCCGTCCGCGAAGAGGCGGGGGTCGAGCGTCACGGCGCCGGCTCCGGGGGCAGCAGCGAGCGGAACCCGGCCTGGCGGAGGATCTCGTGGATCTCCTCCTCGCTGAACTCCGCGCGCCGGCGGTCCTCGACGTTGACGGCGGGAATGCGCGCCTGCGCGTCGTCCATGACCTTGCCCACCGCGTTCACCTCGCCCGCGGCCGACTGGAAGGCCGCGTTGGCCTGGGCCAGGAAGCGCACGGCCGAGGCGACCGCCATCAGCGTGCGCGGGTCCTCGCGCACCATCCGCTGGATCCAGCGGTTGGCGAACCGGACGTGCTGCACCTCGTCGGCCAGGATGCCGTCCAGGACCTCCGCCGTCGCCGGGTCCTGCCCCTCGCGCGCGCCGCGCACCAGGCCCGCCACCACGTCCATGGCGCCCGCCTCCAGCGTGCGGTTCTGCGTGGCCAGCCGCCCGGCCAGTGTCGGCAGCGCGCACGTCACGTTCCACTCGAACACCGAGATGGGGAACTCGCCCTTGTGCCCGCCCAGCTCCGTCAACCGGCGATGGAGGACGCCCACGTGGCGCGCCTCGTCCCAGGCCTGGCGCGCCAGCTCCAGGCGCAGCTCCCACGGCGCGTCGGGGAAGCGGGCGAGGCAGTCGGCCGCGATGTCGAGGCTCGTGATCTCGTTGCTCATGTGGCGGTGGACCAGCTCGCGCACCGCCCGCGCTTCGTCCGGCTCGAACTCGTGCATCTCGGCGTCGCGCCTCACGATCGTGAAGCACGCCTCGCGCGCCGGGTCGGCCCGCAGGGTGAGCCCCGCCAGCTCGAGCGTCCCGGCCTCAGCCACGGACGGGCGTCTCCTCCGCGACGATCGGCCCGCTGGCCGCGAGAGCGCGCGCGAGCGCGTCGCAGGGGGCGGCGGGGATCCCCAGGGCGCTCCGCAGCGCGTCCGCCTCGCCGCGCTGGCGGGTGAGCTCGGCGACCAGTCGCTCGAGGATCACGACCGTCGGGCCGTCCAGGAGCCGGTCGACCGCGCCCAGGTACGCGCGCAGGCGCCGCTCCAGGTCCGGCAGCACGCGGTCGTAGAGGCCCGCGAGCCGTTCAGCGGTCCCGGCGAGCGCGGCCTGCTCGGCCAGCGCCGCGCCGTACGTCTCGGCCGGCGCGAGCGAGTGCTGCGCGGGCAGGCGCAGCTCGAACGTGCGCTTGCCCAGCGCGTCCGCGGCCTGGGCGAAGTCCCAGATGTGCCGCCCGAACAGGACCTTCGCCTCCATCTCGGGCGTGGTCGGCGTCCAGGCCGCGGCCGTCTCCATGAGGCGCACGAACACGAAGCGGAAGGTCGCGACGTGCCGGCCGCGCTCGCGGACGTCGAAGCTCATAGCACGCGCTCCAGAGCGGCCGCCGTCTCGTCGGGATCGCCCGGGTGCAGCCGGAAGACGCGCACTCCCTCGAACAGGCGCACCATCTCGAACACGCGCCGGGACGGCGGCGCGTCCACCAGCGAGCAGGCCAGCGGCTGCAGCGCCGCCAGCTCCTCGCGCCCCGCGGTGATGGGCGCGATCCCGGGCGCCGGCGCGAAACCGCGCAGGAACAGGACCGAGCGCAGCGGGACCGCGGAGGGCTCCGGCGTCGCCAGCAGCGCGCCCACGTCGGCGCGCAGGATGCCGTCCTCCTGTGGCACGAGGCCCGCGCGCTCGATGCCCGCGGCGATCGCCCGGGCCCGCGGGCCCGGCTTCACGCCGACGGGGCGGCGCATCGGCAGCACGGTGCGGGCGGAGGGGAGGTAGCACGCCGTCTCGTCGCCCAGGAGGACGTGGCCGCGCGCGGCCAGCGCCAGCGCGGTCGTCGACTTGCCGCTTCCCTTGGGCCCGACCAGCAGGGCGCCCCGTCCTTCGACCGCCACCGTCGCGGCGTGGAAGAAGAGGGCCGCGGGTCGCAT
>JAICEW010000228.1 GCA_025923995.1 Vicinamibacteria bacterium | reverse complement strand
TGGTGCTCGGAGCCAGCCCGCTGGCGTGGCGCCTGGACGGGGAGCCGGCGACGGTCGTAGCCGACGCCGCGGAGCAGGGCGGATTCGTCTTCGCGGCCCATCCCGGGTCCAGCCGGGCCAACAGCCGCTGGACCGCGGGCTGCGACGGCCTGGCCGGTCTCGAGGTGATGAACTTCGCCGAGCCGGGGGCGTGGCCCCGGGGCGGGGGCCTGCTGCCGGTGCTGATGCGCTACCCGCTCGACTCCCAGGGCGCGCTCCTGCGTGCCCTGCGCGCCCGGCGGGAGGCGCTCGACCTGTGGGACTCGTGCCTGGCCGAAGGTCCGATGGCGGGCTGGCTCGGGAGCGACGCGCACGGGGGCGTCCGGGTCGGATCGGCCTTCCTGCCGGTCCCGTCCTATCGCGCGATCTTCGGGCTCGGCTCGAACCACCTGCGGCTCGCGGAGCCCCGCAATGGGGACGCCGCGCACGACACGGCCCTCGTGTGGCGCGCGCTGCGTGAGGGCCGCGGCTACGCGGCGCTCGACGCGCTGGCCGACGCCTCGGCGTTCCGCTTCCAGGTCAGGGCGGGTGACGTGCGCGAGGGTCCGGGCGGGACGGTGGATCCCACCGGCGACACCGCGCGGCTGGAGGCCGACGTCGTGGGGCCACCGGACACCACGCTCGCGCTCGTGCGGGACGGGCGGGAGGTCGCGCGCGGTCGGCGCATCCTCCAGGACGTGGGCGCGGGCGTGTACCGCATCGAGGCGTACCTCGACCCCCGGTACGTGCCCGGCGGGCGCGCGGTGCCCTGGATACTCTCGAACGCGATCCGTGTCACGTCCGGCCTCGAGTCCCCGAGCGAGCCGCGCGCCGCTTCCCCGCCGGCCGCCCGCCTGGACGTGCAGGACTTCGAGGACGGCGCGCTCGCCGCCCATTGGCAGATCGATCGCGCACGCGACGCCGACGCGTCCGCCCGCGTCGAAGACGGCGCGCTGCGCTGGGACTTCCGCATGGGCGACGGCGCGCGCACGTACGCGTCGCTCGCCGACTACCGCCCGCGCGACCTCTCGCACGCGGCCGGCGTGGCCTTCCGGGTGCGATCGAGCGAGCGCTTCCGCTTCGACGTGCAGGTCCGCGCCCGGGCCGGAGAGGAGGTCCGCATCTGGAGGCGCTCCGTGCTGGCCGGACCCGAGTGGTCGCAGGCCTACGAGCCCTTCGATGCGCTGCGCACCTACGACCCGCGCGGCGGGCGGCCGGACCTCGCGCGCGTGGTCGGCGTCTACCTCAACGTCGAGTCAGCCCACCTGCCGCCGGGGCGAGCGGCCACGCTGTGGATCGACGACCTGGGGCTCGTGCGGTGAGCGCGTTCGAAGAGACGCTGCGGACGGACGGGCCCTGCGTGCTCCTCGAGAGCACGACGGGGGCCGGGCCGCTGGCGCGCCTCTCGCTGCTGGCCCGCTGGCCTCGCGCGATGCTGCTGGCGGACCGCCGGGGCGTGCGCGTCTTCGACGCGGCGGGCGTGCGCGCGTCGGCCGCGGCGCCGCTGGACGCCCTGCGCGCGCTGCTGCGTGACGTCCCTCCGGGCACCTGGCCGGACGAGGGCGGCATCGCCGGCGCGATCGCCTACGACGTGGCCCGACCCGGGGTCCCGGCGGCGACGCCGCTGGTGTTCGCGATCGCGGTGGATCGGTTCCTGGTCGTGGAGGACGAACGGGTGGTCGCGCGCGGAAGCGGGCAGCCCGGAATCGCGCCCACCCTTCTCGACGAGTCGTGGTCGCGTCCGCTCCGGCCTGCTGCGCGTCCGGGGCTCTCGGGCCTTCCCGCCTGGTCGAGCCTCACGCGCGAGGAGCACCGTTCGCTCGTCCTGCGCGTGAAGGAGCACGTCGCGCGCGGCGACGTCTACCAGGCGAACCTCTCCCAGCGCTTCCGCGTGCCGTTCCCCCGGACCGGGCTCGACCTCTATCGCGAGCTGCGCGTGCTCTCCCCCGCTCCCTTCTCCGGCTACCTGCGCGGGCCCGGGTTCGAGATCGCCTCCGCCTCGCCCGAGCGGCTGCTCGACGTGCGCGACGGCCTGGCCTCGACGCGGCCCATCGCCGGCACCCGTCCCCGCTCGGACGATCCCGGGCACGACCGCGCGCTGCACGCGGAGCTGCTGCTCTCCGAGAAGGAGCGCGCCGAGCACCTGATGCTGGTCGACCTGGCCCGCAACGACCTCGGCCGAGTGGCCGAGCTGGGCAGCGTGCAGGTGGACGAGCTGATGACGGTCGAGCACTACGCGCAGGTCCGCCACATCGTCTCGAACGTGCGCGCGCGCTTGCGTCCCGGGGCGGACGCGCTGGACGCGCTGATGGCGCTCTTCCCGGGCGGGACCATCACCGGAGTGCCCAAGGTGCGCTGCATGCAGATCCTGGATGCGCTGGAGCCGGTCCCGCGAGGCTTCTACACGGGCGCGCTCTTCTACCTGACGCCGTCGGGGCGGCTGGACGCGAACATCCTCATCCGCTCCGCGGTCGTCTGCGGCGGCGCGGCCACGTTCCACACGGGCGGCGGCATCGTGGCCGACTCGGATCCGGACCACGAGTACGAGGAGACGCTGCACAAGGCGGAGGGCCTGCGCCTGGCCCTGCGCGCAGCGGGGGCGCCGGAACCGCTGTGACGGCCCGTCAGCGCGCGGGGCTCGCGGCCACAGGAGGAGGTCCGCGCAGCGCGGCCAGCTCCTCGACGGGCAGCCCGACGGCGCGCGCGAGCCGCGCGAAGCGCGGGTCGCCCCGCAGCGGGTCCATCTCGGGGTTGGTCCAGGTGTAGGGCAGGATGCTCTTGCGCGCGACCGAGCGCTCGATCTCCTCGAACGCGCGATCGTGGTCGCCCAGCGCCACGTGCACCGCCCAGGCGTCGGTCGTCTCCGCCGCCAGGCGCCGCGCCCCGGCCGCGTCACCCTCCGCGGCCAGGAGCCGTGCGCGCAGCCGGATCGTCGCGCGGGGCCGGTGCGACGGGATCTGGTCCAGGCGATCCAGGGCCTGTCGCGCGTCCGCCAGGCGGCCCTGCGCCAGGTAGAGCTGGACCAGCCGGTCGAGCGCCGGCCCGAAGCCCGGCTCGAGAGCGAGCGCTCGCTGGTACCGCTCCTCCGCTTCCGCGTACCGGCGCGCGCGGAAGAACGACCGTCCCTCTTCGGAGATCACCCACGCCGATCCGGGGTCGAGGGCGGCCGCCGTACGCGACTCCACGAGCGCCTCCTCGAGGCGCACGAGCGACTGCAGGAGCAGCGAGTACCCGTTGTGCGCGCTGGCCGAGCTCGGCTCGAGCTCGATGGCCCGCCGGAACGCCGCCTCGGCGCCGGCGAAGTCCCAGTCGTAGTGCAGGAGGATGCGGCCCCTCGTGTCGTGGGCCAGGGCCAGGTCCGGGTCCAGCCGCAGCGCGCCGTCGATGGCCTCCCTGACCTGGCGCTTGTGCTCCTCGGTGCGCAGCCGGTCGCCCCAGAACTCCTGCAGCAGCCTCGCCTGGCCGAGCCCGGCGTGGGCCGGCGCGAACGTGGGGTCGAGTGCCAGGGCCTGCTGGAAGGTCTCGACCGCCCGCTCGAGCGATGCCGGGTTGAGCCGCGCGGCGTTGAAGCCCCCTTGCAGGTAGAGGTCGTAGGCGCGCGGGTCGACGGCCGACCGGCGCCACGAGCGGGGCGCCGCCCCCGACACCACGTGCTGCTGGACCTCGGCGCGCACGGCCGCGGCGATCTCGGCGTGGATGGCCAGCACGTCCGCCACCGGGCGCTCGTAGCTTCCCGCCCACAGGTGGCGGTCGGTCGTGCCGTGGATGAACTGAACCGTGATCCGCACGCGGTCGCCCGACCGGAGGACCGACCCCTCCAGCAGCGCGTCCACATCGAGCTCGCGCGCGATCTGGGGCAAGGGGGTCTGGCTGCCGCGATAGCGCATCACGGACTGCCGCGAGATCACGCGCACCTCGGGGAGGGAGGCGAGGTTCGTGATGAGCGCGTCGGTCATGCCCTCCGCGTAGTACGCCTGGCCCGGATCGGCCGAGAGGTCCGCCAGGGGCAGGACGGCGAGCGATCGGATGGGGCCCGCGGGATGCGCGCCCCGCTCGCGTGCCCTGGAGACGCCCCAAGCCGCGAGGGCCCCGGCGGCCGCCAGCGCGGCACCCGCCACGAAGAGCGCCCCGCCGCGACGGCCCTTCGCCCGCGGTTTGGCCGGGGAATCCTCGGGCGTGGGCTCCGTCGACGCCTCCACGGGCGCGATGAAGCGGTAGCCCCGGCGGTCCACCGTCTCGACGAAGCGCGGGCTGTCGGCCTCGTCGCCGAGGGCCGCGCGCAGGCGGTTGATGGCCCTGTTCAGACCGTTGTCGAAGTCCACGAACGTTTCGTCCGGCCAGAGGCGCTGCCGGAGCGCGTCGCGCGTCACGATCTCGCCCGGAGCGGCGAGGAGCGCATCGAGGATCCGGAAGGGCTGCTCTTGCAGGCGGACGCGCAGGCCGCTCTTGCGCAGCTCACCCGCTGCCCGGTCCAGCTCGAACGAGCCGAACCGCACGATCCGCGGGCCGGACGGCGGAGTCGCCATGGATAGAGACCGGCAGCTTAGCACCGCGGGGAGCAGCCAGGAGCGCATCTCCTTTCCGTACGGAGACTTGCACGGGGAGGCACGTTCAAGGAGTGGAGGACGGAACGGCCATGGAGGGGCCGTGGACCGAGGCCCACCTTGCGGACCGACCCTGCAAGGAGGTGTGACGTGAGACTCGTGAAGGCCTTCGTCGTTTCGTCGGTGGCGCTCCTGGCCGCACCGCAGACCGTCCACGCCGACGTCGTACTGGACTGGAACGGGATCATGCTGGGCACGATCTCGGGCCAGAACCCGTTCGCCCAGGCGCGCTTCGCCGCCATCACGCAGGTGGCGGTGTTCGAGGCGGTCAACGCGATCACGGGGTACTACGAGCCCTACGTGGGCACGGTGACGGCGCCGCCCGGCGCCTCGCCGGAGGCCGCGGCCGTGGCCGCGGCGCACGGCGTGCTCAAGAACTACTTCCCGGCCGCGGCGGCCACGCTCGACGCGGCCCGGGCCGACTCGCTGGCCGCCATCCCGGACGGCCCGCCCAAGGCCGCCGGCATCCTGGTCGGGGAGGCCGCGGCGCGCGTGCTCATCGACCTGCGCGCGAACGACGGGTCGGGATCGCCGATTCCCTACACCCCGCTCACGGGGCCGGGATACTGGCAGCCGACCCCACCCGCGTTCGGCCCCGGCGTGCTGCTGCACTGGGGGCGCGTCACGCCGTTCGCGCTGGTGAGCGGCGACCAGTACCGCTCGGATCCGCCTCCCGCGCTCACGAGCCACTCCTACACGCGCGACTACAAGGAGGTGGCGAAGGTGGGTGGCGTCGGCAGCGCGCACCGGCCACCGGACCGAGCCGAGGTCGCGCGCTACTTCGCGGTCGTCTCCGCCGCCCACGCCTGGAACCAGGCCGCGAGCCAGGTGAGCATCGCGCAGCGCCGCTCGCTCTCGGAGAACGCGCGGACCCTCGCCCTCCTGAACATGGCCATCAACGACGGCCTGATCGCGTCGATGGACAGCAAGTACCACTATCACTTCTGGCGGCCGGTCACGGCCATCCGGGCGGGCGACACGGACGGGAACCCCGGGACCGTCCCCGACCCGTCCTACACGCCGTTCGTCGTCACGCCGTCCTTCCCCGGCTATCCGTCCGCGCACGCGTCCGCCAGCTACGCGGCGCGCGCCGTGCTGGAGCGCGTGTTCCCGCACGAGAAGTGCCGGGCCATCATCCTGTCCCACCCGGGCGTGCCCGGCGTGGTCCTCCCCTACACCAGCTTCTCCGCCATCACGGAGGACATCGACGATGCGCGCGTCTTCGGCGGCATCCACTTCCGCTTCGACCAGGTGGCGGGAGCCCGCCAGGGCAAGCGCGTGGGCGCCTACGTGCATCACGAGCATCTCCGGCCGGTCGGCGACGGAGACGCCGGCGGCGTCGAGCGCCTGGAGCTGCCCCAGGAGTGAACGAACGCTCGCGCCGGGCCGGCGGCTCCGGCCGCCCGCCCGGCGCACCCGTGCGCGGCGGGGCGCCGGAACCGCTGTGATAGATTCCGCGCCATGCTCAAGACCGCGCCGTTCAACGCGCTGATCGCGTCCCTCGCGCTCGTTTCGCCGCTCGCCGCGGCCGAGAAGGCCCCGCCCAAGGCCCCGGCGCCCACGGCCAGGCCCGTCGACGCGCTGCACCTGAAGGCGCTGAAGGCGCGGAGCATCGGGCCCGCGGTCATGAGCGGGCGCGTGTCGGACATCGCGCTCGACCCGCAGGACCCGTACACGTTCTACGTCGCGCTGGGGACGGGCGGGATCATGAAGACCTCGACCGACGGCGCCACCTTCGAGGCGGTGTTCGAGAAGGAGGCCGTCGCGGCGGTGGGGGCCGTGGCGGTCGCGCCGTCGGACGCGAAGGTGGTCTGGGTCGGCACCGGCGAGGCCAACGACCGCAACAGCTCGTCCTGGGGCGACGGCGTGTACCGCTCGACCGATGCCGGCGGCAGCTGGTCGAACGTCGGGCTCAAGCACAGCCGCACGATCGCGCGCGTCGTCGTGCACCCCAAGGACCCCGCGACGGCCTGGGTGGCCGCGATGGGCGACCTGTGGACGGCGGGCGGCGAGCGCGGGCTGTACAAGACCGGCGACGGCGGCAAGACGTGGAAGCTGGTCCTGGGCGCGGCCGCGCCCAACGCGGCGCACGTCGGCTGCGGCGACGTCGCGATCGACCCGGCCAACCCGGACACGCTGTACGCCGCGCTCTACGCGCGCCGGCGCACGCCGTGGTCCTTCGCCTGGGGCACCGCGCTGACCGGCGGGAAGGACGAGGGCGGCATCTTCAAGAGCACCGACGGGGGCGCGACCTGGCGCAAGCTCGCGGGCGGGCTGCCCGCGCGCACGGGCCGGATCGGGCTCGACGTGTTCCGCAAGGACCCGCGCACCGTGTACGCGGTCGTTCAGACCGAGGAGGGCGGCACCGCCTCGATCGACGAGGTGCGGGCGAAGGTCGGCGGCGTGTTCCGGACCAACGACGGCGGCGAGAGCTGGACGCGTGTCAATGCCCTCAACCCGAGGCCGTTCTACTTCAGCCAGGTCCGCGTCGATCCCGAGGACGCGCAGCGCGTGTACGTCCTGGGCTTCGCGAACCACGTGTCCGAGGACGGCGGCAAGACCTTCCGCGAGGACCGCTTCGGCAAGGTCCACGCCGACTGCCACGCGCTGGCCATCGACCCGCGTAGCCCGAAGCGGCTGCTGCTGGGCACGGACGGCGGTGTCTACAAGAGCGTCGACCGCGGCGGCACCTGGGACCATCTCAACCGGTTCGCGGCCGGCGAGTACTACCGCATCACGCTCGACGACCGGCAGCCGTACCGCATCTGCGGCGGGCTGCAGGACAACGTGAACTGGGTCGGTCCCAGCCGCACGTTCACCAAGGAAGGGATCCTCAACGGCGACTGGACCAACCTGGGCGGCGGCGACGGCTTCTACTGCGTCTTCGACGCGGAGGACGACGACGTCATCTACGTCGAGTCCCAGCAGGGCTACGTCCACCGCATCGACGTGCGGACCGGCCAGATCACGAACCTGCGCCCCGAGCCGGGCGAGGGCGAGGCGGCGTTCCGGTTCCACTGGAACTCGCCGCTCATCGGGAGCAGGCACACCAAGGGTGCTCTGTACCTGGCCGGCAACCGGGTCTTCCGCCTCACGGCCCGCGGCGAGCGCTGGCAGGCCATCAGCCCGGACCTGTCCGCCGGCGATCACGTGAAGACGACCGCGACCGGCAGCGGCGCCGAGAACTACGGCGTCGTGTACACGCTCGCCGAGTCGCCGGTGACCGCGGGCCTGCTGTGGGCCGGCACGGACGACGGCAAGCTGTGGATCACGCGCGACGACGGTGCCCACTGGACCGACCTCACGGCCAGCCTGCCCCCGGGCGCGAAGGGCCAGTGGCTGAACCGCATCGAGCCGAGCGCGCACGACGCGCAGGTCGCGTACCTCGCGGTCGACGCGCACCGCGCGGGCAACCTGGCGCCGCTCGCGTTCCGCACCGGCGATTCCGGCAAGACGTGGCAGTCGATCGCCTCGAACCTGCCCGCCGACGGTCCCGTCAAGGTCGTGCGCGAGGATCCGCGCAACGCATCGGTCCTGTACGCCGGTACGGAGTTCGGCTTGTTCGTGAGCCTCGATCGCGGCGTCAGCTGGACGCGCCTGGGCGAGCTGCCCACGGTCGCGGTCGACGACATCCGCGTCCACGCCCGCGACGGAGACGTCGTCGCCGCGACGCACGGCCGCAGCCTGTACGTCATCGACGACGTGCGCCCGCTGCAGGACCTCACGCCCGAGGTGCGTGCGAAGGCGGCGCACCTGTTCCCCGTCCGCGGGGCGCGTGCCCTGCCCGGCCTGCCTGGTTTCGTGGACTCCCTCGGTTCCGCCGTCTACCGCGGCGAGAACCCGCCGGCCGGCGCGCTCGTGACGTTCTGGGTCCGGGAGTACACGGGCGACCCGGTGAAGATCGCGATCGCGACTCCAACGGATCAGCCCGTCGCGTCCCTCAGCGCGCCCGGCGTGCCCGGCCTCGGGCGCGTCGTCTGGGACCTCAAGCCCGGCAAGGACGTGCTCACGGAGTACGGAGGCGAGGGCCAGAAGTTCGTGCCGGCCGGCGAGTACAAAGTCACGCTGTCCTACGGGAGCGTGAAGGAGACTCAGACCGTCAAGGTCGAGGTCGCGCCGGGGGTGGAGACGCGTTAGCGCACGGCATGAAGGCTGACTGATGATCCTGTGGCGCCCCGTAGGCATGCGCGAGCTGGCGCTGGTCTTCGAGGCCGACATGAAGGCCTTCCCGCCCCGGCTGCCGGAACAGCCGATCTTCTATCCAGTGCTCGTCGAGGCCTATGCCGATCAGATCGCCAGTACATGGAACACGGCGACGGACCCGTTCGCTGGCTACGTTGTCGCGATGGAGATCCCGGATGACTACGGGAGCCGCTTCTCCTCGGAGACGGTCGGCGCTCCGATGCATCGCGAGCTGTGGGTGCCGGCAGAGGATCTCGAGGACTTCAACCGCCATCTGACGAAGCCGCTGTCGGTTCGCCGCGCGTTCTTCGGGAGCGGCTTCCGCGGCCATGTTCCCGAGAAGTTCGGCCTTCGCGGCGCCGATGCCTACGAACAGATCCGGACCATGATCGGGAGCATGGACGACTATCCCTTCGACTTCGCTATGGAGGTGTCGGCCAACAGGCTCACCTTCTTCCTGAACTTCGCCTTCTGGAAGGCGGCCGGCGCCGGGCGCCTTGGTGTCGACGCCGTTCAGCTCGTGCGCTGCCTCGACCTCATCCGCAGCACGTGGTCTCTGGCTCCGCGCCCGGGGGCCCTCGTTGAAGAGGCCTCGATCCCGGCCTGACATGCGGACCCTTTCGCCTCGATCGCAGATCCGGGCAGTCCTCGGCGGCTTCGAGCACATGAGCAGCCTGGTCGGATGGCTGACACCATGATGGACGAGGCGCGCAAGCGGGCCTATCGCCACTTGCTGTATTGGGCCACACTCGACATACGCCCGGTGGCCTGGCTGCCGCTGCACCACCGCTTGCTTCCTTTCGCGTCGGGGACAGAGCGGCAACAGATCTCCCGGGCGGGTGTCCTGGCGGATTGGCTTCACAACCTCGCGGTCTATTCGGCGTGGGACTTCGAGCGATTCTCGGAGGAGTGGTTCTGGAGGGACCACGAGACCGCATGCAGGCGGCATCCCGAGCTCAGGCGGTATCGTAGGATCTTCGACATGTGGCTCGCGACTCCTCTCGGCGAAGTTCCCAGCTCGGACGCCTGGGCCGTGGCCACCGGTGGCGCGAGCGGTCGATAGGCGCAACGTGTCATCCCGGTCCTGACGATGTCCTCCGCTGACACCCGCAACGTGATCCGCTTGACGCTCATGGTCCCCGGAGGACGTGAGCTCGAACGGGCCGGCGTCTCCGCCGAGTGGATCGAGAACCCGCGAGATGGCTCCTTCGCCGACTCCTTCTCGTTCGGCACCGTCGAACCACCGGTTCTCGATCAGATCGACGCCGCACCGGGCGCGCTCCTGGTCCAGCTCACGGATGACCTGCGCGAGGGCCGCGAGCGGGTCGTCGAGGTCGTCGAGACGCTTCGCACCCGCGGAGCCCTTGCGGTCCGGATCGAGCAGTCGAAGCTCGGCTGGGCGATCGACCGATGGCTCCAGCTTGTCCGTCCAGGCGAGGCCCGGGCCCTGCACCGGTGCGCGGTCATCATGTTGCCTGACGATGGGCGGGTGGTCTCGTGCGGCATGCACGCGTTCTCGCTTCCGGACTCCTCCGTCGGCCTGGAAGGCATGACCGTCGGCGAGGCACAGGAGCTCCTGACGACACTGAACGTCTACCAGCTGGAAGAGGATCCCCTGCTGCTCTCCGGCCAGACGTTCTCGCCCGACGCAGACTCGCCTCGGCGTGTC
>JAICEW010000227.1 GCA_025923995.1 Vicinamibacteria bacterium | reverse complement strand
TCCTGCAGCTCGCGGCCCGTCGCGCTGTCGAGCATGCTGAACAGGAACGAGATCTCGCCCGGCTCGCGCAGCCGCTGGAGGAGGCTCGAGGCGAGGAAGGCCGCGGGGAGCGCCTCGTCGCTGAGCTCGCGCTCGCGGCGCGCGGGCGCCGCCGGCTTGAGCACCACGCGCTCGGACGCGGGGTTCAGCCGGAAGCCCTCGATGAGCGCCGCGGGCGGGACCTCGCCCAGCTTCACGTCGCCCGGCGCGCGCGCCGCGGTGCCCTGGAGCGAGAGCGTCTCGACGCGGCCCCGCTCCTCCTCGAAGCTGTAGCCGATGGCCGTGGCCACGAACGCGCCGTCGGGGCTGACCGTGATGACGTCCTGCAGGACGTTGCCCGGCCGGCCGGTGATCTCGAAGACCGCCGCGTGCTCGAACGGGATCACGAGATCGCGCGCGACCGCCGCCGGCCCCGGCGCGGGCCGGAACGGCGGTGCGCTCCGGATCTGAGGCGTGCCGCCCATCGCCCTGGCGCCGCTACTGGACGTCGCGCGTCATGTAGCCGTCCAGGATCACCCAGATCTGGAACGGCCCGTAGATGCGCTGGAGCTGCTTGAGCACGTCCGTGTCGGGCACCTCGATCTCGACGCGGAAGTTCTGCTGGCGCGCGATGCAGACGGGCTCGGCGAAGCGGAACGTCGCCATGGGCGAGGGCTCGCCGTGCGTCGTGAAGCCGCCCGACTCGGAGTGCGGGCCGGCGCCGGCGGGGAAGAAGTAGGTCGGCATCTGCATCATGAGCTTCTCGCCCACGAAGAGGCCGGTCACCGTGTTGTAGATGAACGAGCCGATGAGCGTCCCGCCGCCGTTGTTGGGCTCGATCTGCTGCTCGAGCGGGACCTCCTTCTCCTCCAGCAGCTCGAGGTAGTCCTCGAGCCAGCCGAGGGGGATGGCGATGCTGCCGCCGAACTCGGCCACCTTCAGGGCGACGTCGTCGGCGGTGACAGGCGTGGTCGTGCCGGCGCCGTCGATCTTGACCAGCGATACCTCGCCGTCCTCAGGCGACAGCAGGGCCTCACCGTCGTCGCTCTCCCGGGCCTCACGGATCAGGTCCACCACGTCGGACAGCGTCAGCTTGATGTTGGCCAGCAGCTGCTGCGGGTGGCTGTTCGGATCGAACCCGGGCTCCTGGGCCACGATGGTGGGAGTCGCCTCGCGGGTGAAGATCGCGATCTTGTTGGCCGGATCGATGAAGAAAGGCAGCAGATCGTCGTCCGTGACCTCGAGGTTCTCGTCCGTGTTGCCGCCCGGCTGCTCGCTCAGCACCTCCTCGTCGGGGAAGTCGGCCGGCGCGTCGCCGATGACCACGCGCATCGAGCGCGCCTCGAACGTGTTGTAGTGGGGCAGCAGCGACGCGGACTGGAGGTTCGTCTCCAGCTTCGTCTTGCCCTGCACGTCCACGAAGAACTTCAGCGTGCCCGACTTCTCGACGTCGAACAGCTGCTTGCCGGGATCCACCTTGATCGAGTCGTAGATCGGCAGGTGGACCTTCTCCTGGATTCCCTGAACGCGTGCCATCGCTATTCCTCCATCAGCTCGTGCGCCCGCGGGCGCGCGTCGTCCATCGTCCTGCTCACCAGGGGGGCCGGAACGTGTCCGGCACTTCGGCGGTGGCGTCCGGCCCGGGACGGAAGTCCCCGCAGGACGCGCCCGCCCCGGCCGGGGCCGTGTAGCCGTCGAAGGCGCCGTCTTCCGGCCCCGCGACGCCCGTGGGGGCCATGCATCCCGCGGCGCAGCGATCCCTCCGGCTGCGCACGTACCCGGCGTAGTCGCCGCCCGCCAGCTCGTCCCCTTCGGCGGCGTAGCCGTTCATGGCGTCGTACGGCGCGGGGTCCTCGCCGTACGGGTCCGCGTACGCGCCACCGGCCATGGCGTCCTCGGGCTCCGCGGCGTAGCCGTTGAACGGGTCGTCCTGGGGGTAGTAGCCGACCGTTTCGTCTTCGGCGTAGCCGTCGAACTGGTCCGGCGGGGTTTCGGGGTAGCCGTACGGATCGGCGTAGTAGCCGTAGGGCTCCGCGTACTCGCCGTAGCCCGCGTATGCCTGCGTGTCCTCCGGGTAGCCGTATCCGTAGGGCAGTGCGTAGGCGTAGGGATCCGCCGCGTAGGCGTACGGCCCTGCGTATCCGTAGCCTGCGTATCCGTAGGGCTCGCCGTACCCGTAGGGGTCCGCGTAGCCGTACCCCGCGAAGCCGTAGCCTGCGTACGGGTCCGCGTACTGGCCGTAGCCCGGCCAACCGACCTGATGGAACTGCATGAGCCTGGCTCCTTCTCCGTGGCGGGGGTCGTAGGGGTTCACGATCATCACCTCGTCGAACCCGCGCGCTCGTTTCATCGCGTCACTCCCGTCAGCCCTCGATCCCGCGCCGCGTGACGCGGTAGCTCCCGCCCACGATGAAGAGCTGCCGCCCGCGCGGATCGCACGCGAGGCGCGGCGGCGTCTCCATGAAGTGGATGAACCGGCGTGGCCGCCCGCGGCAGCCGCGGTCCGACTCGTAGATCACCGCGCACAGGCGCCCCAGGTCGACCAGCTCCCGCGGGACGACGCGCGCGTGGCGCGCTCGCAGCACGCGGTCCGCTGCGAAGCCGTGGAAGGCGCGGAAGAGCCGCCGCGACACCGGGTGCGGCGCAGGCGACAGCGGCTCGACCGCGACGTAGGCCATGGGTCTCCATCGCCCTGCTCTACCGGCGCCGCCGACGCGCGCCGCCGCGGCGGAAGCCGCCCGCCACCAGCGGAACGGCGCCGCCCGGCACGCCGTAGGGCGCAGGAGGCGGCGGATAGGGCGCGCCCGGCGGCGGGTACGGCGCGCCTGGCGGCGGGTATCCGCCGGGGGCGAGCGCGGCCGCGGGCACGAATCCACGCGGGCCCGGCCAGACCGAGCAGCGCATGTACACCTGGCGCTGCGGCCAGCCGACGTTGGGCGCGGGCGGAGGCACCCAGCCCGGTGGCGGCTGCATCGTCATCGGATCGACGGCCATCGGGCCCATGGCCGTGGCGATCGGCGGCTGGGCGATCGACGGCCCGACCGGCGGCGGCGCCTGCTGCGCTCCACCGGTCGCGAGCGCGGAGAGCGCGCCGGCGGCACCCGGGAGCAGCCCGCCGACGACGCTGTTGAGCGCCGGCCCGATCGCCTGCACGGCCGGCCTCGAGAGCAGGCCGCTGACCACGCCGCCGATCGCGGGCAGCACGGCCTTGGCGACTCCGGGGAGGACGGACATCAGCGGTCCCCAGCCGTAGCCACCGTAGCCACCGTAACCGCCGTAGCCGCCGTAACCGCCGTAGCCGCCGTAGCCGCCGTAGCCGGCGAGGCCTCCAGACGGGTACTCGGGCACGTCGTAGAGCTGACCCGTCATCCAGTCTTGTGCGAGCATCGTGGCTCCTCCTTAGCGACGTCCCATGTGCGCCGCCAGCGTGCCGGCGGCTCCCAGCCCATGGGATGGGGCGACGTGGCGTCGAGCGCGACCCAGCGCCCGGGCACGAGCACCTCCGGGTAGATGTGCGTGTACTCGTGCGGCCGGCCGGGCGCGTAGCCGGCCAGGACCAGCCGCACGGGATGGCCGGTCGCGACGAGCATGGCGCCGAGCAGGATCGTCATGTCGTCGCAGTCCCCGGCGCGCAGCTCGAGCATCCGCCGTGGCGTGTGCAGCAGCTCCACACGCCAGATGTCGCGCGTGTAGCGGACGTTCCGGCGCACCCACTCGAACAGCGCGCTCACCTCGCCCAGCCGGTGCTTGGCCGGCACGCCGCAGGCGCGGAAGATCGCGATCGCCTTCTGGCGGACGTAGAAGTCGCGAGCGCCCTCGCGGATCATGCGCGCGATGATCCGCGCGGTGACCAGCGTGCCCGGCCGTCCTTCCGGGACGCGCAGCGTGCGGATGCGCGGCACGACGAAGCGGGGAGAACGCAGGAGCATTCACAGGACGCCCAGGATGCGGTCGACGGGAACGACGACCGGCCGCGTCACGCCGTCCACCCGCACCACCGCGAACGCCTCCCGCCGCGCGCCGCTGTCGGACAGGTCCAGCACGCGTCCCTGCAGGAGGTCTTCGCCATAGAGCTCGGCCAGCACCGACTGCGGCTCGGGGATGAAGACGTCGCCGACCCGGAAATGGACCAGGCGGTGCCGAAGTCCCGCCTCCCTGCGCTCCGCGATGCCCATACGCCCGCGCAGGAGTGCAGGCGGCGTGCCGCGCGAGAGCGCGCCGCGTGCTCTCGCGCGAAGCGGTTGGCGGTGTTGTGGTTCCGACGAGGCGCGAGCGGTCGCGGTGTCGCGGCTGGTGGCTCGCTCGCGCGTGCGTTCCGGAACGATCTTTCCGGTCGGGAACGCGCGTTCTGGGGGCGCCGCCCTGAGCGCGCGACCGGTGTACCCGTAGCGGCGCGTGAACCGCCCGCTGTCAGCGCCGCCGCGAAGCGGTACACCTCGCGCGCGACGATCGGCGCCAGGGAGGCGCGTGACGATCGGCGCCCTGGGAGCGTCAGTCGTGCAGGTGGTGCTTGCGGATCTTGTTGTAGATGCTGCGGGCGGTGACGCCCAGCAGCCGCGCGGTCTCGGACTGGTTGCCGCGCGCGCGGCCCAGCGCAGCGCGCACGAGCATGCGCTCGCAGGCGGACAGCGAGCGGGCGAGGCTCCAGCCGTGGCTCTCGAGGATGGGGATCCAGTCCGCCGGCAGCTCGGACGCCAGCTCGCCGTCCGGTGGGAGGTCGACCGAGAGCTGCCGCAGGGCCTCCGGGGGGAGGTCCTCGAGACCCAGCGGCGTGTCGTCACTGCGTTTCACGAGCGCGTGTCGCACGAGGTTCTGCAGCTGACGGACGTTGCCGGGCAGGCGCAGGCGCTGGAGCGCCGACACGAATGCGGGCGACGCCGGCGCGCGGCACGGACGCAGTGCCTGGTACTTCATCAGGAAGTGATCGATCAGCAGCGCCACGTCGCCCGCGCGCTCGGCCAGGGCGGGCACCGTCGCGACCAGCACGCCCAGGCGATGGTACAGATCGGCGCGGAAACGGCCCTCGTCGACCATCGCGCGCAGGTCGCGGTTCGTGGCCGCGACCACGCGCACGTCGACCGGCACCTCGCGGTCGTCGCCCACACCCATCACGCGCCCCTCCTGCAGCACGCGCAGCAGCTTGGCCTGCAGGCCGGGTGCGAGGTCGCCGATCTCGTCCAGGAACAGGACGCCGCCGTCGGCCGAGCGGACCAGGCCGCGTCGGTCGTGGGTGGCGCCCGTGAAGGCCCCCTTCCGGCTGCCGAACAGCTCGCTCTCCGCCAGCTCAGCGCTGAGCGCGCTGCAGTTGAGGGGCACGAAGGGGCCGCGCGAGCGCTTCGCGTCGAGGCCGTGGATCGCGCGGGCCACCAGCTCCTTGCCGGTGCCCGTCTCCCCGTGGACCAGCACGGCCACGTCGCTCAGCGTGCTGACGCGCGCGATCCAGCGGAAGAGCGCGAGCATGGGCGGGCTGGCTCCGACCAGGCCGAGCGGCGCCATCGTGGCTCGCAGCCCGTTCTGCTCGACGCGCTGGCGCTGGAGGTCGTCGAGGGCCGCCTCCAGGCGGCGTTCCAGCTCGGCCGCGAAGGACGCCACACCGCTGTCGAGCAGGCACGCGGCCCCCTGCAGGAGGGCCTGGCAGCGGGCGCCCAGCGGCACCGCGTCCATGCCCGACCCGTACGCGATGACGACCGGCACGCCGCGCGCATGGAGGCGCTGGATGGCGCGTAGATCCGGAGGCTGGATCAGGGGCTCGGAGAGGCCCAGCAGCACGACGCCCGCGTCGGCGGCCTCCACGTCGGTCTCGGCGATCCGGACCAGCGGCGCGCGGGTCTCGAGCGCGGCCGCGACCGTCTGGCGGCGCCTCTCGTCCGCGTCCAGCAGGCAAACCGCGGGCGCGCTTTCGTGGGCGTTTCGGGGGCGCGGCCTGATCCGGACCGACATGGGGTGGCAGCTCGACGAGAGGGGGGACGAGGAACGGCCCCTGGGAAGCGACACTCCGTCCCCGGAACACGTGCCGGCGCGGTGCTCGCGTGCACCGCGCCGGCAGGCGTCCCCGGACCCTCGTGCTCTCGGATGGAGTGACCTGGATGTACTGGAGTCAGCGGAAGGGACGCCGCGAACACGACACGAAACGCTCAGTCTCGTATTCGGCGTGACCGTCGTCACCGGGTTCCGCGGTGCTCAGTGTCCTTCGGTCGACCCGCCGAGGCATCTGTGGTATGATGCCCCTGCATTAGTTGGTTGTTGCTCTGGCGTGACGAGGGAGCCGCCCACTTTAGGGCGGCTTTTGTTTTTGAACGCGCAGGCCACTTCGCGACTAGGCAAGGCCAAGGAGGCCTGCACGTTCATGATCGAAGGTACCGTCAAGTGGTTCAACGAGTCCAAGGGTTTCGGGTTCCTGTCGCACGAGGGTGGTCCGGACGTCTTCGTCCATCACTCCGAGATCCGCGCTGAGGGCTATCGCACCCTCAACGAGGGTGACCGGGTCCAGTTCGAGATCACGCAGAGCCCCAAGGGCCCGCGTGCCGCGAACGTGAGCCTCGTCCGCTAACTCCTCGAACCCCACCACGATCGACGAGCCCGGCGCCTCTCGCCCGGGCTCGTCGTCTTTCCGACGGCCGCCCACCGGCAAGCTCCGTTCGAAATCTCCCATCCCCGCCGGCACGACAGAAAGCGGTTCCATGCCTTTTTCGCACTTCGGACTCCACGCGGACCTCCAGCGAGGCCTGCGTGAGCTCGGGTTCACCCGGCCCACTCCCATCCAGCAGGACGCGATCCCGCCGGCCATGGAAGGCCGTGACGTGCTGGCCTGCGCCATGACGGGCAGCGGCAAGACCGCGGCGTTCCTGCTGCCGATCCTCCATCGGCTGGCCGGCAAGCCGCGGGGGACGACACGCGCGCTGGTGCTCACACCCACGCGCGAGCTGGCCGCACAGATCGACGAGCACCTCGACGCGCTCGCGCAGCACACGGCGCTTTCGGGGGCGGCCGTCTTCGGCGGCATGGGCATGGGCCCGCAGGAGCACGCCTTTCGCAAAGGCGTGGACGTGATCATCGCCACGCCGGGACGACTGCTGGACCACTTCCGCTTCCCGTACGCGGCGCTGCGCGGCCTGGAGGTCCTGGTCCTCGACGAGGCCGACCGCATGCTGGACATGGGCTTCCTGCCCGACATCCGGCGCGTCCTGAAGCACCTGCCCCCCCGCAAGCAGACGCTGTTCTTCTCCGCGACCATGCCGCCGCCCATCGTGGCGCTCTCCCGGGAGATGCTGAACAAGCCGGCCACCATCAACCTGCAGCGCCAGTCCACGCCGGCCGTGGGCATCACGCATGCGGTGTACCCGGTGGCGGGCGAGCTCAAGTCACCGCTGCTGCTCGAGCTGCTGCGCCGCGGCGACATCCGCAGCGTGATCGCGTTCACGCGGACCAAGCACCGGGCCAACCGCCTGGCCGACTACCTGACGCGCCATGGCGTGAACGCGGGCCGCATCCATGGGAACCGCAGCCAGGCCCAGCGCACCGCGGCGCTGGCCGGGTTCAAGGCGGGGGAGTTCCCCGTCCTGGTCGCGACGGACATCGCCGCCCGCGGGATCGACGTGGAGGCTCTGTCCCACGTCGTGAACTTCGACGTCCCGCATTCGCCCGAGGACTACGTGCACCGCGTGGGACGCACCGCTCGCGCGGAGGCGGAGGGCGACGCCTTCCTCCTGGTCGCGCCGGAAGAGGAGGCCAGCCTGCGCGACATCGAGCGCGTCATCGGCAAGCGCCTGCCCCGCGTGACCGTCCCCGGGTTCGACTACTCGAAGCGGCCGGTGGAGAAGCTGGAGGTCCCGCTGCGCCAGCGCCTGGCCGCGCACCGCTCGCGACAGGGACAGAAGCGCAAGCCGGCCGCGCCCGCCTCCGGTGGGCACCGGCCCGCGGGACCGGGTCGGGGACCGAGCCGGGGAGGCGGTGCCAGGCGGCGAAGCGAACGCAGCGGCGGAGGCCGCGGCCACCGGGGCCGGGGCGGGCGCACGGCCTAGCGCACGGACGTCAGTCGCGACGAAGCGCCTGGCCGACCTCGTGGTGGAGCCAGCGCAGCTCGTCGCCGCGGAGCGCGGGCGACAGCGGCAGGTGGTCCGCGTGGAGCATGCCCTCGCGGGCTTCGATCGTGCGTATGGACGCGGTGGGGACGCGGTTCCAGCGCAGCAGGCCGTTCCTCACGCGCAGCTCGCCGGCATCGATCTCCACGCGCGTCACGGGGCCCCACCAGGCCTGTGCCGCGTAGAACCACAGCAGCGTCCCGACCGCGAGCGGGATCATCGCGGCGAGCACCCCCGTGTTGTCCTTCGAGCCTCCGAGGAGCAGCTCCCGTAGCGCCAGGGCCCAGAACCAGCCCAGCAGCGGCGCGCCGGCCGCGCTGACCACGAGCCAGAGAGGGGAGACGGCCTTCGTGTAGGCCAGGCTCAGGCCGTCGGCTCGCCGCGTCAGCCGCGTGTGCGACGTCGCGGGGCGCCCGGGGGCGGCTTCGGCTCCCGGCGCCGATGTCGGTAGCGCGACGCCCACCGGGAGCGCCGCGGCCGCGAGGTCGACGAGCGCGAACAGCTCGGCGATGGCGAGGACGCGCTCGAAGTCGACGGGACCCCGGCCCGGCTCGAACGGCGAGGGGCCCAGCTCGATCGCGATCGAGACCCGCCCGTCGGAGATCGAGACGTGCAGGTCCTGCCGGGCGGCCTCACGCAGCCTCAGCAGGCCGGCCCGGGTCGACGGCATGAGCAGCGCGCGCGCCTCCTCGGGGTCCGAGGACGTCACGCGGAAGACGCGCTCGAACGCGGCGTCGCCCGTGTCCAACGGCTCGAGCGCTTCGCGCGACGCGACGGCGGGGCCGGCGCCGCGCGGATCGACGAACGTGGACCCGCGCACGGCCGCGCCCAGGTCGAACCCGATGAACAGGCCGCGGAAGAGGTCGACCTCCTTGCGGACGTTGATGTCCACCGAGCCCTTGCGGCCGTAGGAGCCTCGGACGCGGCGCCCGTCGTGGTACTCCTGCACGTAGTGCATCCGGATGTCGGCGAACACGAGCCCGGCGGGCCGCGAGGCCGCGACGATCCCGGCCCGGCTCTCGCATCGCTCCGCCCGCTCGCCGAAGATGCCGCTCCCGTCCACGCGGACCGCGCTGGCCGAGCCCTCCTGACCGAAGCGCGCGCCGGGGATCACGACGCCGGCGACGTCGGACACGAGGGCACGGAAGGCGGCCTCGTCGCTCGGGTCGTCCGCCAGCGCGCGAAGGTACGGCGCCAGCTCCGTGTCGCAGCGCAGGCGCAGCAGCTCGCGGTCGATCACGCGCGCCTGCCAGTGCGAAGTCGCCATCCCGGGGTGGGAGATGCGGACACGCGGCGGATGTTACTGTCGGAGGCCGGAGGACTGCGCGCGGAATGAAACGGTCCGTCCCTGGCCAGGCCGCCGTGACGCTGCTGGCCTGCGGCCTGTGCGTTCTGGCCACGGCACCGGCTTCCGCGCGGCCGATTCCGGTGATCCTGGACACCGACATCGGCGACGACATCGACGACACGTTCGCGCTGCTCATGCTGGTGCGCTCGCCGGAGCTGGACCTGAAGCTGCTGGTCACGGACTTCGGCGACACGCACTACCGCGCGCGCCTGGCCGCGAAGCTGCTCCAGGCGATGGGCCGCGCCGACGTGCCGATCGGGATCGGCATCCGGCAGAACGAGAAGGGCGGCCCGCAGGGCGAGTGGCTCGGCTCCTATGCGCTCGCGCAGTACCCGGGGAGGGTCCACGCCGACGGCGTGCAGGCGCTGGTCGACGCCGTGATGGGCGCGGACGAGCCCGTGACGATCATCGCCATCGGCCCCGCGCCGAACCTGGAAGCCGCGCTGGCGCGCGAGCCGCGCATCGCCAGGCGCGCGCGCTTCGTCGGCATGTACGGAAGCCTCTACCGCGGCGTCGCCGGCGCACCCAAGCCGGTCGCGGAGTGGAACGTGCGCTCGGCTGTCTCCGCGTTCCGCCGGGTCCTGGAGGCGCCGTGGCCGATGCGGATCACGCCACTCGACACCTGCGGCCTGGTGCGGCTGAGCGGTCCGAAGTGGGCGCGGGTGCTGGCCTCGCGCGACCCGGGCGCTCGGGCCCTGGTCGAGAACAACCGCGTGTGGTGCCGCGCCCGCCCGGAGATCTGCGGGCCCGACCCGTCGCGAGCCGACCGCGACACCACTACGCTCTTCGACACGGTCGCCGTGTACCTCGCGTTCTCGGACGATCTGCTGCGCCTCGAGGAGATGGGCGTCCGCGTCGACGACGTCGGGATGACGATCCCGGACGCGGCAGCTCCGAAGCGCCATTGGGCCGTCGAGTGGAGCGACCTCGGACGTTACGAGAATCTCCTGATGGAGAGGCTCGCCGGCACCGGAGGGGAGGAATGAGCGCCTTCCAGGTCGACTCTCTCCTGGCACGCTCCCTGCAC
>JAICEW010000226.1 GCA_025923995.1 Vicinamibacteria bacterium | reverse complement strand
GCTGGAGCCGCACCTGCGGCCCGGCCGCGGCGACGCGCTCGCGCTGCGCTTCATGGCCGCGGCGCACCGGCTGGTCCTGACCGGACGCGCGCCCGGCCTCGCGGTCCACTACCCGAGCGTGGGCGGCGACGCGGGTCTCACGGGCGCCTGGGACACGCTGCGCGCCCTGCTCGAGAGCCATGAGGAGACCGTGCGCGAGCTCGTGGCTCGCCCCTGCCAGACGAACGAGGTCGGCCGCTGCGCGCCGCTCCTGTTCGGCTTCCTGGAGACGAGCGCGCGCACGCGCCTGCCCTTCCGGCTCCTGGAGGTCGGCGCCAGCGCCGGCCTGAACCTGCGCTTCGACCTCTTTCGTTACGGCGGGGGCGGCGCGTCCTGGGGGCCCGCCGACAGCCCGGTCGACCTGTCCGGCTTCTGGACCGACGCGCCGGAGTTCGCGGGCACTCCCATCGAGGTCGTGGAGCGCCGCGGGTGCGACCTGCGTCCGCTCGACCCGGGGAGCGACGAGGACCGGCTGACGCTGCAGTCGTCGGTCTGGGCCGACCAGGCCGCGCGCTTCTCCCGCCTGCGCGGGGCGCTGGAGCTGGCCGCGCGCGTGCCGGCCACGGTCGAGGCGGCGTCGCTGCACGAGTGGCTGCCGGCGCAGCTGGCCGCGCCGCGGCCCGGCGGCGCGACCGTCGTCTACCACTCGGTGGTGGACGAGTACCTGCCGGCCGCGGCGCGACGCGCGTTCCACGAAGCGCTCGACGAGGCGGGCGCGCGCGCCACCGCCGACGCGCCGCTGTCCTGGGTGCGGCTGGAGCCGGCCTCCTCCATCCGCGAGCACGCGGTCACGCTGCGGCTCTGGCCGGGCGGCGGGGAGAGGCGGCTCGCGCTCGCGGGCGCGCACGGGTCGAACGTGAGGCGCGCGTCCTGATGCGCGGCGGCCGCCTTGCGGGCGCCACCGGCCTTGGGTCATAGTCGGGGGAACATGGAACAAGTGCCGGTCGTGCAGGACCTGGCCGCGATCGCCGCCGAGGCCAGCGCGTCTAAGAACCGCTTCTCGCGCATGGCGGACGGGCTCGTCTTCTCCGAGATCCTCAAGATCGCGGGCGAGATCCGGGCCCTCAAGACGGCCGGACATCCCGTGTGCGACCTCACGGTCGGCGACTTCGATCCCCGGCACTTCCCCATCCCGGACCGCCTGCGCGACGCGATCGCGGCGGCTCTCTCGGCGGGCGAGACGAACTACCCGCCGTCGAACGGCATGCCCACGCTGCGCGAGGCCGCGCGGCGCTTCTACGCGCGCGAGCTGGGCCTCGAGTACCCCGTGGACTCGTTCGTCGTCGCGGGCGGGTCGCGCCCGCTCATCTACGCGTTGTTCCGCACGCTCGTCGATCCCGGCGACCGCGTGGTGTACCCGGTCCCCAGCTGGAACAACAACCACTACACCTACCTGGTCGGCGGCGCCGGCGAGCCGGTGAGCTGCGGCGCCGAGGACAACTTCCTGCCCACGCGCGAGCTGCTGCGCCCGGCGATCTCCGGCGCGCGGCTGCTCTGCCTCAACTCGCCGCTCAACCCCACGGGCACCGCGTTCGACGAGGGCACGCTGCGCGGGATCTGCGAGCTGGTGCTGGAGGAGAACGCGGGCCGCGAGCGGCGCGGCGAGCGGCCCCTCTACGTGATGTACGACCACGTGTACTGGATGCTGTGCTTCGGCGGCACCTCTCACGTGACGCCCCCCGCCCTGATGCCGGAGATGGCCCGCTACACCGTCTTCGTGGACGGGATCAGCAAGGCGTTCGCCGCCACCGGCGTGCGCGTCGGCTGGGGCGTGGGGCCCACGGACGTGATCGCGCGCATGTCCACGCTGCTCGCGCACATGGGCGCGTGGGCGCCGCGCGCCGAGCAGGTGGGGACGGTGACGCTGCTCGACGACCCGGCCGCGATCCGCGCGTTCCACGCCACCTTCCTGCGCGGCGTGCAGGCCCGGCTGGACCGGCTGCACGCGGGCCTGCAGGAGCTCAAGGCCGAGGGCCTGCCGGTGGACAGCATCGCGCCCATGGGCGCCATCTACCTGACCGCGCGCATCCATCCCTTCGGGCGGACGACGCCCGACGGCGTGCGCCTGACCACCAACGAGCAGGTCCGGCAGTACATCCTGCAGGCGTCGCGCGTGGCGGCCGTGCCCTTCAAGGCGTTCGGCTCGAAGGAGGAGGACGGCTGGTTCCGTCTCAGCGTCGGCGCCTGCTCCGAGCAGGACCTGGCCGACGCGCTGCCCCGCCTGGCCGACGCGCTGCGCGCCACGACGTAGTCAGGGCAGCCGGCTCGGCGCGGTCCTCGTCCGCATCAGCTCGTCGTCGGGACGAAGAGCGCGGACCACAGGATCACCAGGACGGAGAACGCGAGAAGTGCCACCGCCACGAGCACGGATCGCCGCGCTTCCGCATCCACCGGCCCGTCGGTGGCCTTCAGGATCTCGTACGACGCGATGACGATCCCCGGTGCGGTCAGCGCCGCGAGAAGGGCGCCCACGAGCGGCATCAAGCGGCCCGCAATGGCCGCGACGAGCGATAGCGCCGCGACGCCGACCGCCCAACGCAACGGCTGGTTCATTGGCGTCGAGTCACCACAGTCCCCCGCCGTCGGCCCTGCTTCAACGCTGGGAGCATACGTGACGCCCGGGATACCGTGGCGATCTCTATGAGATCTGGCGGGAGGCGGGCCCGGCAGCACGATCCACCTCCATCCGTCGCGACTTACAGCCCTACGGCAGCACGCCGTAGGCCTGGTACCAGCTCCGCACGCGCTGCAGCATCCCCGGGTCGAGCGCGATCTGCGCGTGCGTGTAGTTCGGGTACTCGGACACGAACAGCGCGTGCGGGACGCCGTTCGAAGCCAGGATCGCCGCCAGGTTCTGGTCCTGGATGAGCGCGACCGTCGTGTCCGTCGCGCTGTGGTGGAGCTGGTAGGGCGTGCGGATGCGCAGCGCCGCCCGCTGCGTGGTCGCGTTCGGGCCCTGGCTGGTCCCGCCCGCGGTGTGCGAGGCGGCCCGGAACACGCCGACGTGCTTCCCCATCAGCTGCCCGGTGACGAACGCGCCCATGCTGTGGCCGTGGGCGGCCAGGTAGGACATGTCGACGCTGCCCACGCACGAGAGCAGCTCGCGCGCCTTGTTCGCGCGCATCACGTTCGCCTCGGAGGCTCCATCGGGACCGTCCGGCAGGTTGCCCGCGTCGAGCGCGTCCGGCGCGTGCGTGTACATCGGGCCGATCACCACCATGCCCCAGGTCACCATCACCCGTCCGATGTTGGCCGAGTACGCGGACGGCGTGCCGCCCTTGCCGTGGCTGACCACGACGCCGGGGAACGGGCCCGCGCCGGCCGGCTCGAACAGGACGCCCTCGAGGGCGTAGGGGGTGCCCAGGTCGACCGAGCTGTAGGTCCAGGTGGCGCCCGCGGTCGAGTGCGGGTCGCCGGTCACCACGAAGGCGGAGCAGTCGACCGCGATGGGCTCGTCGACCGTCTGGGCTCCGGCCGGCGCGACCAGGACAGCCAACAACAGACCGGCGAAGCGGATGACAGCCTTGGACATGGCGGTTCCTCCCCGCTCGAGGGGCGAGCGGTCACTCAGGATGCTTGGACCGCCGGAAGGGTCGCAGGGTTGAAGCCGGTCAGCCCAGGTCGACGGGCTCGAAGCGGCCGATCTCCCGCTCGCGCTCGGTGAGGGCCTCGCAGCGGGCGTCGAGCGCCGCGTAGTCCTCCGCGTGTGTCCGGCGGAAGCGGTCGCAGGCCTCGCGCGAGTCCCAGAAGTCGAGCGTCAGGAAGCGGGTCGGCTGCGTGCGGTCGCGGTGCAGCTCGCTGCACTGGTAGCCGGGCGCCCGCCGGAAGAGGGCCGCCCATTCGCCGCTCGAGCCGTAGATGCGCTCGAACTCGGCGACGCACGCGGGGCGCACCACGAACTCCCACGCGCACACGTGGCCGCGGCGCGGCGCCGGCGTGGAACGGGGCCGGGGAACGGGGACGGGCTGCATGGACGCCTCCTACTGCGCGGCCGGTGACGGCCGCGGCGAAGCGGGAGCTCTCTCCCGCTGGTTCGCGTTGTCCATGTCCGCCGCGATGAGCCAGCGGTCGCCGTCCCGCTTCAGGACAAGGACGAACTTGCCGGTCTCGGGCCGACCGGCTCCGTGGGAGTACACGCCGACGACGTGCCCGAGCGATCCCTCGGTCTCGTACGCGATGGCGCGCAGGTCGAGCTCCCCTCCCGTCTTCGCGTAGGCCTCGGCGATGGCGGCGCGGCCGCGCACGGGCGGCCGCCCGTTGGAGAGCACGAACCCCTCCGGCGCGAACAGCGCCGCCAGGGCCGCCGCGTCGCGCGCGCGCCAGGCGCGCTCGTAGTCGCGCAGCACGCGGTCGACGGCGGGTGGAAGGGTGACCGTGGGAGCGGCCACGCGGCCGGCCGGGTCCTGCGCGCTCGCCGACGCGGCGATCAGCAGGCAACCCGCAGCCAGCACGGCGTAACCCATGTGTGCCCCCTTCGGCCATCGTACTCCTCTCCGTGGTCGCGCAAGGGGGCGCGCTCACGAACGATAGCTGGCGTCCTCGCGGTCGAGCTGGCGCAGCAGGGCCGGCCAGGCCAGCGCGCCGCCGGCGTTGCGCGTGACCTGCTTCGCCTGCGCGGTCGCCCCCGCGATGATGCGCGGGTCGATGTTCACCAGCTCGCCTCCGCCCGCCTGCGCGCGCACCTGGATGGTGCAGGCCGACTCGAACAGGTACATGAAGAGGAACGCGTCGGCCACGCTCTCCGCCACCGTGAGCAGCCCGTGGTTGCGCAGCATCAGGAAGGTCTTGTCGCCCAGGTCGCGCACCAGCCGGGGCTTCTCGTCGTCGTTGAGCGCGACCCCTTCGTAGGCGTGGTAGCCCAGCGAGGCCAGCACGAAGATGGACTGCTGCGAGATGGGCCGCACGCCGCCCTGCTGGGCCGAGACCGCGACGCCGTTGAGTGTGTGCACGTGCAGCACGCAGCGTGCGTCCTCGCGCGCGGCGTGGATGGCGCTGTGGATCACGAAGCCGGCGGGGTTGATGTCGTGGGCGCTATCCATCACCTTGCGGCCCTGCAGGTCGATCTTGACCAGGCTGGACGCGGTGATCTCGCTGAACAGCATCCCGTAGGGGTTGATGAGGAAGTGATGGTCGGGCCCCGGCACGCGCGCGGAGATGTGCGTGAAGATGAGGTCGTCCCAGTGGAAGCGCGCGACCAGGCGGTAGCAGGCGGCCAGGTCCACCCGCAGCCGCCACTCCTCCTCGCCGACCTGCGCACGGACCGCGTCCTCGCTCATGGGAGCCTCCTCCGATGCGGGCTCAACCCTGCGGCCCGCCTTTCTCCGCCAGGGCCACCGCCCACTCGTGGCACTCGTAGAAGAAGCGGGGCGCGACACGCGCGGGTGCCAACCACTCGGTCTCGAACTCCCGCGGCTCGAACGGCTCGCCGCGCAGCCGGGCGGTGAAGAGCGTCGCGTGCATGCGGTACCAGCAGCCGTCGTTGTGCGAGTGGAAGTACTGCTCGGCCTCGCCCAGCGGCCGCAGGTCGTCCACGTGGCGGCCCAGCTCCTCCGCCACCTCGCGCACGAGCGTCTCCTCCGGCGTCTCGTGCTCCTGGCTGCCTCCGCCCGGAAGGTAGACGCGGCCGTCGTCGTTCACGGCCGCCACGCGCCCTCCCTCACCGCGGATGACGGCGTAGGCGCCCCGGCGCGGGCGGCAGGCGACGCCGGCGGGCGGCGGCGCGCCGAAGCTGCGCAGGACCGGCATCCCGGCATTCTGCCCCGGATCACCCGAACGGGTGAAGCGGCGGCCCGGCCGGCCCGATAGCATTGCGGTCGCCGGGCCCGTGCCCCACATGTCGTGGTCTCGCGCGCAGTCCGCCCTCTGCAGGAAGTGATGAACAGGCTCTCCCTCGCAACCCTCCTCCTCGCGCTCGCCGTGTCGAGCGCGCCCGCCGGCGCCGACGCGGGCGGGTTCACGCTCGTGGTCAACGCGTCGCGTCCGACCACGCTCACCCGCCAGCAGGTCGCCGACATCTTCATGATGCGCGCCACCCGCTGGTCGGACGGCACGCCCGTGACGCCGTTCGACCTCTCGGTGACCGATCCCACGCGCCAGCAGTTCTCGAAGACCGTGCTCGGACAGTCCCCCGAGTCGGTCGTCTACCACTGGCGCCAGCAGCTGGCCACGCGCTACGTGAAGCCGCCGCTCGTGAAGTCCGAGCCGGACGTGCTGGCGATCGTGGGCTCGACGGCGGGCGGGATCGGCTACGTGGCCGAAGGCACCGAGCTCCCCGACGGCGTCAAGCCGGTCGCCGTGGTCGAGACCGCGTCGCGCTAGCCGCCGGCGCGGCGACGCCGCGGTTCACCCGAACGGGTGAAGCGCGGACCGTTCGAACTCGCTAGGATCGAGGTGCCCGGGCGCGCCCGCGCCCGCGGCAGAAGGTGAGGTCCCCATGTCGACGCGTACGGGACCGCCCCTGTACCTGTCCCTCTCCCGGGCGGTCCTCGGCACTTCGTTCCTCATGGCAGCGCTCTGCTCGGTCGCGCCCGCGTCCCGCGGGATGGCTGCAGAAGCGAGCCTCTCGGCCGTTGCCGACACCAGCCGTTACTCCGTCGTCGTGAACGCTTCCCGTCCGGCCACCCTGAAGCGCCGTCAGGTGGCGGACCTGTTCCTGAAGCCGGCACCCCGGTGGCCGGATGGCACGCCGGTGACGGTGGTCGACCTGTCGGTCAACGACGTGACGCGCGCGGCGTTCTCCAAGGGCGTGCTCGAGCAGACCACGGCCTCGGTCGTGCACCACTGGCAGCGGCAGATGCTCACAGGACGGATCGTGCCGCCGCTCGTGAAGTCCGAGGAGGCGCTGCTCGCGGTCGTGGCGGCCACGCCGGGCGGTATCGGCTACGTCAGCCCGGGCGCGGCGCTCCCGGCCGGCGTCAAGACGGTGACGCTCGTCGACTAGCCGGAAGCGGGGGCGGCTGACGTAGACTGACCGGCACCCGAGGACCGGAGTGCTGGAAGCCTTGACGCCCGAACGTCCCCGCCGGGGCGGTCGCGCCCTGATCCTGGGCGCGGCCGCCGTCGTGAGCCTGGCCGCGCTCGCTGTCGCGCTGACGCTGGGCGCGTGGGCCTACAACTACCGGCGGCTCAGCATGCACGAGGGGCGGCTCGCCAACCTCGTGAAGAAGCAGCCCAGCGTGAGCCGCGCCAGCCAGGGCCTGACCGCCGAGGGCTGGACGGCCGTCGCGGTGGAGGTGGAGGACGCGACGCTCCTCAAGCTCTTCGGCGAGGCGCCCCCGCCACGCGTGGCCGAGGTGCGCACCAAGCGCGCGAAGTGGCCGACCGCGCGCGTGTTCGCCCACGACGACCTCGTCTACGTGCTCTTCTTCGACGCCGACGACAAGGCGGCGGACTGGAGCCTCCTGAAACGCTGACGGGCCCGTCCAACCACGTGGATTGACGGCGCGGCGGGCCCCACGTAGTGTCCCCGCCGGGGGCGCCGCAGAACCGGCCAGGAGGTCTCGTGTCCATGCGTCTTGTCACCGCGCTGATCGCCGCGCTTGTGTCGTCGACCGCCGCCAGGGGCGCCGAGCCCAAGGCGACCGCGACCGCCAAGCCCGACTCCGACAAGCCATGGAAGGTCGAGGAGCCGCACGGCCCCTCGTCGACGGTCTCGTTCACGACCGAGGAAGGCACCTGGCTCCACCTCGACGTCCATCCGGACGGCACCCAGATCGTGTTCTCGCTCCTGGGCGACCTGTACCTCCTGCCCATCGCCGGCGGCGAGGCCCGCCGCGTCACCAGCGGAACCGGCTACGACGTGCAGCCGCGCTTCAGCCCGGACGGCAAGTGGATCGCCTTCGCCAGCGACCGCGGCGGCATGGAGAACCTGTGGATCGCGGACCGGGAGGGGAAGAACGCGCGCGCGGTCACGGCCGACAAGAGCAACGCGGTCAACTCGCCGGCCTGGTCGCCGGACGGGCAGTACCTGGTGGGACGCAAGCGCCTGACCGACACCTCCAGCCTGGGCACCGTCGAGCTGTGGATGTGGCACGTGAAGGGCGGTGAGGGCGTGCAGCTCACGAAGAAGGACGAGCAGCCCGACGCGGCCGACCCGGCCTTCTCGCCCGACGGCCGCTTCCTCTATTACTCGGCGCGTCCGGGCCGGTACAAGTACGACAGCAACGTCAACAACGGCATCTGGCAGCTGAAGCGCCTCGACCGGCGGACCGGGCAGGCGCTGCCGGTGACGGGCGAGTTCGGTGGCGCCGCCGTCCCGACGCCGTCGCCGGACGGGAAGCAGATCGCGTTCGTGCGCCGCGTCCGTGCGAAGACGCGGATCGAGGTCATCGACCTCGACAGCGGCCGCTCCCGCGTGGTGGCGCCCGAGGTCGAGCGGGACATGCAGGAGGGCTTCGCCGCGCACGGCGTGGCGCCCGGCTTCGACTGGACGCCGGACGGCAAGTCCGTGGTGGCCACGGCGCAGGGGAAGATCTGGCGCTTCGACGCCGGGAGCGGCGCGCGCACCGCGATCCCGTTCAAGGCCGCGGTCGAGCAGCGCGTGACCGACGCGCTGCGCTTCCCGCGTGCCGTGGGCGGCGACACGGTGCGGGCGCGCATCATCCGCTGGCCGGTGGAGAGCCCCGACGGCAAGCGGCTCCTGTTCTCGGCCGTCGGCCGGCTGTACGCGATGGACCTGCCCTCGGGGACGCCGCGGCGGCTCACGAGCGGCGCCGACCTCGAGTACGCGCCGGCGTTCTCGCCCGACGGGACGCAGATCGCGTACGTGACCTGGAACGACCGCGAGGGGGGCCACGTGTGGGTCCTGCCCAGCGCCGGGGGCACGCCACGGCAGGTCACGCAGGTCCCGGCGCAGTACGCGAACCCCTCGTTCTCGCCCGACGGGAAGCGGCTCGTGTACCTGAAGGGCAGCGGCGCCACGTTCCGCGGGAACGACCCCGGCGACGAGCTCTGGCACGAGATCCTGTGGTCGGAGGCGTCGGGCGGGCCGAGCCACTTCGTCCTGGGCGTGAAGAACCGGGGCCAGAACCGGCGCATGACCCGGCCCACGTTTTCGGCCGACGGACAGCGGGTGTTCTACCTCGACGACGAGGACGGCAAGCCCACCGAGGTGCCGAAGTCGGCGCTCAGCTCCGCGCGCCTCGACGGGACGGACGTCCGCGCCCACCTGCGCTGGCCCAAGGCCGAGGAGGCCGCCGTCTCGCCCGACGCGCGGTGGGTCGCGTTCAGCGAGCTGCACAACGCGTACGTCACCGCCATGCCGGACCTCTACGCGCAGGCCATCGACGTGAGCGCAGACAAGGGCGCGCTGCCGGTGGGCAAGCTGACCGACGAGGGCGGCGAGTGGATGGGCTGGGCCGACCGCGGACGCACGGTCACCTGGAGCTTCGGGCCCGTCTACCACCGCCTCGCGCTGGACAAGGCGCTGCCCACGCCCGAGCCGGAAGCCGCCAAGCCGGCCGACACCGCGAAGAAGGACGACAAGAAGGCGGCGGACGAGAAGAAGGACGACAAGAAGAAGCTGCCCGCGTCGCAGAAGGTCGAGATCGTCCTGGACCTGCCGCGCCCGAAGCCCTCGGAAACGGTCGCCTACCGCGGCGCGCGCCTCGTGACCATGAAGGGCGACGAGGTGATCGAGAACGGGACGATCCTGGTCGAGGGAAACCGCATCAAGGCGGTCGGCCCGAACGTGGCGGTGCCGCCGGGGGCGCGCACGGTGGACGTCACGGGGCGCACGATCGTTCCCGGCTTCATCGACGAGCACGCGCACCTGCACTACTCGACGCTCGACATCTTCCCGCAGCGGCCCTGGAAGTACGCCGCCAACCTGGCCTACGGCGTGACCACCACGCACGATCCCTCGGCCAGCACGCACGAGGCGTTCGGCCAGTCGGAGATGGTCGAGGCCGGGATCATGACCGGACCGCGCATCTACTCGACGGGCTTCATCCTCTACGGCGCCGACAGCGCGCAGCGCGCGGTCATCGAGAGCCTGGACGACGCGCGCAGGCACGTGCGGCGGCTCAAGTCGCTGGGCGCGTTCTCCGTCAAGTCCTACATGCAGCCCCGGCGCGAGCAGCGCCAGTGGGTCATCCAGGCCGCGCGCGAGGAGGGCATGCTGGTGGTGCCCGAGGGCGGCGGGGACCTGGAGTTCGACATGTCGATGGTGCTCGACGGGCACACCACCATCGAGCACTCGCTGCCGCAGACGCCGCTCTACAACGACGTGGTGACCCTGTTCGGCCGCAGCCAGACGGCGTACACGCCGACGCTGCTTGTCGCCTACGGCGGCCTCTCCGGCGACAAGTGGTTCCACCAGCACTACGACCTGTGGAAGGACGAGCGCCTCCAGCGGGTGACCCCGCAGGCGGTGGTGGACTCGTTGGGCCGCATCCGCAGCGTGATGGCGACCGACCCGGCCGACTGGCACCACGTCGACGTGGCGCGAAACGCCAAGAAGATCGCCGACGCGGG
>JAICEW010000225.1 GCA_025923995.1 Vicinamibacteria bacterium | reverse complement strand
GAAGGCCTTCGAACGCGGCGTCGACGTCATCACCGAGAAGCCGATGGTGATCGACGAGACCCAGTGCCAGGCGGTGCTGGACGCCGAGAAGCGGAGCGGCCGCAAGCTCACGGTCACCTTCAACTACCGCTACGCGCCCAAACACCGGCTGATCAAGGAGACGCTGATGTCGGGCTCGATCGGCCGCGTGACCTCGGTGGACTTCTCCTGGTACCTCGACGTCCGCCACGGGGCCGACTACTTCCGCCGCTGGCACCGCCTGCGGGCGAAGAGCGGCTCGCTCTGGGTCCACAAGGCCACGCACCACTTCGACCTCGTGAACTGGTGGCTGGGCGCCGAGCCGGTCGACGTGACGGCGGCGGGGGCGCTCGACCACTACGGACGCAAGGGGCCCTTCCGGCACACGCACTGCCGGCCCTGCCCGCACAAGGCGCAGTGCGCGTTCCACTGGGACATCACGAAGGACCCCACCCTGGTCGCGCTGTACACCGAGTGCGAGTCGGCCGACGGCTACCACCGGGACGGCTGCGTGTTCCGCGAGGACATCGACATCTTCGACACCATGAACGCGCTGGTCCGCTACGCCGACGGCGTGAGCATGAGCTACTCCGTGAGCGCCTTCATGCCCTTCGAGGGATATCGGGTCGCCTTCAACGGGACCAAGGGACGCCTGGAGGTGCGGGACTACGAGCGCCAGCCCTGGGAGGTCCCCGAGGAGACCGAGGCCTACCTGACGCGCAACTTCGGGCAGCGCGAGAAGCTCGAGATCCCGCAGGTCGAGGGCGGGCACGGCGGCGGCGACGACCGCATGCGCGACATCATCTTCCGCGGAACCCCCGCGCCCGACCACATGCGCCTGCCGGACTCGCGCGCGGGCGCGCTGTCGTGCCTGACGGGGGTCGCGGCCCGCAAGAGCGTCGACGAGGGTCGGACGGTCAAGCTGGCGGAGCTGCTGCCGGCCTGACGGCGCCGTCGCGCCAGATCCCCAGGTTCAGCAGCTGCGCGCAGTCCTGGTCGCAGTGGATCCACGTCGGGTCCGGGAAGGCCGAGCACCGCTCGACCGAGATCCACTGGCCCGTGCGGACGTCCTGCACCAGCTCGCAGTCGACCTCCATCCCCAGGACCGGGCACGTGAAGCGCCGCTGCTGCCGTGCCCGGGCGCGGCCCCCGCGCAGGCCGACCACCGCGAGCACCATCACCATGCCCGCCGCCCCCACCGCGATCAGCATTCCGAGCCAAAGGTCCGTCACGGCACACCTCCCTGGTCAGCTGGGCGCTCCACGAGGCGCCACGGGCCCCATCGGGTGCTCTCAGTCATAGGTTGGGCACGGCCGTCCGACCCCGCATGAGCCCAACGGCTCATGGCGGAGCGGGCCCGCTCGGATCAGGCGATACGACGCCCCGCGGCCCGGCGCATCAGAGGAACCTCTCGATCGAGGCGCGGGCCTGCAGCGACTCGATGTAGCGCTCGGTCGCGTCCGCGAACTTGCGGCGTACGATCTCCTGCCGGAGGAACTCCTTCACGAGCCCCAGCGGCGGCTTGGCTCCGGGCGACGCGGGCGCGGGCGACGCTCCGGGCGAGGGCGGCGCGGCGGTCTGGAACTGGGACGCGTCCGTCGAGTCGTAGAGCGCCTGGATCTCCTCGTCGGTCGCGGTCGGCGTGTGCTTCGCCCCCTCCACCGCCAGGAGCGCCTGCACCGTGTGGCGGATGCGGATCTCCGTACGCAGCTTCTCGTCGTCGAGGCTCCGGCTCTTCAGGAAATCGCGCCAGGCCTGCTCGTCCTTGTGGCGGCCGCGCATCTGGTCGTAGGCGCGCTGCACCTCGAGGTCGTCGGCCTTGACGCCGCGCGTCTGCGCCTCCTGCAGGAGCAGCTCGCGGCGGATGAGGTGCTCGAGCGCCTCCCGGTAGAGCGCGTTGCGCCGAGACTCGGACACGCGCCCCAGCTCGATCGACTCCTCGACCATGATGGCCACGTTGCGGACCGGGATGTCCTCGCCGTTCACGCGGGCTGCCACCATCGGCAGCGGGCTCGGCAGCGGGCGCATCGGGTCCGCCGCGGCCGGGGTCGGCGCGGGAGACGACGCGGGCGTCGGGGACGGGGCCGGCGCGGGAGCGCCGGCACACGCCCACGCAGCGAGCGGGACGAGGAGGACCACGGCGTGGCGTGCGCGCATCGGTTGGCGGCACGACCTTAAGGTTGCGGAGGCGCTTCAGTCAAGGGACGATGCCGGCTCGATGTTCTCCGCGCGCACGCGATGGGACCGCACGCCGAACCGCCTGGCCGCGCTGGCGGCCCGGGCGCGCGCGAGCGGGCGGCCCCTGCTGGACCTGACCGAGACCAACCCGACGCGGGTCGGCCTGGTCGCGTCGCCGCGTGTCCTGGAGTGGCTGGCGCGGCCGGCCGGGCTGCGCTACCAGCCCGATGCGCGCGGCCTCCCGTCGGCGCGGAAGGCGGTCGCGGCCGATCACGCGCGGCGCGGGCTCGAGGTCGACCCGGACCACGTGGTGCTGACCGCGAGCACCAGCGAGGCGTACGCGTTCCTGTTCAAGCTGCTGTGCGACCCGGGCGACGCGGTCGCCGTCCCCCGACCGAGCTACCCGCTGTTCGAGTACCTGGCCGGCCTGGAAGGCGTCGAGGCCGTCCCCTACCCGCTGCGGTACGACGGCGAGTGGCACTTCGGACGCGGAGACCTGGAGGCGGCGCTCACCCCGCGCACGCGCGCGGTGGTGGTGGTGAGCCCGAACAACCCGACGGGCTCGTACCTCAAGCGGGACGAGGCCGACGCGCTCCTCGCCGCGTGCGGCGAGCGCGGCCTGGCCGTGATCGCGGACGAGGTGTTCGCCGACTTCGCGCTCCGCTCCGACCCCCGGCGCGTCGCCAGCCTGGCCGGACGCACGGAGGCGCTGACGTTCGCGCTGGGCGGCCTGTCCAAGTCGTGCGGCCTGCCGCAGCTCAAGCTGGCCTGGATCGCGGCCTCGGGCCCCGGCGCGCTGCTCGACGACGCGCTCGAGCGCCTCGAGATCGTGGCCGACACGTACCTCTCGGTCGCGACGCCCGTCCAGGAGGCGGCGCCCGACATCCTCGCGGCGCTCCCGGAGCTGCAGGCGCCGATCCGCGAGCGCATCCACGCGAACCTCTCCGCGCTGCGCGAGCGGGCGGCGGCGGTGCCGGTGGTCACGCTGCTGGAGCCGGAAGGCGGATGGTCGGCGGTGCTGCGCGTCCCGTCCCATCACGGCGAGGACGAGTGGTGCGCGCGGGCCCTCGAGGAGGACGGCGTGCTCGTGCAGCCCGGCTATTTCTTCGACTTCCCCGGCGAGGGGTTCCTCGTGCTGAGCCTGCTCGCCTCGCCCGACGCGTTCGCGGACGGCGTCACGCGGCTGCTGGCCCGGCTGGGCGCCGGGGACGTGCTATAAACGGCGGCCTACGGAGGTCGCATGGTGAAGCGCGTCTCGCCCCAGGAGGCCAAGGACCTGATCGACCAGCAGGGTTACGTCTACGTCGACGTGCGCTCGATCCCGGAGTTCGACCAGGGCCACCCGACCGACGCCTACAACGTGCCCCTCAACCACGCGGGCCCCGCGGGCATGGCGGCGAACCCGGACTTCCTGGCGGTCATGGAGAAGTCGTTCCCCAAGGACGCGAAGCTGGTCCTGGGCTGCCAGGGCGGCGGGCGCTCGCTGCGCGCCGCCGGGATGCTGGAGCAGGCGGGCTTCACGAACGTCGTCGACAACCGCGCCGGCTTCCAGGGCCACGCGGAGCCGGGCTGGCGTCCGGCCGGACTCCCCGTCTCGACGGACTCTCCCGCCGAGCGCACGTACGACGGCCTGACCAAGCGATGACCACGGCCTCGCCCGCGTACCTGGTCACGGGCGCGACCGGCGTGCTGGGAGCAGCCGTCGTCGACGCGCTGCTGGCGGAGGGCGCGCGCGTCGCCGCGCCCCATCGCTCGCCCGACGCGCCGGCCGCGCTGCGCGCGAAGGCCGCGCCGGACCGGCTCTTCCTGGGGCAGGCCGACGTCGCCCGACCCGCCGACGCCGAGCGCTTCGCGAACGAGGCCGCGGCCGCGCTGGGACGCCTCGACGGCCTGGCCGCGATCGCGGGCGCTTTCGCGGGCGCCGGCCCGCTCGAGCAGGCGCCGCTCGACGAATGGCGGGCGATGCTCGACGCGAACCTGGAGACGGCGTTCGCCTCGTGCCGCGCCGTCCTGCCGCACCTGCTGAAGACGGGCGGGCGCATCGTGACCGTCTCGTCGCGCGTGGCCCAGGACGGCGGCGGCGGCGCCGCGGCCTATGCCGTCTCCAAGGCGGGCGTGATCGCGCTGACCCGCGCGATCGCCATCGAGAACAAGGACCGCGGCGTGCGCGCCAACTGCGTCCTGCCCGCCGTCATCGACACGCCCGACAACCGGGCGGCCATGCCGAAGGCGGACCATTCGAGGTGGACGCCGCCCGCGGCGATCGCGGGCCTGGTCGCGTTCCTGCTCTCGCCCCGTTCCGCGCCGCTCACCGGAGGACTGCTCCCCGCCGACGGACCGTTTCCACGACCGTAGACACGAGAAGGAGGAGACGATGCGGCCCTTCCACACCGTCCTCGTCCTGGGCCTCGCGGCCACGGCCGCGGCCGCGCCCCCGTCGCCGGCTCCGCCCGCGACGCCCGACAGCGCGCTCGAGGGGCTCGAGTTCCGCAACATCGGCCCTGCGCTCATGGGCGGACGCATCGACGACTTCGCCGTGCAGGAGGACGACCCCTCGACCTTCTACGTGGCGACGGCCTCGGGCGGGCTCTGGAAGACGCAGAACGGCGGGACCACCTTCGAGCCCCTCTTCGACGACCAGCCCGTCTCCAGCATCGGCGACGTGACGCTGGCCCCGTCCGATCCGTCCATCCTTTACGTCGGGACAGGCGAGCCCAACAACCGGCAGTCGTCCTCCTGGGGCAACGGCGTCTACCGCAGCCTCGACGGCGGGCGGACGTGGACGCACCTCGGGCTCGCGGACACCCACCACGTCGGGCGCATCGTGGTGCACCCCAGGAACCCCGACGTCGCCTACGTGGCCGCGCTGGGGCACCTGTGGGGGCCCAACAAGGAGCGGGGCCTCTACAAGACGACGGACGGCGGCCGCACCTGGGCCCAGTCGAAGTTCGTGGACGAGGACACCGGCTTCGTGGACGTCGCGATCGACCCGCTCAGCCCGAACACCCTCTACGCCGCGTCCTACCAGCGGCGGCGGCAGCCGCACGGCTACAGCGGCGGCGGGCCCGGCAGCGGGCTGTGGAAGACGGTGGACGGCGGCGGATCCTGGAAGAAGGTCACGAAGGGCCTGCCGACGGAGGGCGACGTGGGCCGCATCGGCCTCGCGGTCTACCGGGGCGACCCGCGCATCGTCTACGCGCTGGTCGAGCACGCCAAGGAGGGCGGGATCTACCGCTCGGACGACCGCGGCGAGACCTGGCGGAAGCAGTCCGACACCAACCCGCGCCCGTCCTACTACAGCAAGGTCCACGTCGACCCCGGGAACGACCAGCGGGTGTGGGTGCTGGGCGCGCCCCTGTACTACTCGGAGGACGGCGGCCGCACCTTCAAGACCGACCGCGGCGAGAAGATCCACGGCGACTACCACGCGTTCTGGATCGACCCCGCGAACCCCGACCACATGCTGGCGGGCAGCGACGGCGGCATCCACGTGACGCGCGACCGCGCGCGCACCTGGGACTACGTGAACACGATCGCGCTCGCGCAGTTCTACGAGATCCACTACGACATGCGCCAGCCCTACTGGGTGTGCGGCGGGCTGCAGGACAACGGGAGCTGGTGCGGGCCCAGCCGCAACTTCTACCAGCAGGGCATCGGCAACGAGGACTGGTACCGCGTGGGCGGCGGGGACGGCTTCTACACCGCCGTGGATCCCTCCGACCACAACGTCGTGTACGTCGAGAGCCAGGACGGCAACGTGGCGCGCTTCGACCTGCGCACGAACGAGCGCCGCGTCATCCGGCCCGAGCCGCCCGACGCGAAGGAGCGGTACCGCTTCAACTGGAACTCCCCCATCCTCATCTCGCCGCACGACCCGAAGACGATCTACTACGGAGGCAACCGGCTGTTCGGATCGAAGGACCGCGGCGACAGCTGGACGCTCGTCACGCCGGACCTCACGAACGCGGCCGAGCGCGACAGCCTCCTCATCTTCGGCAAGCCGGCCAAGGACCGCCTCTCGCGCAACGACGGCGTCGTGCACTGGGGCACGATCACCTCCGTCGCGGAGTCGCCGCTGAAGGCGGGCGTGCTCTGGGTCGGCACCGACGACGGGCGCGTGCAGGTCTCGAAGGACGCCGGCGCCACCTGGACGGACGTGGCACCGCGGCTGCCCGGCGTGCCCAAGGGCACGTACGTGAGCCGTGTCGAGGCCAGCCGTGCCGGCGAGGGCGCCGCGTACGTCGCGCTCGACGGGCACCGCGGCGACGACTTCAAGCCGTACCTGTTCCGCACCGAGGACTTCGGGCAGACCTGGCGCTCGGTCGCGTCGAACCTGCCCACCGGCGGCACGGTCAACGTGGTGCGCGAGCTGCCGGCCGATGCGAACGTGCTGCTGGCCGGCACGGAGTTCGGGCTGTGGGCGAGCGCCGACCGCGGCGGCCGCTGGCGGCGGGTGAGGGCCGGTCTGCCGACGGTCCCGGTCGACGACATCCGCATCCACCCGCGGGACCAGGACCTGATCGTGGGGACGCACGGCCGCGGCGTCTTCATCCTGGACGATGCGACGTCGGTGCTGAAGCTGGACGAGGGCCGCGACGCCGACCTGCACCTCTTCGAGCCCCGCACCGCGACGCAGTACCGCCTCTACGGCCACAAGGGCAACACGGGACACAAGGCGTTCCTGGGACCGAACCCGCCCGACGGCGCCACGCTGACCTACCGCCTGAAGGCCAAGCCGGCCGAGAAGGACGAGGTCAAGATCGTGGTCAAGGACGCGGCGGGCGAGACCGTGCGCGAGCTCAAGGGCCCGAAGGAGGCGGGGCTCAACCGCGCGACCTGGGACCTCCGCCACGAGCCGCCTGTCAAGCCCGAGCCCGGAGGCGGTGGAGGCGGCGGAGGCTTCGGCCCGCCGCGCGGCCCGCTCGTGCCGCCGGGGACGTACAAGGTCACGGTGTCGGTCGGCGCCCACTCGGCCAGCCGGCCGCTCACGGTACAGGAGGACCCCCGTCTCACCACCAGCGCGGGCGACCGCCAGGCGTGGTACGACGCGGTGCGCGCGGCGGCCAGGCAATGGACGCGGGCCGACGCGCTCAACAAGTCGCTGGAGTCGCTGCAGAAGCAGGCGACCGCGCTGCAGGACGCGTGGAAGAAGGACGACGCGAAGCCCGCCGACGCGGTGTCGGCGGCGGTGAAGGCGCTCGCCGACAAGGTCGAGCCGCTCGCGAAGCGCGTGAGCCGCCAGACGCCGCTGGGCTTCGCCGGCGCCCCGCTGGCGGTCGACCCGGACCCGCTGCTGGCGCGGGCGCGTGGGGCCTACTTCGCCGCCAGCGCGATCACCGCGCCCCCGACCGCGCAGCAGCGCGAGTCGTTCGCGCGCCTGGTGCGCGACCTCGACGAGCTCACCACGGCCGTCAACGAGCTGGTCGAGAAGGAGGTGCCCGCTCTCAACCGGCTGCTGCTGGACAACGGGATCGGGCGCGTCGACCAGGGAAAGGCCATCCGATGAGCCGCTGCGCTCCGGCCGCCGCGCTGCTGGCGGCGCTGGCCGCGGCCGCTCCCGCGCGGGCCGACCTCGACGAGGTGAAGACGCGCGGGACGCTGCGCGTGCTCGCGGTGCTGGCGGCGAAGACAGGCGACGAGTTCCTGAACCAGTCGAGCGGCGGCGCGCCGGGCTTCGACCGCGAGATCCTGGAGGGGTACGCGCGGCTGCACAAGGTCGGGGTCGAGGTGACCCCCATCGCGTCCTGGGACGCGCTGGTGCCCGCGTTGCTGGCCGGCAAGGGCGACGTCATCGCCGGCCGCGTCACCGTCACCGAGAGCCGGCGCAAGGTCATCGGGTTCACGAGCGAGGTGTTCCCCACCCGCCACGTGGTCTTCACGCGCAAGCCGCACCGGGTCGTGACCACGCGCGAGGAGCTGCTCGAGGAGAAGGTGGGGACGGTGAAGGGCACCAGCATGGCGGAGGTGATCGCGCAGGCGGGCGTGCCGGCCGCCCGCGTGGACGACACCGTGCCCACCGGCACCTTGCCCATAGCGCTCAAGGAGGGCCGCATCACGGCGGCCGTGCTGGGCGTCGAGAACGCGATGGCCGCGCAGCGGCGCGACCCGCAGATCCAGCTGGGGATGTTCCTGGGCGCGCCCGGCAGCCTCGCCTACGGCGTGCGCAGGGAGGATGCCGAGCTGCTGAAGTCGCTCAGCGAGTACATCGACAACTTCCGCCGCACGCCGGCCTGGAACCGGCTGGTCGTGAAGTACATGGGCGAGGCCGCGCCGGAGATCCTGCGCCGCGCGCGCACGGAGTAGGCCTAGCGCGTGAGGTAGCCCATCGTCGCCACCAACGCGACGAGGGCGAACAGCAGCATCCCGAGGGTGATCGCGGTCATGCCCCAGCGCCGCCGCGAGGCCTCCTCCGGCGTGAGGCGTGGCTTGCGCGGCTCGGGGCTGGACGACCGCAGCCAGAGCTCCTGGCAACGCGCACACGTGGTGACGTGCTGCGCGAGCTCCGCGGGCGCCGCCCCCGGCGCGGCGTCGGCCAGCGCCGCCAGCCCGGCGTCGGTCAGGCAGCCGCGCGCGTCGAGCAGCCCGCTCATCGCGACATCGACGGCCGCGCCGTCGGGCCCAGGTCTTCCGCGCGGATGAGCTCGGCGTCGCCGCCCGGCGGGCGCGGGATGACGAGCCCCTCGCGCGCGAGCGTCTCGAACAGCGATTCCGGAGGATCGACCCGTCGGCGATAGGGCCGGCCCGCCTCGTCCACGAACACTTCGCAGCCCGGCCGCTCGCAGCGGACGCGGACGTACGCGGGACGCTGGTCCAGGTCCTTGTGGCCGAACACCGCGCTCTCGTCCAGCCGGCCCGCCGACATCGTGAGCAGCGAGCGCACGAGCCACGCCGCCGTGCGCGCCTGCGCCGCCGGGAACGGCTCGTCGCGACGGCCCGAGTGCGCGATCTCGATGCCGACGGAGTTCGAGTTGCCCCGGAAGAGGTGCGAGTACACCGGACGCGCCTCGCGCGCGAGCCGGTCCCGCGCCGCCGCGTCCGCCGCACGCGCCGCGTCCGGTGCCCAGAAGCGCGGGGCGCCCGCGGGCACGTGGCGCGGCCACAGCGTCCCGTCCGTCCACACGATCCAGTGCGCGCCGAACCTGGCCTTCCACAGCCCCTGGGTGCGAGCCGGCTCGTAGAAGACGAAGCGGCGCGCCGCCTCGTGGTACGAGGGACCGCCCAGCACGTGCAGGACGAGGCGCTGGACGCGGGACGGCAGCGCGCCCTCGTCGGCGCAGACGCCGCCGGGCAGGCTGGTGAGGACGAGCGCCAGCGCGGTACGCGCGATCGGTCTCAAGCCGGACTATCGTCGCGGGCGCCGCCTGCCCTTGTCAATCGCGTATACTCCGCCTCTTCATGTTCGAGCCCACGTCGTCACGACTCTGGAAGCGGCTCTCGCGCGAGGAGCGCCAGGCCGCCGCGCGCCACTTCTTCGACCAGCCGCCGCAGGAGGCGCTCGGCTCCGCGCTGGCGGTGCTGATCAAGGCCCGCCACCTGCGCCCGCAGGTGGCGCGGTCGATGGCTCCGGAGGAGCAGGCGCGCGCGCTGTCGTCCGTTCTCGACGTCGGCGAGAACCTGGCCGCCTCGCTGCTGGTCGCGCTGCACCTCGGCCAGCGCCGCGGGATGCTGGGCGTCTTCCTCGACGCGGCCGGCCTCCCGCACGAGGAGGGCCTGCTCAAGGAGGAGGCCGACAGCGTCGCCTTCACGGACGACAACGCGCGGGCCGGGGTGCTCGCGCTTTCCGCCGCCTTCCCGAAGGACCAGGTGCAGGTCTACCTGAACACGCTCTGGCTGCAGGACCCCGATCGCTGGGGGCCGCTCGAGCGGTCGGAGGACTGGCTCTAGCTCACTCGCCCGACGCGAGGGGCAGGTCCTCCCAGCCGTCGCCCGCGAGCGGCGGCAGCAACAGCCAGTAGCGCTCCGCGTAGGCCCCCGCGCGCAAGCGCCGGCCGTAGGCCGCCGCCAGCGCGTCCGTCCGCGCGTCGAGCGGGGAAACGGGCGGCGCGTCTCCCGCCGGCTCCCAGACCACCGGCTGCAGCCGCGGGCCGCGCGCGCGCTGCGGCTGCCAGCTCCGTCCCTCGCGCCAGAAGCGCGCGGCCAGCGGCAGCGACCGCAGCCGCTCGCGTCCGCCCTCGATCTCGCCGCGTGACGACGGGCCCACGTGGAAGCGCAGCAGGAACGGCAGCAGCGGAGCGCGCTCGGCCGAGTCGATGGCCGCGGGCGGCAGCCGCGCGCCGATCTGCGCCAGGCGCACGCGCACCGCGCCGCGCAGCAGCGACTCGGGGCGCTCCTCGTAGAAGAAGACGTCGCG
>JAICEW010000224.1 GCA_025923995.1 Vicinamibacteria bacterium | reverse complement strand
CGTGGGGTGAGAAGGCCCACACGACGCCCGGCACGATCGAGAACGCGGCATAGTCCCCGCCCACCCAGGTCGGACCCAGGTCCACCTCGAGGGCGAGCTTGGGCGTCACGAAGCGCCCGAGGCCCGCGGTCAGTATGAAGTCGTCCTGGTGGCCGTCCCAGGGCCCGTCGGGCGGCCGGTACGCGACGGTGGTGGCGCCGAAGATCGCGACGTAGTTCGGCGGCGACTCGGCGGCCGATGCGGCCACGCCCATCGCCAGGAAGGCCAGGAGCGCCTGCGAGGCCACCATGCGGAGCGCATGGTACCCCAGCCGACGCGGCTATCGTGCGCGAAGGGCCAGCTCGGACTCGGAGACGAAGCCCCCTGCGGGATCGACCACGACCGCCTTGCCCGCCAGGTCGCCGTGCAGGCCTTCGTGGGTGACGGTCACCGATCCGGCACGGCCCGCGACCCGCTCGCGGGTGTCGAACGCGCGCGAGCCATGGGCCGGGAGCTCGAAGGGCTGCGAGGCCAGCAGCGCGCCGGCCGCACCCCAGAACCACAACACGCCCTGGAGCGGCTCCCCGCCGGCGTTCTGGAGGAGCACGATCGTGGCCGACGTCCCTTCGTTGTTGAAGCGAGGGAAGGAGCCGGTGGTCTCGTAGACGCGGATGCGGTAGGTCCCCTCGTCACCGCCCGAGACGCGCACCGCCTCGCCGTCGACCGCGTGGGCGGTCGGGTTGTCCAGGCGCAGGCGCAGCGCGCCGTGGACGTGCGGCGCGTAGGTGAGCGTCGTCGACAGATCGGAGGCCACGCGCTCGAGGCGGAGCCGCCCGAGCGGCGCCTCGTCCACCACCACCTCGTACGAGGATCGCGGCGCCTGGCGCAGGCGGAACCACGCGACCTCGCCAGCGGGGCCGCGCGCCTCGTAGCCGTGGGCCAGCTCCTGCGCCAACCCGGGGAGGATCCCGGTGGTCACCACCGTGCGGTCGTTGTCGTCCTCGGGATCGTAGAGCGGCGAGGCGACCGAGACCACGCTGGACGCGGCGAGCGCGAAGTTCGCGCGCAGGCGCAGTGTCCGCGCGACGCCCGCTCCGGTCTCGATCGAGCCGACCGCACAGGTGACGTGGCCGTCCATCTCGACACACTCGGCCGGGCTCGCGGGCCAGGGCTCGAAGGTGAGCGCGGGCGGCAGGCGCACGTCGATGACCGCGTCCCGCGCGGCCAGCGGTCCGCGGTTGGCCGCGCGCACCGTCAAGGCGAGCGTTTCGCCCAGGCCCACCGGATCGGGCGTCGCGTTCGCCAGCAGCGCGAGGTCCGCCGCTTCCAGGACGGCGTCCGTGTCCTGTGCGCTGTTGTCGCCCGGCACGGGATCCGCGATTCCCGTCGGCGCCAACACGGTCGCGCCCTGCACCAGCGTGCCGACCGCCATCGCGTCGAGGCGGGCCTGCAGCGTGAGGACGACCTGTCCGCCTGGTTGCAGGTCGAGCCCGGTCCAGGCCCCCGTCGCGAGGTCGTAGGCGCCTGCGGAGACGGCGTGGCCCACGTACGCGAGCGACGTCGCGGACGTCCAGCGGAGGACGAGGGCGTCGAGGGCGAGCGGGCCCCGATTGGTCACGGTCATCGAATACGTCACCAGGTCGCCCGGACGGACCACGTCCACGCCGTCGTCCACGGTGAGCGCGAGGTCGGCGGCCGGGGTCAGGTTGCGCAGGACGAGCACGCGCCCACGCGCGGACGAGGTGCCCGCGACGACGAGATCGGTGCGGCCGTCGCCGTCCAGGTCGCGCGCCGTCACGGCCGTGGGCGCGGCACCGATGGGCAGGTCGGGGCGGCGGACGAAGCGCCCGCCGCCGGCGCCCACCAGCAGCGAGACGGTGTGGTCGAGGGCGTTGGCGGTCGCGACGTCGAGTCGGCCGTCGAGGTCGACGTCCGCGACGGCCAGCGAATACGCGCCACGACCGACCGGAGACTCTCGCGCGGGGGCGAACCCTCCGGCGCCGTCGCCCCGCCAGAAGGAGACGCTGCCTTCCGGCTCCTGCAGCGCCTCGTTCGCGGCCAACAGGTCGAGCAGGCCGTCGCCGTCGATGTCGGCCGCCTCCACCGCGGCGGTCTGCGGTCCCGCCGGCAACGAGAGCGCCGGCGCGAACCCGCCCTGGCCGTCGGCCAGCAGCACAGACACCGAGCCGGAGCCCCAGTTCGCCACCGCCAGGTCGCGGTGCCCGTTGCGATCGAAGTCGCCCAAGGCGACCGCGTGCGGCTCGTGCCCGACGGCGAGCGCCGTTTCGCGGACGAACGCGCCGTGGCCATCCCCACGGAGGATGGCGACCGCGTCCTCCGCCCAGGCGACCACGGCCAGGTCGAGGAAGCCGTCCGCATCGAGGTCGGTCGCGTCGAGCGCGAGCGGGCCGTCGGCGGCGGCGAAGGCGGTCGGTGCCCCGAACCCGCCCTGGCCGGTTCCCGCGAGCACGCTGACGCCGTCGCCCGTGAAGTGGGTGGCGGCGAGATCGGGCCGGCCGTCCCGGTCGAAGTCCCCGACGGAGACGTCCCGTACGTCCGCCGACACGGCGAGGGCCTGCGCGGGCGCGAACCCGTCGGGCGTGGCGCGCAGCACCGAGACCGACCCGCTCGTCTGGTTGGCCGTCACCGCGTCCGTGCGCTCGTCGCCGTCCAGGTCCGCGGCCGCGAGGGCCATCGGGTGCCGGCCGACGAGCCAGGTGGGCGCCGCGTCCGGGAAGCGCCCGGAGCCGTCGCCGACGAGGATCGCCACGCCGCCCGGGTCCGACGGACCGCCGCGGTTGGCGACGGCGACGTCCGGGCGGGCGTCGCCGTCGAAGTCTCCGACCGCGAGGTCGCACGCTCCGCGGCCCGCGGACGCGCCTCCCGGCGGCGGCAGCAGCCCGCCCACGCCGTCGTTGCGCAGGAGAAGAGCGTCGCCCGCACCAGGGTCTGCCGCCACCAGGTCCGTCCAGCCGTCCGCGTCGAGGTCGGCCGAGGCGAGCGCGCCCGCCGCGGCGCCGAGCGCCACGCGCTGGACCAGCACGAGCCCGCCCGCGCCGTCGCCCGCCAGGCGCAGGACCTCCTCCGAGCCGGGGGCCGCCACCGCGACGTCGGTGCGGCCGTCGCGATCGAAGTCCGCCGCGACCAGGTCCGATGGGTACGCCGCGGGTCCCAGGGGCAGGGTGGCCGCCGGCGCGAAGCTCCCGTCCCCGAGGTTGCGCAGGACCGCGAGCGCGTGCGTTCCCCGGTCGGCGACGAGGATCTCGGGCCGTCCGTCGCCGGTGAGCTCGGCGAGGGCGAGGGCCGAGGCGTCCAGCCCGACGGGATGGCTGACCGCGTTGGCGCAACCGCCCGCGCCGTCCCCGCGCGCGATCCACACCTGCTGCCCTCCCGCGCCGGCGACGTCCGGGATCGAGTCGCCGTCCACGTCCCCGACCGCCACCACGCCGTCGCGCCCGCACTCGCCGGCGGACACGTAGCCGCCCGACGAGCTGCCGAGGAAGATGCGGGCCTTGGTCACGGTCCCGATCACGAGGTCGATGCGCCCGTCGCGATCGACGTCGCCAGCCGCCAGCGACACGATGCCGGGCCCCGGCGGGCCGGGGCGCGTGACGAATCCCCCCGCGCCGTCGTTCAGGAGCAGCCAGACGTCCTGCGAGGCGCCGCTCGCCACCGCGAGGTCGGCTCGCCCGTCGCCGTCGAGATCGGCCACCACCACGGCGAAGGGGCTTGTGCCCGCGGGGAACGTCGGGGCCGTGCGGAAGACCTGGCCGGCGGCGAATGCCGGCGCCAGCACCAGGGCGAGGATCGCCACCCGCACGACCGACCCCTGGGCCACACGCGGGTTCGAAGGCACTGCACCCACGGACGCCTCGACACGTGACGACTGCTAGCGGTTATTGTCGCCGCTTTTCCCTGCGGATGCTCGGGCCGGGTCCGCGAGCCCGGCCGGCTCGGGGGCCTCGGGATCCCGCCAGCGCACGTTCTCGAACCCGGCCCGCACGGCCAACACGGTCCAGTCCACCTCGTCGCCGGGCTCGCCGCGGAGGCGGAAGCGGTTGGCCTGCTTTCCCGTGACGCGGGCGCCCGACGTCAGCACGCGGTAGGGGACATCGGTGTTGGCGACCTCGACGAAGCGGGGATCGAGCTCGACCTCCGCGTTTCCATCCTCGTCCAGGCGCGCCGTGCCGGAGTCGTAGAGCTGGTACTCGGCTCCCTCCAGCACCGGCAGGAGGGCCCGCCCGCTGCCCCACGAGACGTCGACCGAGGAGGTCTTGGTGACCGCCAGGATGTCCTTCCACCGCGCGCCAGGCACGCCCAGCGTGAGCGCGTTGTCCTCCGAGGGGCGCAGGTGCCCTTCGGGCTCGACCACCAGGCGTCGCACGACGTCCCCGGCCTCCGGCTTCGTGTAGAGCTCGAGCTGCACGCCGGCCCCGATCGCGCGCCCGATCACCGCCGCGCGCCTCTCGTTGGCCGCATCGAAGGCGAACTCGATCCCGGGCGTGGACCCCGGCGTCTCGCCCTGCAGGTAGATGCGCGGGCGCACGCCGCCAGCGCCCCGGACGAGGAGGTCCTTCGCGGGCGACACCGTGTTGCGCGCGCCGATGCCGACCCCTTGCAGGAACGTCGATCCCCGCGCCTCCCTCGACTGGTCGGCCAGCTCGTTCGCGACGTCGATGAAGTTGTTGTCGCCGACGGCCGCGCCCCTCACGTCCGGCCCCAGTTCGATGGCGGTGGTGACGCTCTCGAACAGGTTGCCGGTGATGCTCCAGCCGTCCGTGTTCGCGCCGTCGGTGGGGGCCAGCTGGATGCCCGTGCTGTTCGCCGGGCCCATGAACTTGTTGCCCACCACGGTGATCGACCGCGCGAACGCGGCGGCCCCGCGAGGCTCCGCGTGGATGATGCGCGCGGCCGGCTGATCCACGCGGAACTCGTTCCCGGTGATGACGCCGTGCTGGCAGCGCACGTCCGGGCCGAACCGGATGATGGTGCCCGGCACGACCAGCTGCTCCATCACGTTGTGCGCGATGAGGGGCGCGGTCACGATCCCGACCACATCCGCGCGGTCGATCACGATGTGCTCGCGGTAGTAGACGAACAGGTTGCCGATGATGCGGTCGCCGCCGCTGCGGCCCGTGAGGAGGATCGCGCGGTTCGCGTTGTTCATGGTGTCCGCGAAGAGGCAGCCGGTCACGAGGTGGGTGGAGGAGTCGCCGCCCACCCGCTCGTCGATCCACAGATCCGCCTCGTGGACGCCGGCCGCCGAGAGCGCCTGCCAGAAGGTGCAGTTCTGGATGACCGCGGTGGAGGCCGCCTGCAGGTGGATGCCGACGACGTAGCCCTTGAAGTGGCAGTTCTCGATACGGATGCCGTGCTGGAAGACGCTGCCCGGCTGGACCGTCTGCAGGATCGCGGCGTCCGCCTCGCGCGCCACGTCCGCCTCCATCTTCAGGTCGCGGATGATGACGGGCCGTACCTTGTCGTGCGTGTCGGTGACCACGAGGTCGAGCCGCAGGAGGTTGCGAACGGGCTGGTTCGTCGTCAGGACGGAGAGGAACGGGCCCGCGCCCAGCAGGTGGATCGGCTTCGTGATCCGCAGCAGGTCCTCGCCCTCGGTCGTCTCGCCGGCCACCAGGTAGCGGCCGGGCGGGAAGTAGACGATGCCGCCGCTCGCGGGAGCGGCCGCGATGGCGCCGGCGATGGCCGCGCTGTCGTCGGCGACGCCGTCTCCGAGCGCGCCATAAGCCTTCACGTTGAAGACCTGTCCGTCCGCGGGGAGGCCCGGCCCGCCGCTGCCCTCGTCCTGGATGCGACCCGTGATCACCGCCATGGAGGGAGTCCTTTCCGAACGGGCGCGCGCCGCCGGCACCCGGAGATGGCCAGGCTAACGGTCCCCGCCGGCACCGGCAATGCCCCGGCCCTCAAGATCCCGGCTGCGCGGGACCGAGGCGCTGCAGCCCTGCGCGCGCCGGAGCGTACGCGGGATCCCAGGCCAGCGCCTGGCGATACGCGGCCGCGGCGCCCGCGGCGTCGCCTCGCGTGAGGAGCAGGGCTCCGCGATTGGCGAGCATGCTGACGTACATCGGACGCACCTTCACGCTGGCCACGTCGTCCGGCTCCAGCGCCAGCGTGCCGTCGAACAGGCCACGGGGGCGCAGCTCGGGCGGAGCGTCGGAGTCGTGCGGGGCCTTCAGTGAGAAGAGGAGGCCGCGCGGCGTCAGCGGGAAGGTCCGCGCGAGGCGCTCGGCGAGTCCCGGATCGGGCGACGGGAGCAGGACCACGTCGCTCGTGGCGTGGGCGTTGTCCGCGTGGGCACGACACAACGCCAGCACCAGCGCCTGGAAGCGGTCGTTGATGCGGAGCGTGAGCGAGGGGTCGCGCTCGTAGCGAAGGGGATCGCGCTCCCACGCGCGCAGGTCCTCCAGGAACGCCTCGGTCTCCGCGCGCACACCCTCCCACCGTCGAGGGTACTTCGCCCGGAGGCCCTCGACGTACCAGGACCTCCGGAGCAGGCTGACGTCGATCGCCATCACGTCGGGCCGCCAGCCCTCGATCTCCTGGAAATAGAGGAGCGGCGAGTAGAGCTGCCACTCGGACGTCAGCAGCAGGCCGCCGGGTCGGACCGAGGCCAGCGCGTCGCGCGCGAAGTCGTGGGCCACGAAGTAGCGGCTGCGGTCCAGTGCGCGCGCGTGCAGGGCGGCTCCGGCCAGAGGCAGGGCGGCCAGCGCGAGCGCCAGGACCGCGCGCCGGCGGGGCAGCCGCGCCATCAGCTCGTGTGCGCCCAGGCCGGCAGCCAGGCCCAGCGCGACCACCGAGGGGAGGTAGTAGGCGTCCTTGTCTTCCGCGATCGTGTACAGCGTCGCGTACGTGAGGTCCAGGGCCACGAGCAGCGCCAGCGCGAGGAACAGGGCCCGCGCGCGCTTCCAGGTCGAGTGGAAGCCCAGAGCGGCCAGGACCAGCGCGGCGGGGAGCCACGCCGGTCCGAACTCCCGCAGCAGGGCACGCACGAACGCGGCCGCCTCCTGTCCCACGCCGGCCAGCGAGGGCGAGAGGTAGACGTGGTACTGGCGTCCGCTCACGTGCCACCAGACCCGCTCGAGCGTGCGCGTGTCGCCCCAGCTGGGGAAGACGCCGCGCGCGGCGGCCCAGGGCAGGTACGCATAGGCGGCGACGGCGCCGGCGACGCCGACCAGCGCCAGCAAGGCCAGCAGCCGCGGAGTCGCGCGCGCGCGGAGCGCCGGCCAGGCGAGCACCAGCAGCGCGGGCCCCACGATCGCGATCGTGACGTGATGGGTGCCGGTCGCGAGGCCGTAGGCCGCCGCCAGCCCCACCAGGGAAGTGGTGGATCCCGCCGAACGGGCCCGCAGCGCCAGCGCCAGCAGGCCCACCACCGCGAGCGTGGTGACGGTGTAGACCTCCGCCAGCGTGGCGTACGCCCACAGCGTGCGCGAGAACCCGAGCAGCAGGCCGGCCATGAGCGCGGGCGCCACGGGCACGGCGCCAGGGGCGGCGGCCCCGCCCGACGCCGCGCGCAGCGCGAGCCGCGTCACCATCACGAGCAGCCCGGCCGCCGCGGCCGCCGCGACGGCCGAGAGGCCGCCCACGCGCTGGGCCACGGTGCCGACAGGCACGCGGCTCGCGGCATGGGCCAGCACGACGTACAGCGGGAAGCCCGGCGGGTGGGCGACCCCGAGGCGGTGCGCGGCGACGATCAGCTCGCCGCTGTCGACGAGCGTCACGGTGGGCGCGAGCGTCATCGCGTACGCGGCGAGCGCGGCGACCGCCACGATCGCGGCCGCGACGAGGGTCGGGCGAAGAGCGGGCGTCGCCGCCGGCGCGGCCGGCCGGGAAGGCGCGTCCGTCCTCGTCTTCTGCTTCGCCTTGCGAGCGCGTCCCACCGGCGTGAGATCCTAGCAGCCCGCCCCGCCGTCCTGTGATCCGCGTCACACGACGTCGCGCAGGAGCCTTGACGGGCGCTGGCGAGCGGGCCTACGGTGGCGGACGGCCATGCGGACGACGGGACGTGCCCTCCTCCTCACGCTCCTGGTCCTGGCCGCGGCGCACGGCGCCTCGGCCCAGACCGCGACCATCGACGTCGACGCGTCCGCCGACCAGCGCCCCATCGACCCCGCGGTCTACGGCGTCGCCTACGCGACGCAGGCGCAGCTGCTCGACCTGCGCATGCCGGCGCACCGCCGCGGCGGCAACAACACCAGCCGCTACAACTGGCAGCAGAACGCGGACAACCGGGGCAACGACTGGTTCTACCAGAGCATCGCGTACGCCAGCGCCACGCCGGGCGACGACGTGGACGACTTCATCGCCGAGACCCGCGCGGGCAACTCGGAGCCGATGGTCACCATCCCGCTCGTGGGCTGGGTGGCCAAGCTGGGGCCCAACCGCAGCAAGCTGGCCAGCTTCTCGGCCGCCAAGTACGGGGCCCAGACCAACTGCGACTGGCAGTGGTACCCCGACGCGTGCAACGGCATCCTGGCCAGCAACGGACAGTTCGTCCAGAACAACGACAAGAACGACGCCAACGTGCCCGCGGACGGCGCCTTCCACGAGGGCTGGTTCGACCACCTGGTGGCGCGCTGGGGCACCGCCGCCAGCGGGGGCCTGCGCTACTACATCCTCGACAACGAATACTCCATCTGGCACGCGACGCACCGCGACGTGCACCCGGTCGGGGCGGGCATGGACGAGGTCCGCGACAAGATGGTCGACTTCGCGACCCGCATCAAGGACAACGACCCCGGCGCGCTGGTGGTGGCGCCCGAGGAGTGGGGCTGGACCGGTTACTTCTGGAGCGGTTACGACCAGCAGTGGGCGGCCGCGAACGGCAACTGGAACAACACGCCCGACAAGATCGCGCACCAGGGCTGGGACTACGTGCCGTGGCTCCTCGACCAGATGCGCCAGCGCGAGGTCGCGACGGGCCGCCGCCTGCTGGACGTGTTCAGCCTGCACTACTACCCGCAGGGCGGCGAGTTCAGCGACGACGTCTCGACGCAGATGCAGGAGCGGCGCAACCGCTCCACGCGGTCGCTGTGGGATCCGGACTACGTGGACGAGAGCTGGATCGGCAGCCGCGTGCAGCTCGTCCCGCGCATGCGGCAGTGGGTCTCCCAGCACTACCCGGGCACGCGCACGGCCATCACCGAGTACAACTGGGGCGCGGAGAGCCACATCAACGGCGCCACCACGCAGGCGGACATCCTGGGCATCTTCGGCCGCGAGGGGCTCGACATGGGCGCCCGCTGGGCCACGCCGGCGACGTCCACGCCGACCTACAAGGCCATCAAGATGTACCGCAACTACGACGGCGCGGGCGGTGCGTTCGGCAACCTGAGCGTGCGGGCGGTGGCGCCCAACCCGGACCTTCTCTCGGCCTTCGCCGCGCGCCGCACCGGGGACGGGGCGCTGACGGTGATGCTCGTCGCGAAGCGGCTCACCGGCGCCACCGCGGCCACCGTCAACCTGGCGAGCTTCCAGCCGGCGGGTCCGGTCCAGGTCTGGCGCCTCACGTCGGCGAACGCGATCACCCACTTGCCCGACGTCACCGCGACCGGCACCCCCACCGGCGGCACCGTGAGCCTCTCGCTGCCGCCGCAGAGCATCACCCTGCTCGTGATCGCGCCCCAGACGACGGCGCAGGGCACGCTCGCGCTCTCGGACGTGAGCGTGATGGAGGGCAACGTCGGCACGGTGAACGCGGCCTTCACCGTGGTGCGGACGGGCGGCGTCGGGACCACCGCCACCGTGGCGTTCGGGACCCAGAACGGCACCGCGACCGCAGGGAGCGACTACGTGGCGGCCTCGGGTACGCTGACCTTCGGGCCCTCCACGACGTCGCTGCCCGTCAACGTCGCCGTGAACGGCGACACGGCGGACGAGCCCAACGAGCGCTTCCTGCTGCGGCTCTCGTCGCCGAGCGGCGCGAACATCGGCCAGGCCGACGGCTGGGCGACCATCGTCGACGACGACGGGGGCTCCCGTCCCTACCAGGAGCTGGCGCACGGCGCGTCCGGTCGGCACGACTTCGCGTCGGGGCCGGACCACCTCTACGTCCTGCGCCAGGAGGCCTGGTCGTCCTACGAGGTGGTGGTGGACGCCGCCTTCGGCCGCGGCGGCTCTCCGGCCGGCCCGCAGCTCGACCGTCTGGCGCCGGACGGCGTGACCTCCGTTCAGGCCTCGATCGCCGCCGGCGCGGGGCGCGCGCGCCACCTGCGCTGGCTCCACGACGCCTCCGCGCCCCAGACCGGCGAGTACGTGCGCGTGCGCGCCGGCTCCTGCACGACCGGCTGCGCCGCCGGCGACGGGTACCGCGTCCGCGCCTACGACACGACCTACCGCATCCCCCGCTTCAACAACGGCGGCTCCCAGACGACCGTCCTCGTCCTCCAGAACCCGACCACGCGCACGATCAGCGCGCGCGCCCGGTTCTGGAGCGGGGCGGGAACGCTGCTTCACACCCAGAACGTCGTGCTGAACCCCCGGGCGACCGACACCCTCCTGACGTTCAACGTGCCCGCCCTGGCCGGGCAGAGCGGGACCATCACCGTGGCCGCGGACGCCGGCTACGGGGAGCTGGTGGGCAAGGCGGT
>JAICEW010000223.1 GCA_025923995.1 Vicinamibacteria bacterium | reverse complement strand
GTCACCGCCCGTGCGTCCTGGCCGTCGATGGTGACGCGGCCCTGCTGGGGGTCGAAGAAGCGCGCCACCAGCCCGGCCAGCGTGGTCTTGCCCGCGCCGGTCTCGCCGACGAGCGCCACGCGCTCCCCCGCCTTGATGTCGAGGTTCAGCCCGCGCAGGACCGGCCGGTCCGGCTCGTAGCCGAAGGTCACGTCCTCGAAGCGCACGCGGCCGGCCACGGAGTCGAGCGGCCTCGCGTCGGGCGCGTCCTGGATGTCCGGCTGGATGTCGAGCACGGAGAAGACGCGCTCCAGGCCGGCGCGGGAGGACGAGATCTCGGCCAGGTTCTGGCTGATGCTCTGGATCGGCCCGTAGAGGTCCTTGAGGTACGACAGGAAGATGGTCAGGTCGCCGATGGCGATGCGGCCCTCCATCACGTGCAGCGCGCCCAGCCAGACGAGCGCGGCGGTGCCCACCGCGAGCACCGAGTCGACCACCAGGCCGAACATCGTCTCCGTGCTGTAGAGCTTGAGCGAGAGCTGCAGGCTCTTCTCGGAGCCGCGCCGGAACTCCGCCACCTCGCCGTCCTCGCGTCCGTAGGCCTGCACCAGCTTCACCGCGCCGATGGTCGTCTCGGTGCGGGCGTAGAGCGCGCTCTCCGCCTCCTTCGAGGCGCTGGCGTGGCGCTGGATGCGCCCGTTGATCCGCGTGATCGCGAGGTAGAGCGGCGGGCAGACGACCAGCGCGACCAGGGACAGCGTCCAGTCGTAGCTGACCATGACGCCGAACATCCCGACCAGCATCACGCCGGCGGTGGCCAGCGGCAGCAGGCCGTTCATGACGAGGCCCTGCGCCGAGAAGGTGTCGGCCATCACGCGGTAGAGCAGGTCGCCCGTCTGCTGCTGGTGATGGAAGCGCAGCGACAGCTTGGTCAGGTGCGCGTAGAGCGCGGTGCGCAGGTCGTTGACCATGCGCTGGCCGGTGTCGATGGTCAGGTAGTTGGCGCCCACGGTGCACGCGCCCCGCGCGAAGGTCACCACCACGATGGCGCCGGCGGCGAGCGACAGCAGCGCCAGCGGGCTCACGCCCCCCAGCCACGGCTGCAGCGGCCCCGGCAACGCGCGGTCGCCCAGCACCACGTCGAGGACGATCGCGAGCGGCAGCGGCTTCAGGAGGTCCAGGACGATGCCGAACATGGTGAGGCTCACGCCCGACGCGAAGCGCGCGCGGTGCGGCCTCAGGTGCGCGAGCACCCGGCGCATCATGGGCCCCGCCGCCAGGGGCGGGGCCAGGGTGGCGTTGCTCACCGCTGGGGTTCCCGCACGATGGCGAGGCCCGCCGCGCGCCGCACGAGCGGCGAGATGGCGAGCGCCGTCGCCAGGCGCGCGGTGCCGGTGGCCGGCTCGTGGAAGGCGACCTCTCCGGCCTCGTCCACCTGGTCCAGGCCGTCCGGCTGGCCGACCATCGTCATGTCCAGGCGGCGCGCGACCAGCAGCACGCTGGCCATCACCACCTGGTTGAGCCGCCGGCCCGAGAGCCACATCCACAGCAGCGGGCCCGCGGCCAGCGGGCTCAGCACGACCGCCGCGGCCGGGTAGATGCCCCAGGCCAGGAACAGGAGGTAGGCGAGCGCGATCCACACCGCCTTCTGGAAGAGCGTGGGCGCGGGCCGCAGGCGGACGCGCGTCAGCCGCCGTCCACCGCCGTGGTTCTCGGTCACCGTCGACAGGTCCGCCTTGCACCAGCGGTCGCCGTAGAAGCGGATGTCGTGCGAGGCCCAGCCCGGGTCGATGCGCACGAACCAGCGGTGCTCGGCCGTCACCTGCAGGAGCCCTTCGAGCAGCTTCTCGCGGGCCATCCCGTTCTCGCTCCACAGCGACACCTCGCGGCGTCCGAGCAGCCGGCCCGCGTGGCGGCGGCGCCACGCGTCCCGCAGGTCGTGGAACGCATCCGGGATCAGGATCGTCTCGAAGCGCGTCTTGTAGCGCGCCCAGCCGCGCTCCACCGGCTGCGCCACGTGCATGGCCGCGATCAGGAAGCGCGACCACCGGCGGCGCTGGCTCACCGGTGGGCTGGCCTGCCCGGCCACCAGCCAGGCGATGCCGAGCGTGGTCCCGATCATGACCAGCGGCAGCAGCAGCAGCGGGTTCGCGAGCGGCGAGACCGGCGTGCCCGCCAGGACCGCCAGCGGGTTCACGACCGGGGCCAGCACCAGCAGCGAGAGCGCGACCAGCCACCACTCGAGCGAGAGGCCCAGCAGCGGCCACCACACCTGCGGGGCCGCGTAGATGGTCTGGAACATGCCGGTGCCGAACACGCCGTGGTGGACGAGCGGCTCGCCCACCTCCAGCCCGAGGCCCGCGCGCGTGTAGATGCGGCCCATCCAGGACAGGTCGGCGCGGAAGCCGCGGAACTTCTCGGGGTGCTTCCGCTTGAGGAGGCCCTCGGCCTCGCCGTACCCGCGCTGCTGCTTGAGATACGCCTGGACGGTGGCGCGCCGGTGGTGCCAGACCATGGCCGCCGGCGCGAAGACGATCTGGTCACCCTCCGCCTGCAGCCTCCAGCACACGTCGACGTCGTCGCCCGCCCTGGTGTAGACGGGATCGAAGCCGCCGATCGCGCGCAGGCGCTCGGCCCAGAACGCCATGTTGCAGCCGGGCACGTGCTCGGCCACGTTGTCGTCGATCAGGATGTGCGCGGGCGTGCCGGGGCTCGCGGACACGCAGGCCGCCACCGGGCCGTCCGTGGTCGGCAGCAGGTTGGGCCCGCCCACGCCGGTGGCGCCCGTCTCGAGGAGCTTCGCCACCAGGAAGTACAGCCAGTCCTCGTCGGCGAAGCAGTCGTCGTCCGTGTACGCGATGATCTCGCCCTCGGCCAGCTCCATCCCGACGTTGCGGGCCACGGACAGCCCGCGGTTGGGCTGCGCGTGGTAGCGGATGTACGGATAGCGCGCCGCGATCTCGGGGACGGAGTCGGTCGAGCCGTCGTTGACGAGCACGACCTCGTAGTCGGGGTAGTTGAGCTTCTCCAGCGAGGCCAGGCAGCCGTCCAGCGTCTTGCTGCCGTTGTACGTGCACACCACCACCGAGACCTTCGGCGTGCGCGGCAGCGGAGGCAGCGGGCTCTCCGCGCGATACACGCTCGCGACCCGGTGGAACGCCGGCTTGAGCGACCGGTCCCGACGCACCAGGCCGAACGCCCAGTCCGTGATCGGGTGGCCGCCCGTGAACCACTCGTCCGTGTAGGCGAAGCAGCAGGTGCCGGCCAGGCCGTTGCCGAACACCTCCTCGACGTGCATCGCGAGCAGCTCCGCCTGCTCCGCTTCGCCGTTGCGCAGCGAGTCGATGCCGTACTCGCCCAGCACCAGCGGCTTCTCGTCCGCCAGGTTCTGCAGGCGCTGGAGGTACGCGCGGAACTTCTCCCGCTTGTGCAGGTACACGTTCATGAGGTGGAAGTCGACCGACCTCGGATGCAGGTACTCGGTCGAGGGGAAGCTCGCGAACGTCACCAGCGCGTCCGGGTCCTCCTGCTTCGCGACGCCCACGAGCTCGTCGATGAAGGCCTCGACCTTCTCGCGCCCGAGCCAGCGCACGACGTCGGGCGGGATCTCGTTGACGACGGACAGGGCGAGGAGCGCTGGGTGCCCCTTCGTCGCCCGCGCGGCCTCGCGCACCGCGCGCAGGCCGGTCTCGCGGTCCTCGCGGCTGTCGAGGAAGCAGCGGTGCTTCGACCACGGCACGTCCACGAGCACCTTGAGCCCGAACGCCTGCGCGGCGTCGAGGAACGAGCGCGGCGGGACGTGGTAGACGCGGACGGTGTTGGCGCCCAGGCCGGAGATCTGCCGCAGGTCGGCCTCGAGCTGATGCTGCTCGGGCAGATGCGCCCCGTCGGCACGCGGCTCGAAGGGTCCGTACGTGACCCCCTTCAGCCAGAACTTGCGGTCGTCGAGGCGGAAGAACTTCCCGTCGAGCCGCACGCGGGCGCCCGCAGCGGGCGCACCAATTCGTGCAGTGCCCTGCCCCAGCCGGTGCAGGCCGTGGCTCGCCCTGCTTCCTCCGACCGGTCCGTCCGCTGCCCCGCTCGCGTCCGTGAACCGCAAGTGCCCCCTCCGATTGAGTTTCCGCCCACGGAGCCACCCGGTCCCCATTGACCCGGCGCCCGCCTTCGAAAACGTCGGAGCGGGTGAGTAGCAAGAACGAAGCCGCGATGTGGCAGGGCTGTCACGGCCCCTGCCGCGCGCGTCAGCCGAGCAGGCTGCGCAGGGCCAGGCAGGCGAAGAACGCGTAGAACGCGGAACACAGCAGGAGCGCGCCCTCGCGCCAGACGCTGGGACGCAGGGCGCGTGGGAGGAAGCGCCTGTTCACCAGGAAGACCTGCACGCCCGCGATCGCGAGCACCACGCCGGCCATGTTGGCGAGCACCTTGAAGAGCTCGAACGGCGAGGCCAGGCGCAGCGCCACCACGGCCCACAGCGAGAACGCGACCAGCACCGCGTAGTACACCGTCCGGATGGAGTACCGGCGCTTCGTGTCGGGGCTCGCCATCCACACCGCGTCGGCCACCGTGCGCACGAGGATGTCGGTGTTGCCCAGCTGGGTCTTGAAGAGGATCCAGAACCCGTTGAACAGCGTGAGGAACCAGAGCGCCGGCCAGATCCGGCGCAGGTGCTCGGCCTGGTACGCGCCCGCCGCCAGCCCCTGCATGTCCGTGCCCGCCGGGATGAGCGCCGTCGCCAGGTTCACGTTCAGGTACATGCCGACGAAGCAGAAGAGTCCCCAGACCCAGACCTGGTCGGCGTGCACGTAGCGCAGCCACTCCCGCCAGCGCGCGAGGTTCGCGCCCTCGGCCACGAACACCGTCCCCACGCGCGAGAGCGGGACGGCATGGCCGCCCACGGCGCTGGGGATGGCCCCCACGAGCGATCCCATCCCGAACCCCTTGTCGCGGATCCAGTTGGTGACGGTCAGGTTCCCCATGCCGCCGGAGCCGGCGGTCGCGGCCAGCGCGCCGATGAGCATCCAGTCGATGGGCCGCGGCAGGCCGGAGAAGCGGAAGAAGCCGAGCAGCGTCTCCCACGAGTGCGCCGCCGGCACCACGGCCACGTTGACCCCGACCAGGAACACGAACACGACGGCCAGCATCGTCCACGCGAAGCGCTCGAGCATGCGCTCGACCGTGCCTCCGAAGGAGAGGATCAGGACCACCGCGACGACGAGCGCGCCGGCGATCGTCGCCAGCGCCGGCTGGTCCGCCGCGCCGGGCATGCGTCCCATCCACGCTCCCAGCAGCGTCGCGGCGGCGCTGCCCGCGAGCGCCGGCCAGCCGAGCTGGAAGAAGCCGAGCACGGAGTAGAACGCCGCCCAGAACCGCGGGCCCGGCCACATGCGCATGATGCCGCCGTAGATGGGCTCGCCCGTGTAGAGCGTGTAGCGGATGGCCTCCAGGTTGAAGACCACCTGCAGCGCGATGGCGACGGTGGCGATCAGGAAGATGCCGGTCGAGTACTTGACCGCGACCGCGGGGCCCACCAGCCACTCGCCGCCGCCGATCGAGGTGGCGGCCATGATCGCGCCCGGCCCGATCACCTTGAGCAGGTTGCGCGGCCCGAACGGCGGTGGAGCGGGCAGCTCCGCCACGGACCAGGCCGGCAGACGTCCCGGCGTCGCCGGAAGGCCGGAACCGAGAGCCGCCTCGCTCCCCCGCGTGTCGTTCATGAGTGCAGGCGCGGATGGTACGACGCGCGGGGCGCGAACGGGGCGCCGATGGTCGCGCGCTCACGTGTACCGCTTCGCGGCGGCGAACACTCGAGTGGTTCACGCGCCGCTTCGCGTACACGATTCGCGCGCTGCTGGCGGCGCCATCGTCGAAACGCACACGCCGAACCGGCCGCGCGGCTGGTTGAGTCGCGATCACTCAACATGTTCCGGAACATGTTGAGTCGGCGGCGCGCACGTCGGGCCGCAATCGCGGATCATAGGGAGCCATGAGACTGCCGCACGGCCCGACCGCGGCGGGCGTGACGCTCTTAGCGGTCCTGACCGGGAGCGCGTGCGCACGCGAGCCGGCCGCCGCTGCGGCTCCGCCGCCCGTCGTCACGCCGACTCCGGTGCGGGACCACACCGCCTTCATCGCGGCGGTGGAGGCGCTCGCGGCCGACTCGCTCCGGCTGGGGCCGATCGCGGGCCTGTCGATCGCGGTGTCCGCGCGTGGCGAGACGGTCCTGGCGAGGGGCTACGGCTCCGCCGACCTGGAGGGCGGGGTCCCCGCGGGTCCGGAGACGTCGTACCCGGTCGCGTCGGTCAGCAAGATGTTCACGTCCGCGCTCATCCTGCGGCTGGCCGAGCAGGGCCGCCTCGGGCTCGACGATCCGCTGAGCCGCTTCTTCCCCGACGCGCGGCCCCGGATCGGCGCGCTGACGCTGCGCCACCTGCTCGACCACACCTCGGGCCTGACACGCGGCGGACCCGCGCCGCGCTCCGCCGCCCTGAGCGTGCTGAAGCGCGGAGGGACCGCCCACGCGCAGGGCGAGGCCTGGGACTACAGCAACTACAACTACTCGCTGCTCGGCCTCGTGATCGAGCACGTGACCGGCCGCGACTACGCGGCCTTCGTGCGCGACGACCTGCTGGCGCCGCTGGGCCTCACCGGCACCGGCTACTGCGAGGACGGCACGATGGTGCCCGGCCGGGCCCGCGACTACCTCTCGGGCGGACGGCGCCTCTCGCCCACGCCGTACTGGACCAAGGCCCACTTCTTCGCCGCGGGCGGGCTGTGCTCGACGGCCGTCGACCTCGTGCGCTGGAGCCAGGCGCTGGAGGACGGCCGCGTGATCGGGCCGGCCATGCTGCGGGAGATGCGCACCCCCGCGCGTGTGCCGGGAGCGCTCGAGGCCGACTACGGCCTGGGCACACGGATGGGGTCGACCGCGGGCCGTCGCAAGCTGGGCCACACGGGCGGGGGCCAGGGCAACAAGGCGGTGCTCGCGCGCTACCCGGACGAGGACCTCACGATCGTCGTGCTGCTCAACACCGAGCGGGCCAACGCCGCCGTCACCGCGACCGACATCGAGGAGCGCATCGCGCGGCTGTTCTTCGCGTCGACGACGGCCGCTCCCGCACCCGACGTGGTCCCGCCGGACGCGCGGCGGTTCGCCGGCGAGTACCGCGCGGGCGTGCAGCGCGTGCGCTTCGCGTCGGACCCCCACGCGCTGACCGTGCTCGACGCGCGACGGCGCGCGGGCGCCCGCTACGTGCCGCAGGGCGGCGACGTCTTCGTCCAGTCCGACGACCCCTCGGTGGAGCTGCGCTTCCAGGTCCGCGGCGACCAGGTGGACGGGTACCGGCGCTATCGCAACGGGTGGTTCGCCGGGATGGCGCTCCGCGCGCCGGAATCCGCGCCCGTGAAGGCGGCTCCCTAGCGTTCGCCCGCTGTTTTCGGCGTATGCCCGCCGAGGGTCGGTGGGTGACGGTCGCGCACGGAACGGCCCCCAGCGCCCGGCCGTAAGCTATTGCGGAAGGAGACAGGGGACCATGTCCGAGCGCGACATCCTGCTGGCCGATGGCGACCCTCGACCGGCCCCACGCCGGCGCACCGACTGGCGCCGGCTGGCCGACGGCCTGCTCCTCATCGGGCTCGGGGTCTTCGTCCTCCTCAACACCACAGGTCACCTGCCCTGGACGTTCTGGTACGACGCCCTCACGCTCTGGCCGATCCTCCTGGTGACGGGCGGGCTGCGCATCGCCGTCGAGCGCACGCGCGTCGCGTGGCTCATGCTGCTGGGCCCGATCATCGTGTTGACGACGATGGCCGGCGTGGCCGGCGGACGGCTGGACAACGCGCCGGGCCCCTGGGTTCCCGTGTCCGAGGCACGGCCGCAGGATGCGAAGGCGCTCACGCTGCGCGCGTCCTTCGCCTCGTCCCGTCTCGACCTGACGACCCGGCCGGGCGACGGCGCGCTGGTCGAGGGGCGGCAGGGCTCGCGCGCGAACAAGGCCCGCGTCGAGACCAAGGTGGAAGAGGGCAAGGCCACGGTGACGCTCAATCCAGGGGACCACGGCTGGGACAACGTCCGTCCGGGGCGCCTGAGCCGCTGGGAGCTCGGCGTGCCCGAGGCGCTGCCGGTCACGCTCGAGATCAAGGGCGCGATGATCGGCGGCCGCTTCGACCTGGGGCGCGGCCAGGTGGCCGGCGCCACGCTCGAGGGCGCGTTCATCGGAGCCGACCTGCACCTGCCGAAGCCGAGCACGCGGGTGAGGCTCAAGATCCACGGCGTCTTCCACATGGTCGACCTGTTCGTGCCGGAGGGCACGCCCGTCCGCGTCCACGGGCCCGGCTTCCCCTTCAACATCGTCGACCGCGGCAGCGGCGACCCGAAGGACCCGGCGACACCGGGCTACGACGTGGACTTCGGCGGCGTCTTCTGCCGCATCGGCGTGGCTCGCGAGGGCGACCCCGCGCCCTAGCTCGCACACCAGCAGGCGTGTGCGGATGGACGCGCCCGTCGCCCCAGGCGGTATGATCGAAACGCCCGTGGCGGAAAAGGATCCGGACGACAATGCGCGCCGGGGACGGCTGCGCGCCCTCTACGACTGGGTCAGGGGCGGCACCCCGTCTCCGCAGGCCGGAGGGGCGATCGCCACGCCGCTCCCCGAGGCCTCGCCGTCGCGCATCGGCCACTACACGGTCGCGCGCAAGCTGGGCGAAGGCGGAATGGGCGTCGTCTACGCCGCGCGCGACGAGAGGCTGGAGCGGACGGTCGCGCTCAAGACCATGTCCGCGCTGGCCAAGGACGACACGGCCCGCAGGCGCTTCTGGCGCGAGGCCCGCGCGGCCGCCGCGGTCAACCACCCGAACGTCTGCCAGCTGTACGAGATCGGCGAGGAGAACGGCGAGCTGTTCATCGCCATGGAGCTGCTCGAGGGCGAGCCCCTCTCCGAGCGGCTCACCCGCGGCGCCTTCAGCGTCACGGAGGCGATGCCGATCGGCCTGGGCATGCTGGCGGCGCTCGAGGCGTTGCACGCCCGCGGCATCGTGCACCGCGACCTCAAGCCGTCGAACGTGTTCCTGACGCCGCACGGCGTCAAGCTGCTGGACTTCGGCCTGGCCCGTCCGACGGACCCGGAGATCGCGCGCTCCATCGGATCCGACTCCGACCTCACGCGCACCGGGATGCTGGTGGGCACGCCGCGGTACATGGCGCCCGAGCAGGTGACCGGCGACGCGATCGACGCGCGGACGGACCTCTTCGCCGCCGGCGCCATCCTGTTCGAGATGCTCGCGGGCCGGCCCGCCTTCGCCGGGCGCACGGTGGTCGAGGTCCTGCACGGCACGCTGTACGAGCAGCCGCCCGCACTCACGGGCTCCCCCGCCGTGGCCGCCGCCGATCGCGTCATCCGCAAGGCGCTGGCCAAGCGGCCCGACGAGCGTCCCCAGACGGCCGCCGCCATGGCGGCGGAGCTGCGCACCATCGGCGGCGGGGCCGGCGACGACACCCCGGTCCTGGCCCGCACGCTGACCCGCATCGTGGTGCTCCCGTTCCGCGTCCTGCGCCCGGATCCGGAGATCGACTTCCTGGCCTTCAGCCTGCCCGACGCCATCGCGACGTCGCTGTCGTCGAACCGGTCGCTGATCGTGCGGTCCAGCGCCACCGCGGCCCGCTTCGCGGGCGAGGCGCCGGACCTCAAGGCGCTGGCGGCCGAGGTCGACGTCGACCGCGTGGTGATGGGCACGCTGCTGCGCGCGGGCGACCAGCTCCGCGTGGCCGTCCAGGTGGTGGAGACGCCCGGCGGGACGATCGTCTCGTCGCACACGGTGCAGGCGTCGCTCGTGGACCTGTTCCGCCTGCAGGACGACGTGGCGCGCGGCGTCGCCGCCGAGCTGGGTCCGGCGGCGGACCGGGCCGAGGTGGTCTCGAGCGGGATCGACTCCACCCCGACGCCGTACGCCCCGCAGCGCAACTCGTACGAGATGTACCTGCGCGCGAACGAGCTGGCGCGCGACTACGCGCACCTCCTCCAGGCGCGCGAGCTGTACGAGCGCTGCCTCGAGCTCGACGACCGCTTCGCGCCGGCCTGGGCGCAGCTGGGGCGCTGCCATCGCGTGATCGGCAAGTTCATCGAGGGATCGGCCGACAGCGAGGCCCGCGCGGAAGAGGCGTTCCGCCGCGCGCTCGCGCTCAACCCGCGCCTCACGGTCGCGCACAAGTACTACGCACAGCTCGAGGCCGACATGGGCCGCGCGGAGACGGCCCTGGTGCGGCTGCTGGGCGAGGCCGCCCGCCACGGCAACGACCCCGAGCTGTTCGCCGGCATCGTCCACGCGGCGCGCTACTGCGGGCTCTACGACGAGGCGATCGCGGCGCACGAGGAGGCGCGCCGGCTCGACCCCAACGTCCCGACCAGCTACGAGCAGACCGTGCTGATGACGGGCGACATCGAGCGGCTGATGTCCGCCGGGCAGACGCCCCAGGGCGGCGGGAACGAGGGGATCCGGGTCATCGGGCTGGGTCTGGCCGGGCGTCGCGCGGAGGCGCGCGAGCTCTTGATCGAGATGAGGGACCACTTCCCGCGCATCGCGGCCTTCAGCACGTGGGTCGACTACCTGCTGGCCTGGCTGGACAGGCGCGACGCCGACATGGCGG